>JAYQON010000001.1:0-68564 GCA_038144835.1 Bdellovibrionales bacterium
CCATGCACATGCCGATCGGGAGCTCTAAGTCGCAATTGTCGGGAGATATCCGAAAGCACGGTTGGAGTGGCGGTCGCGGTCAGTGCGAGAATTGGCACTTCAGGCCTTAGCTCTCTCAACAGCGAAAGTCGATGGTAGTCCTGTCTGAAATCGGGCCCCCACTGTGAAACACAATGAGCTTCATCAACGGCGAATAGAACAACCCTTTGTGATTGAATCCATTTGGCGAAACCTGGATTTTGCACTCTCTCAGGAGACAGGTATAAAATAAAATCATTGCATGTTTGAATAGCTGCAAAAATCTCTCTTTTTTCTGAAATCGTCTGACCCGAGTACAAGCAACCTGCGGGTATACCAAAGGCATTCAGCGAACGAACTTGATCCTTCATTAGAGCAATCAAAGGAGAAACCACAATTACCAGACCGCCAAAAAAGAGGGCGGGCAGCTGATAACATAGGGATTTCCCTCCACCCGTAGGCATAACGGCAAGAGTGTCTTTGCGGCCTAAAATGGATTCCAGTACGGCCTTTTGTCCCAGACGAAATGAATCGAGGCCAAAATGTTGCTTTAATAAGCTCTCGAGAGATTGATTAGTGTTAATAAGCGGTTGTGAGGGCTGCTGCATAGGTCTCCACGAGAATCATGCTGTGGTTGAATCATGGCTTCACCTCAGAGTGCAATCTCTAGACGAAATTTATCTGGGTAATCCCTACGAGTATGGCTGACATTCGCGACGACCGGCGGACATTAGTAACTTTGGCCATCAGTTTCTATAGCTTTTTCAGAATCGCCGGCCGGAGTACGGATCTCATTAGATGTATTGAGAGCACTACCGAGCCACTCCCCGCTTTCAGGACTTTGGCTGCCTAGGTTGAGAACGGCAAAAAAAGATTCAGGCTCAGAAATTTCTCCGGGATGATTACAATTAATAACGACCGTGCGTGACCGTACGTCGGGGGATAAACGAGCGAGGAAGCGTGCAGTTTGGCTGCCCGAGGCATAAAACACCAAAAAATCTAGCGTTGTTTTTTCCATGACGGCAGCGGCTCGATCAAGTGACTGAGGAGAGAGGTGAAGATGTTCCACCTTTCCCTTAAAGGTTGATTTAAAATTGTTAAAAAAATCGTATCTTGAAGAAGCGATAAGAGCTCGAGAACCAAGGGCCAGTTTTAACCACGGTTGAGAACTCTCCTTTAGAGCATAATCGAAGTTCTTCTTGAGTACCTCGCGTGAAACCGCCTCGAACTTTTTTAGAGCATCCAGCGTGCGCTTTTTATCCGGCTTATGCGAAGTAAATTTTGACAGCTTAGACTTCAGTGCCAATATGCGCCTTACACTTTCATTGATTCGTGACTCAGATAGACGGCCTGAATTTACCGCCGCAAGAACAGCCTTAAAGGCCCGCTTTTGATGAGCGAAGGGGCCCGTCACCATCAGCATATCATTGCCAGCTTCAATTGCGCGTATCGAGCGTTGGCCGATATCTCCCTGATCTATGGCACCAGCCATTTCAAGATCGTCGGTCATGACCAAACCTTTAAAGCCGATTTTTTCTCGTAGGAGTTGATGAATTTTTGGAGAATACGTTGCCGGGAGACCAGTAGGATCAATATTTGGCAATGACAAATGAGCCATCATTACAGCACCGGAAAAATCAGCGGCAGCAAAACCCTTAAAGGGAACCAAGTCGCGCCTTTCGAGGTTTTCAAGAGTGGACATTTTTTTTGCAGTTATTCGATGACTATCCTGTAGTGTTCCTCCGTGACCCGGAAAATGTTTGCCGGTAGGTAAGATGCCACTCTGACTGAGTCCATGAGCATAGGCTAACGCGAGTTGAGCAACCGTGTCGGGGTCATCTCCGAACGTCCGACTGCCAATAAAGGAGTCTTTTTCTGGGTTTGAAATGTCCAGGACAGGCGCCAGATTCATATTGAAACCCAATTGTACGAGCAGTTCACCCTTGGTCTTAGCGAAAGATTCAATAAATTTAGCGTCTCCAGTTCTTCCTAGGGAGAGCGCGCTTGGCGTGGGCGTTGATGTCTTTAGCCGAGAGACGACGCCGCCTTCCTGATCAAGCATGATAAACAAGGGCGCCCTGAGATTATGTTTAGCGTATTTCTGAGCTTCGGAGTTGAATGTGGCAATCTGATCGTTTGTCTTGATATTACGACGAAAGACAATCAATGCTCCCGGCTGATAGTCGCGCAACATTTTCTGAAGTTCTTTAGACAGCTGATGTCCAGAAAAACTCCAAATCATAAGTTGTCCAATTTTTTGCTCTATAGTCATGTTTTGGAGAGTTTCAGAATCGGATTGTGCATGGGCGATACAACCAAAGACCAGGAAAAAAAATCCCGCGACGAAGGAGGAGATTTGTAAATGAATCTCATGACCTAACCTGCTTTTCGCTATACTCGTCCTATGCACGTTGCAAAACTCCTCATCTTCGTTATCGGCACTTCCATGAGCGGACTTGCCTATGCTCAAGACGAGAAAATGATGACTGAGACTGAGGCGATAGAAAAAAAGCTCGTTATTGTTGAGCTGCCAAACGTCAAAAACGCCAGGGTTGATGGTCAGTATGGGCTTGTTCCATATCGAGAACGTCGCAAAAAATGGGGTGTAACCGTCAGCTTAACCTATAGCTCATATGAGCCAGTTAATTATGAACCTAATTTTGTCACGGCTGACTTCGGTGATGTTTATTCAACTTCCGACCTGCCGATGTTGGAACTAGCATTTGTCATCAAACGAAATCTGAGCTTCGGAAGTCTGGGGGTTGAGCTAGCCGCCGGTGGATATGAAAACGATTCTGATAGTGTAGACCTGGGCGAATCATCTCTACTTCTACTGCCCATACGCGTGGGCGCTAATTTGGCGTTAGATGTTTTAGGGCCTGAACCATTATTTGTGCCGTACGTGTCCGCCGGGGCCTATCTAGTCTACTATCGAGAAGAGCTCGCGGGAAATTCTTATAACGGCAACACCACGCCGGCGCTCTACGCTCATGCGGGAGTGTCTTCTTCTCTCAACTGGATAGATCAAAGATCTGCGAGAATGGCACTTGAAGATTCAGGCATTCAAACCACGTCGATTTTCGCCGAAGTGCAAAAACAGATGGCATCAAGTGTCGCCAGTGATCCCGATTTTGAAGGTGATTTATCTTGGGCCGCAGGTTTGCGCGTTGAATTTTAATTAAGCGGTCAGCATAAACTCAATAGATATAGCAACTCATCATGGATTCGCGGCCAGGTGATCTCATTGATCCGGATACGTAGACGGTTGTCTGGGGTGATCGAATACTTTTTATTTGCGCGCGAAGCCAACTCGATGACTCTTTGAGGAGGTAAGGGAGTTTTTTCTGTCAGCGCCAAGGTGATTGTTGATTCACCCGAGGAAAGATCTCTAACAGAGAGATCTTTGCACACCTTGCGAATCAGCATGAGGCCCATCAGATTTAGGACTTGCTCTGGAATCTTTCCGAATTGATCTCTCAGCTCGTCTTCGATGCGATCAATGTCATCTGGGCTTTCAATATCAGAAAGCTGCTTATAGTAGGCAAGACGAACACGCAGGTCTGGGATATAGTTATCCGGAATCAATGCCGGAATTCGAACGTTGATATCCGGTTCGACATCAGGCACATCGCTGCCATCTCCCTTAGCTGCACGGACAGCTTCCTCAAGTAGTTCAAGATACATTTCGTAGCCAACGGCATTAACGTGACCGGCTTGTTCCTCGCCAAGAATATCCCCGGCACCTCTCAGCTCGAGATCGTATTGTGCGATTCGGATGCCGGAGCCAAGCGCCGTGTTCTCTTGAATGATGCGTAGGCGCTCTTGTGCGTCTTTCTCGATTTTTCTTTGATTGGGAATAAGCAGATAACAATAAGCTCTTTCTTTGCTGCGCCCGACCCGCCCACGAAGCTGATAAAGTTGAGAAAGGCCCAAAGATTGGGCGTTATCAATAAACATGGTGTTGGCGGAGGGAACATCCATGCCCGACTCAACAATTGTGGTGCACACAAGCATATCAATTTCGTGATGGAAAAATTCGATCATGCATTTTTCTAATTCGCCTTCATCCATCTGGCCATGGGCTATCTTAAAACGTACCTCGGGCACAATTTCGCGTAACTGGTCCCCTAACTGGTAAATGCTCTGAACTCGGTTATGGATAAAATAGACTTGTCCGCCGCGAGAAACCTCACTCATGATTGCTTTGCGAATCGTTTCAGCTTCAAATTTGGTAACAAACGTGCGTGTGGCCAAACGATCCACTGGCGCTGTGTTAATCAGGCTGAGATCACGTATACCTACTAGGCTTAAATTTAGGGTCCGTGGTATTGGTGTTGCGGACATTGCCAACGTGTCTAAATGTGTTCTCAGTTTGCGTAGTTTCTCCTTGTGTTTGACTCCAAAGCGCTGTTCTTCGTCGATAATTAGAAGTCCAAGATCTTTGAAGTGTACGTCTTGGCTCAGTAAACGGTGCGTGCCTAAAACTATATCGACCTTGCCATCTTTGACATCCTTGAGTGTTTGAGTGATCTCTTTTTTGGGCACAAAGCGATTGAGCGAGCGTATAACTACCGGCCATTTAGAAAAGCGTTTTTTAAAATTTTCTAAGTGTTGAAAAGTTAAAACTGTCGTTGGTGCGATTACAGCGACTTGCTTTTTATTTTGCACGGCAAAAAACGCGGCTCGCATGGCCACCTCGGTTTTACCGTAGCCAACATCTCCACAGATGAGTCGATCCATAGGATTTGGCTTTTGTAAGTCGTTGAGTACGTCGTGAATCGCGCGTAGCTGATCGTCAGTCTCTTGGTACGGAAACATAGCTTCAAATGATAGAAAATCTTCATCTGGCGCTCTGAGGGGAGGCCGCTCAGCCACACTGCGTTTGGCATAAATTTCTAGAAGTTCGGCCGCAACGTCTCGAAGGTGCGAGCGGACCTTTGATTTTGTTTTGTCCCAACCAGATCCGCCAAGCTTGTCTACTAGCGTGGCCGAAGTAGGGCCTGAATACTTTTGAATCTGGTGGACGCGGTAAACTGGAAGATAAAGACGGTCATTATCCTTATATTTGAGTTGAATAAACTCTGCGGCCAAACCTTGTATGGGCATGACCTTGAGACCTTCGTAGACACCAATTCCATGTAGCTTATGGACAACAAGATCTCCCGGCTTTAAATCAGCGAAATTGAAGGCGTGAGCGCGCCTTTCAAGAGATCCTGAGGACTTATAGGTTCCCCGGGCTCGCTTGTTGCCAAAGAGATCTTCTTCGCGCAAGAGAATGATCTGCTCTTCGGAGTAGCGCAAAGTCTCCCCAAGAGGACGTTCAATGATGTGGATGAGATTTGCGTCTTGTTCCTGCTCGCTCAGCCAGGTGTCCCAGTTGAAGTGCCCCTCCTCTATCAAGCGCGATTTGATTTCCGATTTTTCTAAAAGTAAGTGAAGGCGTTGAGCTTGAGCCTGAGTCGTTACTGAAATGAATATGCGATAACCTAGAGACTTCCATTCATGAAATTTTTTATTTATGAAGGCACTCAACTCATTGGCACTCGTATTGAGTGATTTTGTTGCATTTGCGACTTCTCGCATGTCCGAAGTGGACAGCGGTAAAAGAGCATGGGCTTGGTCCCCGGTCTCGTCGCCAAGACGAACTTTGGTGAGAGTTATAGTTTGTGATTCAAACGGGTATTGCAAGTTATCGACAGATCCATAGACCTCATGCAGCTGAGGGCGAATGATTTGTGTTTGTGCCAGCTCGAAGTCATTTTTATTTTCGGCAATTAATCGGTCGTAGGCACGTGTGATTTCAAATGGGTCTACACGCCATATATTTAAGGCTGAATTGAAGTGATCCAGTGGTGACGCCGGAACTTCGTAAAAATAAGAAGTTAAAAATTCAATTCCGTGAAAGTACTGTCCTTGAGCCAATTGATGCAGCAGGACCTGTGATTCCTCGCGGTCGACGGGGCGTTGTTGAAAAGAAGCTTTAAAACGGCTAGCGGCCTTCTGTCGATTCTCGTCGGTAAAGAGAATTTCCTGCGCCGGAATAATCTCGAGTTCAGTGGTCTCATTGAGACGCCTTTGGCTGTCAGCGTCAAAAAACCGTAGACTTTCAATGATGTCACCAAAGAGTTCTAAGCGAATTGGATTTTTATGGGCTGGAGAGAAAACGTCGACAATTCCGCCGCGGATCGCAAACGTACCTATGTCCTCAACGATAGGTACATTAAGGTAACCTAGTTTCTCCAACAATGATGCGAAACAATCTGGCAGCGCATCATTTGGTCTTAGCGTCACAACCTTCTTGGACAGTGCTTGGTAAGGCAAGGTGCGTTGAACGAGTGCCTCTACGGGCGCTATAAAAATATCACCAGGGACTGCATTTTGGGCTCGCCATAGCCAATGTAAGCGCTGGCAAAGAACGCGACGGTTTGGGTAAAGGCCCGAATAAACTCCAACGTCAAAACCTGGTAGCATCCAGGCCCGGGCTTCTGGTGATAGAAAATTTAAAGAGGTTTGAAGTTTTTCCCCAATTTTTGCGTCGGGCACCAGCACTAGGTGCGGCCGCTCATTGAGCGCTACTTTTGGCAGAGTCAAAAGGCCGGCAAGAAGCGTCGTCGAATCGCTTCCAACAATTTCCATCTGCGCTTCCCGATTGCGGAAAAAGCGATCCAGAGTGTTTTCTACTTTCAATGGTAAATGTTCGAACATAACCCGCCGCGCCACTCTTGGTGATTGGCTTTAAAACAAGGGCCAATTATAACCAGATTCAGTCAACTTTAAACTGCTCTGCATCCTAGCCGTGGAGTCTCAATGTCGCAACTACTGCCCGTGCTGGCTCTCGCCGTTTTTGTGATTGTTTTTGGTTCTGTGTTAATTTGGTTCTCAAACCTTATCGCGGAGCGGGCTAAACCTGATGCTGTGAAAGGTGAGACCTATGAGTGCGGCTTGCCAGCCGATTATTCTGGTCCTACGAAAATACCCATTAAGTTTTACCTGACCGCCATTCTGTTTATTTTGTTCGATATCGAAATCATCTTTATGTACCCGTGGGCCCTGACGTACGGGGACTTCATTGCCGAAGGTTATGGTCTTTATATTTTTGCAGCTATGTTCTTTTTTCTGTCGGTCTTTATTTTTGGACTGTTCTGGGAATTGAAATCCAAAGCTTTAGAGTGGGAATAAGCAAGGGACATCAATGGGTTCTGACATATTCGAAATCAGTGTTAATTTTGTTAAGCTCATCGCCATTTTTCTATTGATGGTGCAGATTGTGCCACTGCTGGTTTGGGTTGAGAGGCGTGGTTCAGCCTATATTCAAAATCGATTTGGCCCCAATCGGGTTGGGCCTTTGGGACTTACCCAGTTGTTAGCTGATGCTGTGAAATTTCTCACTAAAGAGGCTTTCGTTCCAAGTCGCGGTTACCCGTTTATCTATTATATCGCACCTATTGTTGCCATGATTCCAGCCGCGCTGGCCTTAGCTGCCATTCCGCTCTCCATGCCCATTAAGATTGAGCCCTTCCAGTGGCTGGGAGAAACATGGGGACCTTATACGTTTCTCTTTCAGGGCTATAATTTTGGAATAGGAATTGTTTTTGTTTTAGGGGTTTCATCGCTGGCAGCTTACGCACTTTTGCTGGCAGGCTATGGAAGCAATAACAAATACTCTTTATACGGAGCGCTCAGAGCTAGTGCCCAGACGATTTCTTATGAGCTTGCCATGGGCCTCTCGATTGTAGGTGTAATTCTTCTATTTAATAGTTTTGATTTTTTGGAAATCATTAAGGGCCAAGAAGCGCCGCTACATTTTATGTTTTTGGGTCGAAAAATCGAGCTCTCTGCTTGGCTGCCGAACTGGGGCATTTTCTATCAACCACTGGGAGCTGTATTGCTTTTTGCGGCCATGTTTGCGGAGGCCAATCGTTTGCCATTTGACTTGCCTGAAGCTGAAGGAGAGCTGGTTGCTGGTTATCATACCGAATATTCAGGCTTTAAGTTTAACATGTTTTTTATTGGTGAATATGGCCACATGTTTGTTGCCTCAGCTTTGATGGTTACTTTTTATTTTGGTGGCTATTCCCTTTATCCATTTTTGACCTCTGAAAATGCGTCTCAAGTTGTACAGCCTGTAGCTCAACTTTTAGGCTTTAACTCAACAAATGCCTATAATGTTATGGGAGCCTTGTTGCTGCATCTCGTGTTTATGGCCAAAGTAGTTTTATTTTTGTGGATCTTCATTTGGGTGCGTTGGACTTTGCCTAGATTTCGCTACGACCAGCTGATGGATTTGGGTTGGCGAACGATGTTGCCTTGGGCTCTTTTTAATACCTGTTTGACGGCTGTTGTGATCTTGATCATGCGCCATCCTTGGGGATCTTAGTATGTTGTGGGAAGCTATCGGTTTTTACTCTCTTGCGCTTTTTCTTATTTTTTTCGCGTGTCAGACGCTAATGGCCACCAATCCTATTCATTCGGCACTCTATTTAGTGCTGACCATGATTGGCTTGGCGGGAGTATTTTTTAATCTTGGGGCGCACTTTATCGCCGGCGTGCAGATGATTGTGTACGCTGGTGCGGTCATGGTTCTTTTTGTTATGGTCCTGATGTTGTTCGACCTCAAAGCTGAAGTGAGAGCCTTTTCAAGGGGTCTCATATCCGGAGGCCTTAAGGTAACAGCAGCGGCCTTTCTTTTGGGAATCACTATCGGCTCCATCAGGCACAGCCAGTTGGCTGCGGTAGATCAACCGGCAGAGGCATTGCCAATCAGAGATTTTACCCGAGAATTGGGCGTTTTACTGTACACGAAATATCTTTTCGCATTCGAAGCTCTCGGCGTCTTGCTGCTTGTGGTTGCCGTTGGAGTTGTGGCGGTTTCGCGCATGAAAGGAGGAACTCATGCCAAGCACTGATCAGCTTCTTCACGGCCTTCTTGATATTGGGACGGGTCATTACCTGGCTCTGTCGGGAGTTATTTTTTCTCTGGGGATGCTTGCTGTATTGATGCGACGAAACGTGATCGTCATGTTGATGGGTGTAGAGTTGATGCTAAATGCTGTAAACCTGTCCTTCATTGCTTTTTCTCGTGAAGGTGGCAACCTCAGTGGCCACATAATGGTATTTTTTGTGATGACAATTGCCGCAGCAGAGGCGGGCGTGGGTTTGGCCCTTGCTGTAGCCATTTACAAGAAATTTCACGAAGTCAATATACGCTTCTTTGAACATCTTCGAGGCTGATCATGAACCATGCTTTGCTGATCTTTACCTTGCTTCTCGCGCCGCTTATCGGATTTGCGATTAACGGCTTACGATTTCGCTCGCAGAACTACATCCTGGCTGGATCAATAGCTACGGGTGCCGCTGCGATTTCTTTTCTGTGCTCCCTTCTACTTTTTAACCAGTTACTGGGACTGCCCGCTGATGAGAGAGTTTTAGCGACACGATTTTTTGACTGGATAACGGTGGGGCAGATGAAAGTGCCTTTTGGCTTTGTCGTCGACCAAATCAGTGTCGTCATGATCCTGATAATCACTGGAGTCGGAAGCCTGATTCATTTGTTTAGCGTTGGGTATATGTCGCACGACGAGCGCCCCGCGAAATACTTCGCCTACCTGAACTTGTTTTTGTTCAATATGCTTTTGCTGGTTCTCGGCGATAATCTTTTGATCACATTTGTAGGCTGGGAAGGTGTTGGTCTGTGTTCCTATCTGCTAATTGGATTTTGGTTTTCAGACCCAGCTAAGGCTGCAGCTGGAATGAAGGCCTTTGTCACTAACCGTATTGGTGATGCAGGTTTTTTGATAGGCATCTTCATTTTGTTTTTCACCTTTGGAACCGTCAATTTCTTTGATCTCTCTGCAATGATGCCAGACCTGGCGGAGACATCATGGACGGCTCCTGTAACCTTGGCCTGTCTGTTCTTATTTGTGGGAGCTACGGGAAAGTCGGCGCAGATTCCACTTTATGTGTGGTTGCCCGATGCGATGGCTGGTCCCACGCCGGTTTCAGCTTTGATTCATGCGGCGACGATGGTTACGGCAGGTGTTTACTTGTTCGTCCGCATGAGTTCCGTCTTGGTTGTGGCTCCTCTCGCAATGGAAGTGATTGCTTGGACGGGGGCACTAACAGCATTGATTGCCGCAACGATTGGTATGACTCAATGGGATATCAAAAAGGTGTTAGCTTATTCCACGGTCTCACAATTGGGATACATGTTTCTTGCCGTGGGTGTTGGCGCCTTTTCGGCGGCACAATTTCATTTGATGACTCACGCCTTCTTTAAAGCTCTGATGTTTCTCGGCTCTGGATCTGTGATTCATGCCATGCACGAAGAGCAAGATATTCGCAAAATGGGCGGTTTGCGCAAGTATATGCCTATTACATATCTGACGTTCCTTATGGGTTGGTTGGCAATCATCGGAGTTCCTCCATTTGCCGGCTTTTTCAGTAAAGATGAGATTTTATGGCAGGCCTTTTCCAGCCCTCATGGGGGCAAGGTGTTGTGGTTCATTGGTGCTGTGACTGCCGTGTGCACAGCCTTTTACATGACTCGTTTAATGGCCTTAACCTTTTGGGGTAAGAGTCGTTTTGGACATGATGTGCATCCGCACGAGTCACCCGTTTCTATGACGGCTCCTTTGATGATCTTGGGAGTTTTGTCCGTGGTAGGCGGTTGGATTGGTATTCCGCATATCATTGGAGAAGTTCTTCCTGGACACCCTGGAAATGTATTTCACCATTGGTTAGAGCCTGTGATTGCGAAGGTTGAAGCTGGTCATGCAAGCGCTGCTTTGGAGTGGACTTTGATGGGCGTATCTGTACTTTTAGCTGCAGTCGCCGCGTGGTTTGCTTACGACAGCTATGTAATCAATCGTGAACGTCCAGCCAACTTTGCAAAGCGTATTGCGCCACTATATCTGGCAGTCAGCAACAAGTACTATGTAGACGAGTTTTACTTTGGGCGGATCATCAATCCACTGGTGGATGTTGCAAAAGGTTTATGGCTCTATATTGATGTTAACGTTATAGACCGTGCGACTTATGTTGCTGGCGATCTGGTTTCCGGTCTGGCTGCATTCGTGAAGACGATTCAAAGCGGAAAAACCCAGAGCTATGCCCTGTACATGACTCTCGGGGTGGTTGTGATCGTTACCATCGTGTTGCTGAGAGGTTGAGATGTTGTTAACCACATTGATTTTTTTGCCCTTACTTTTTGCAGTGATTGTCGCATTTCTACCTCAGGAGCGACTCATACGGCCAGTCTCGCTTGGTTTAGGCTTACTGCATTTCGCCCTAAGTTTAACCTTGTTTTGGCAGTATGATCCGAGCCAAGCTTCGCTACAATTAGTCCACCAAGTAGATTGGATTCCAACATTTGGCATAAGCTATTTTGTGGGAATTGATGGAATTTCTTTTTGGTTGGTGATTTTGTCTACCTTCCTTACTCCCCTCGTGATTTTGGCAAGTTGGACATCAATTGCCGAGCGGATTCGATCCTTTCATGTTTGTTTATTTTTACTCTTATCAAGCATGGTTGGAACGTTTCTGGCTATGGATGCGATTCTTTTTTATGTCTTTTTTGAAGCCTCACTTATCCCCATGTATTTCATGGTAGGAATCTGGGGCGGGACTCGCCGTCTTTATGCTGCGATGAAGTTTTTCATCTACACGATGGCCGGATCATTATTCATGTTAGTAGCTATCATTGCGCTGATGTTTATGACCCAGCAGCAGCTTGAATTTAGTGGAACTCAAGTTATGAGCGCCAGCCTTTTAGATTTTTATCGTTTGCAAATTCCGTTTGTCGCGAATGATTGGCTGAATACTCAAACATTGTTGTTTTTTGCTTTTGCACTTGCCTTCGCCATTAAGGTTCCAATGTTTCCAGTACACACGTGGTTGCCTGATGCCCACGTGGAAGCGCCCACTCCGGGATCAGTGATCTTAGCGGCTGTGATGCTCAAAATGGGGACTTACGGATTTATTCGCTTTGTAATGCCAGTCTTTCCTGAAGCTTCTGACCATTGGGCTTGGTTCTTTATGCTTTTGGGCGTTATTGGCATAATCTACGGCGCGCTCGTTGCAATGGTTCAGCCAGATATTAAAAAGTTGGTTGCGTATTCCTCAGTCTCTCACATGGGCTATGTAATGATCGGCCTCTTTGCCCTGAATATTTATGGGGCAACAGGTGGTCTTTATCAAATGTTGAACCATGGTGTGAGCACAGGAGCTTTGTTTTTACTGGTTGGGATGATTTATGAGCGCACACATTCGCGGCAAATCTCCGATTACGGAGGCCTAGCAAAGGTCGCTCCTATATTTACCATATTATTTTTAATTGTTACTTTTTCCTCCATCGCGGTACCTCTCACGAACGGTTTTGTAGGTGAATTTTTGATTCTCTTAGGCGCTTATGAGGCTCAGCCAGTTTTGGCTGGATTTGCGGTTTTGGGTGTCATTCTGGGTGCTGTTTATATGTTGTGGGCTGTGAAGCGCGTGTTTTTTGGAGAGCCGAGTGCCATGGTTAGGGACCATGACCCTGAACACATGGATCTTAATTTGCGTGAAATGATTGTGATGGCTCCGTTGATTATTTTGATATTTTGGATGGGTGTATTTCCTTCAGACTTTTTGAACTGGTCAAAAGCCAGTTTGGATCACCTGATACAAAACCGGTCAAATTACGAATTGAATCTGGAAGAGTAGGCACAATATGGAAATTAAAT
The DNA here is from genome assembly GCA_038144835.1 of Bdellovibrionales bacterium. Taxonomy (GTDB): domain Bacteria; phylum Bdellovibrionota; class Bdellovibrionia; order Bdellovibrionales; family UBA1609; genus JALHOQ01. Next base: position 12,738 of record JAYQON010000001.1, read on the forward strand.
TTGGTCTTATAGACTTTCTTCTTGTAGCACCTGCTGTTTCCTTGTTCTTGGCAAGCTGTATTCCCCTAGCGACAAAGGTGATGCGCGGAAATTCCGAGCACAGCAGCTTTTACTCTGTTTCATGGGGTTATATAGGCGTCGTTGCCGCGATCATATTTACTCTGCCGACCGTGGGGAGTGTTCGTACGGCATTTGAAGGGGCATTGGTTTTCGATGGAATTTCACACTTTGTAACTCTGCTTATTCTGGGTGTGACCGCAGTTGCTTTGACCTTTCTGCGAGACAGCCAATCTACAAACGGTAAGCTATTTTCTGAAAATGTTTTTTTAATTTTAAATGCGGCAGTGGGCATGTTGACGATGGCATGGTCAAATGACCTTATTGTTGTTTTTGTCGGTCTGGAGCTCTTTTCGTTATGCCTCTATATGTTGATCGCTTTAAGCCTCGAGGACAAACTTTCGAAGGAAGCCGCTTTCAAGTATTTTATCTTAGGAAGCTTTGCTTCGGCACTGATGCTTTATGGAATATCCTTTGTTTTTGGTACCGTGGGCACGACCTACTTGCCCGATCTTTTGTCGTCGTCCAGTCGTTTGGTAGGAACAAATCTTCTGTTTTCTCTTGGTTTTGTGCTTTTATTGGTGGGCTTGTTTTTCAAGATATCCATCTTTCCCTTCCACTCGTGGGCTCCTGACGTCTATCAGGGATCACCAACACCGCTAACATCATTTATGGCGACAACCGTTAAGGCCGTTTCATTCGCCTTATTGTTGAGATTAATGACTGGAGACACTTTCAATTCAGAAAGATTTTTCCCTTTTGTCGACACTTTGCAGTGGATCACGATGCTCACGATTGTAGTTGGCAACGTCGGCGCATTTCGTCAGCAAAGTCTCAAGAGAATGCTGGCGTATTCTAGTATTGCGCATTCTGGGTATTTGATGATTGGAATTATAGCCGCTGGGATTCAGGGCGCAGGCGCTAGCATGCTCGGAGCGAGTGGAGTCATGTTTTATGTCTTAGCTTACTCAGTTATGACGCTGGGTGCGTTTGGAGTGTTGCACCTGCTAGAGCCGCGTCCAGACGCTGATCTCACGGTTAAGGATTTAAGGGGTCTTGGTAAATCCAAGCCACTTCTAGCTCTGGTCATGACAGTTTTGCTTTTGAGTTTGACGGGCATCCCACCAACCATTGGGTTTTTTGGTAAACTCTTCTTGTTCTCAGCGGCCGTGAAGCAAGGCTTGATCTGGTTGACTCTATGGGGCGTGGTAGGAAGCATCATCAGTGTGTATTATTATTTGAGACCTATTGTTGCGATGTATATGGAAGATGCGGATGAGTCGGTTACACGCATTAATCTCCGATCAGGGAGTTACTTTACGGTTGCGGTAATGGCGCTGATGGTAATTGTTGTCGGCCTGACTGCTAACAGTATTTACGATCTTGTTCTTGAGTCCGTCGCTAAAGTGTTTTGAAAAGACAAATGAATTTGGTGGCTTTGGCTCCGCGTGGGTTTGAAGATGTGTTGTCTGAGGAATTGGGGTCTCGGCTAGTACACAGGCATGGGCGGCTATTTGAGTTTAAGGGCGATGCGCCCGTGTCTTGGGCGCAAAACCTTTGGCGACAACCATGCTATTTTCGTTTTGAATCAATTGGTCAGGCGGCGAAGCATTTGCGTTCAATTCAGCGCAATTGGTGGCACCATCCAACGAATTGTCATCGCAGAGCCGCTTTAATACAGGCGGAGTTGCCACCGATCAGGCGAAAACGTTTCAATTTTCCTGGACGAGTACCGGAGAGTCCATTGGGTTCTTGGACGTTGCTGGATGAACATACCATGCTTTATTCCAAAGAATGTTCGAGTCCATTTCCCGATGGAGAGGTTGAGTTTAATGAGAATAAACTTGATCCACCATCGCGTGCTTATCTCAAGCTTTGGGAGACATTTACTCTTGAGGGGTCGATGCCCAGTCCTGGACAAACAGTTTTAGATTTAGGATCGAGTCCTGGAGGTTGGACTTGGGTCCTGGATCAAATTGGCTGTGTAGTTATCAGCGTCGACAAGGCCCCCCTTTCTTGCAAGACTAGATTTTCTTCTAGGGTTAAATATATCTCTGAAAGTGCTTTTGCTTTAGATCCACAGAACATTGGAAAGATCGATTGGCTTTTTTCAGATGTCATTTGTTATCCAAGACGGTTGTTAGACTTGGTTGGCCGTTGGCAAAGTCATACCACACGTATGGTGTGCACTATTAAATTTCAGGGGCAAACTGATCATTCTACAGTTGCTGAATTTTTGCAGATAGCTGGCTCCAAAGTTCGACATTTATCGTGCAATAAACATGAGTTAACTTGGATTCTTTGAAGCTCAGTTATTGAGTCGCCATTAATTCAAAGATTGTAGGCGCGCAGAGTGTTCATGGTTGATTTAAAACCTGTTCGAACAATATGCGTGAGAACAGACTCATTCAAAGAGAAGTGGTCAGAAAAGAAGAACTGATAGTCTTGTGGGCTAGGATGTATATAGATATAGTCGACGCTCGGGTTAAAGTTGGTGCGAGAGATTAAAATATCAGTCAGTTTCTCTATATGTTCTTCAGCGATTTGCTTCTCACGCATGTAGCCCTGAACAGCCTTGATCATCGAACGCACATCTTGTTGATGTTTAATATGTGACTCAACTTTCTTTTGTACGACCTGATAAAGGGCTTGATTAAAGATCAGAGGCATTCCGTATTCATGTAACGACCCCATTGCTGGAGTGTAATGGTAGGGTTGTATGGAATAGGAGGCGATAACTAAGTCAGCGCCTTGCTCGGCGGCGACGTGTGTAGACAGGGTGTCGCGAATCTCTCCGTCAAAGTATTGAATTTCTTTGCCATATTCATTACAGATCCCATAAGGCGCAAAAAATGGAGGTAGTGCGGCGCTGGCAGCTACGGCTTCGCTTACCTTCGCATAGTTTGCGTATTTGATTTCTTTCAGTTTTTTTGTTTCTGGATATGGTCCGAAAACGACTTTTCGTGAGTGGTTAAGCTGAGTAGCCACAATGAAGAGTTCAGCACCAAGTTGTGTAAAGTCATTTCCTGGGCATACGTGATTGCGAATGTAACGTTCGATATTGCGAGTGCTAAATATGCCGTTGATCTTGAAGGCTTCTTTGATCAAGGCCTCGATCCCGCCAGTTACATTTAATCTTTTACGAAACATCCGAGGGATAAAACGAGCGACCGATGCAGCGCCTACATTTAATGCAAATATGTCCCGGTAGGTGATCGGCTTTAGATTTCCGGTGTCTCCCTTAGCTTTTGAAAATGAGGCTAGACCTGCACCCTGAGTAAAAGCTTCTATAATCGTGTCCAGAGAGTGACCAGAAGCAAGAAAGCTGGCCACGACCGAGCCCGCACTTGAACCTACATACATTCGAAAGGTCAGAGACTTACCTTCAAAATCAAGTCGATCTTTAGCAGAGGTACCACCGGCGAAGCTAAAGCCCTTTTCACGAAGCGCCAAGCAGACGCCTATGTGAAAGGCAGCGGCTTTAATTCCACCCCCACTTAAAACCAGGGCTATACGCTTTTTCTCACTAAGTTTCACTCCCTAGACTCTACCTGAGAGTGACTATCCAAGGCTAGGAAAAGGCGGGTAGTCAGCTTAACCACAGTCTTGAACTAGCCTTTAGGCTTTGTTTTCAAGCCCCTTGACCAGTTTTTGAATATGAATAGTCATCCCTCTTTACAATATCTGAGCAGCATCCTAACGTTTGAGTAACCAAAGGAGAAGAGTGTTGAACTCTCAAAGCTGGTTAACCTTAATGGACTACTCAACAAAATACCGCGTAAGTTTGTCGACGCTTCGCCGAAGGATTAAATCTGGAGAGATCGAACATAAATTTGCGGACGGTAAGTATCTAATTAAGGAAAGCCCTGTTCAGTCAAATCGGGCTGGTTCTGAGACCATCGCCCCCCCATCATTGGTGAAGTCTCAGAACCAAGGTCAGGCTAGTGTGGCACCCGCCGCTCCTGCGGCGGGTCAGGACCTCAATGGTCAGTCGGCTCAAAGTCTTTTGAGTGAGATCAAAAAGGCTTACTCCCAAGTCCTTCAGGGGAAAGAACAATTGATAATCCAACTTAAAGAGGAGGTTGCGGATCTGAAAACGTTGGTCCGCGTCCTTGAAGATGAGAACAATCGGCTAAAGACAGCTCACACTTCATTGACCAACTTTGATCTAGGTCTTGAGATCTAACGCCGTACTATTAAGGCTCGCGTTATAACGCGAGCCTTAATAGTACGGCGTGCCGCCTTCGCCAGCAGCCCTATGCTGCGGCGGCAGGAGCTTTGGGTTTTTTGGTTAGCTTGTCTTTGGGCTTTTGCTTTGGCGCCTTCTTATCGTAAGCGACAGCAAAGACCTCGTCTAGATTCTCTACAAATACAAAGCTGAGCTTTTTCTTAAATTCTTCAGGTATATCTGAGAGATCCTTTTGGTTTGCTAGCGGTAGAATAATGTTGGTTACTCCGTGAGTGAGAGCAGCTAATGCTTTCTCCCGGATTCCTCCAACCGGTAATACTCGCCCTGTCAGAGTGATTTCTCCCGTCATGGCGATGTCACGACGTACTGGAACTCCAGTCATCAGACTCGTGAGCGCGGTGGCCATCGTCACACCTGCAGAGGGGCCGTCCTTTGGGATAGCTCCAGCGGGCAAGTGGATGTGAACCTCATATGTATCAAAAAACTCATCATCGATACCGAGTTCCTCAGAATGTGCCCGGGCATATGACCAAGCGGCACGGGCTGATTCCTTCATGACATCGCCGAGCTGGCCGGTGAGTACCAGTCCGCCTTTGCCACGCATCTTCAGCGCCTCAACGTAAAGAACCTCTCCTCCGGCTTGGGTCCACGCGAGCCCAGTGACCACTCCAATTTGATTTTCGTTGAGCTTTTCTTCCTTCAGATAACGAGGTGGCCCAAGTAATTCAGGTATAATTTGTGGAGTGACCACAATTTTTTCAGTGTGGCCAAAGACAAATTTCTTGGCGACCTTACGGCAAAGAGACCCTACCTCTCTTTCAAGATTGCGTAAGCCAGCCTCGCGAGTGTAATGCGAAATCAAGTAGGCGAGTCCATCGTCTGTAATTTCGACTTGCTCATGTGAGACCCCATTGGTCTCCATTTGTCGATCAATCAAATGCGTTTTAGCAATTAAGAGCTTGTCTGAATCCGTGTAACCGCTAATTTGCAGTGTTTCCATTCGATCTCTTAATGCCGCAGGAATATTCTCATAAACATTCGCGGTAGCTATAAACAAAACATTACTCAAATCGAAATCTACATTTAAGTAATTGTCTCTGAATGAATGATTTTGCTCAGGATCGAGGACCTCCAGCATGGCCGCACTTGGATCGCCACGGAAATCAGACCCGAGTTTATCGATCTCATCCAGAACTATGACAGGGTTGTTAGTTTTTACCTGCTTGAGGGCTTGCACAATTTTTCCTGGCATTGCGCCAACATAGGTGCGCCGGTGACCACGAATTTCGGCTTCATCCTTCACTCCGCCAAGAGCGATGCGAAAATATTCTCGCCCCATCGACCGAGCGATGCTCTTACCAAGTGAAGTCTTACCAACTCCTGGAGGACCCACAAAGCATAGAATTGGGCCTTTCATATTTTTTTCTTTCAACTTTCGAACTGCGAGGTACTCCAAAATCCGATCTTTGGCCTTATGTAGATCATAATGATCTTCGTCCAAAATTCTTTGGGCTCTGGCAAGATCAAGGTTATCTATGGTGTTCTTGCTCCAAGGCAAATCGACCATCCAGTCGAGATAGGTCCTCACCATGCTTGCTTCTGATGCGTCTGGATGCATTCTTTCAAGACGTCCCAATTGTTTAAGTGCCTCGATTTGAACAGCCTCAGGCATTCCTGCCTTTATTACACGCTCGCGAAGCTCTTCCATTTCTTCAGTTTTTGAATCACTTTCTCCGAGTTCGTTTTTAATCGCGCGCATTTGCTCACGCAAAAAATACTCGCGTTGGCTTTTTGACATTTCATCTTTAGCCTGCGAGCGGATTCTCGCTTGCATCTGAAGAACCTCGAGTTCGTTCGCTAGAATGTCATTTACAAGCTGCAAACGCTGACGAGGGTCGTATGTTTCCAGAACGCGCTGAGCATCAGAAACTTTTAGGCCTAGGTTGCTTGCCACTAGGTCGGCCAAGCGTCCAGGATCAGAGACGTCGTCAAGTACGAGTAAGATGTCTGGCGAGAGAACTCGACCAAGAGCAATGATTTTTTCGAGATGCTCTTTTGCATTTCGGATCATGGCCTCGTACTCAACATTTGAAGCCGCCGTGGGGGCCTCTTCAATTTTTTCAACAGCCACTTCAAAGTTAGGCTCAGCTTTGCTGAATTTTTTTATTCGACCCTTGCTCACTCCCTGAATGAGAATTTTTACCCGTCCATCAGAGAGTTTCCGCATTCGCATTATCATAGCGATTGTGCCAATACGGTATATAGAACTTTCGCTTGGGTTTTCTTCGGTTATCTCTTTTTGCGAGGCCAGGAAAATTAAGCGATTTTTACTCAGTGATTCTTCCACAGCCCGGATGGAGGCCTCTCGGCCAACATAAAGTGGAAGTATCATATAAGGAAACACCACGATGTCCCGAACGGGCAGCATGGGGAGTGTCTCTGGAATTTCTAAAACTCTGTCGTCAAAGCTCATTTAACCCTCCGCTTGGCGCGGGATAGTGTCCTTGTCGTGTGAAGCTATTCGGCTACGACCTTTCAGGCCTTTAACGAATAAACACGAGAAATAAGTCTGGAATTTGGGTTTAGAGCCTCTGTTTAGGACCTTATCTAGCCCTGGGTCGAAGAATTGGTGGAGTTGAGCTAAAGAGATCCCAGGTGCCTTTGGTGTGAATGGGTCTTGTAGAGAATTTGTAAGTTAGAATTCAGTCTAGAATTTATGCCTCCTGGGAGCGATTCTTGGATTCGCGAATTTCGGCACCCTCAAGGCTTAGCCTTGTCCATGGAATTGCGAGCAATCGATTTGCCTCGATCGGCTCCTCAGTCTCTTCGCAGATGCCAAAGGTTCGTGCTTGTATGCGCGCCAGGGCCGACTCTATTTCAAGAAGCTGGCGACGCATCCTCTGTTGGATTGCAAGCATTTGATGTTCGGCCTGTAAAGACATGGTCTGATCAGCCTCATCTCCCGTGTGACCCTTGTTGCGATCGCGAAAGTCTTGAATGTGTATTTGAAAGCGATTCATGAGATCTGCCTTAGTGCTGATAAGCTTTTGCCGGCACAATTCGATGAGATTTTGATCGATCATTTTGACCCCCGTTCATCGCTAAGAAGACGAACGGAGTCAAAAGTTCGGTTATTTTTTTAAGGACTTTTTATTGGCCGACTTACCGCTTTGGATCTGAGGATAAGGTTCTTCAAGACTGGCATTCCATGTTACGATAGCGTTATTCTTCACAATGAATGGAGTAAGTGGTCGAGCAATCTCTCGTTGGTTGGTCATGGAAATAGGGCCCGTAATACCTTCGACCTGGTCCAGGGCGGCAAGTGCTTGTGCCACCCCGACACGTGTTCGTTCACCGTTACTCAAAGTATGGCGAAGAATTAAGCCCACTTCATAACTTTGAGCTTCAAAAAGGCCTGGTTCTTCTCCGAAGGCGGATACGAATTCACGAAAAAACTTAGAATTGCGGAAGGCAGCCTCTGCCGTCATGTTCGAATCTACAAAAATAGCATTTTGAACATTTCTTTCTCCACGCCTAATGAATTCTTGTGAGTTCCATATGTTGGTTCCCATTAAACGAACATTATTTATACCTTGATAAGCAAGCATTGGCGCAATTTGACCTGCGGCCTTAGGAGTATCGGGAATAAATATGGCATCAAAATCGACAACTGGTGGCAAAAGATCATCTGGAGGAATTTGTCTGCTGCTGATCTTTTTTTGTTTTTTGTACCAATCTTTTAGTCGACTCGTGTATTCGCTCCGGCGATCCTCAAGATAAAAAGTACCTACAAGACGTTTAATTGGACCGCGAAAGTCGGTCTCTTTCGAATTATAGATCTGAACGCCTGCAACAGTTCCCCCGCGGGCTAGGACCTCGTCCCAAAATAAGTTGGCAAATTCAACGCCATAGGCATCATTGGGATAAAGTATTGCAAAGCGTTTCATGCCTAGTTGGTCCATCGCCACGCGTACGAGCTCTCGTACTTGCATTTCGCTCGTGATTGCGTTGCGAAACACGTAGTTTCCAATTCCTGTTAAACCTGCTTTTTGCGATAACCCTATAGAGGGAATGCCCAGCTCCTCTGCCTTGGTAGCAACGCTGGTGGCTGTCCGACTCAGTAAGCTGCCTACAATTGCAATTGCCGAATCCTCTACGACTAATCTTTCCACTGCGCGGCGTGCTCCATCAGGAGTTCCCTCGCTATCGACCACTGAGAGTTTTAATCCGCTGCGGTTAGAGCCATAAACTCCAAGGCCGAGCTGTAATCCGCGCAACGTTCGCTGTGCGATAGAAGCGTGCCGACCAGTCAGAGGTAAGACAGCCCCTATTGTATTCGCCTCAACACGTCTTCGAGAGTCAATTTGTCTAACGTAATTTTCGGCTCTAACCTTCAGCGGAGTTCCAGAACCCCAATCTGCAGCGCTTGCAAAGTGGCTGCGGGCAGAGTCGAAGTCCTTCTGCCGCAATCGCAAAAGACCAAGCCTAAAAGCTGCCTGTGCACGGGCGACACCAAGGCGAGAATCTTCAATCACTTTTAAAAGATCATTTTCATTTAGCAACAGATTTACGAGTTCCGTTACTCGAGCCAAAGCGCTGGACCGAACTTCAACCTTAGGATCGTTTTGGTATATGAAAGCGATTGAATAAAGGGCTTCTATTCGATCACCAGTAGAAATTAATAGCTGATAGCGATGCTTATGGAATTCCAGTTTAAACGAGGGATTGAGCCCAGGGATATTTAGTCCGCGCTGAGTGAGGGCCAGAGATTCGTCGATCCGCCCTAGTCGATGCAAACATTTTGAGGCGCCCAAAAGTGCTTCTGCTTCATTTGGACTGAAGACATCAGACTCAATTAAACTCATGTAGGTTTGATAACACTGTTCGAAATTTTGCTGTTTAAGATATATGCGAGCAAGTTGAATTGTAGCGTCGTCAGCGACATCAGACTTCGGATGGGTCTGAATCAATTTTCTTAATCTCTGCTGGGCGCGCTTGTCTGCGCCTGCAGCAGAGTCGATTTGAATTCGGTTCAGTTCTTTTCTGGCATCGAAGGGCGCGACCAAAGGCGGATTTTTTTTAGGCGCCGCCGAACAAGAGAGTAAGATAAAAGAAGAAACATAAAGCGGCAAAAAGCTGAGCCGTAAAATCATCTATGACCTCTGCGTAAATAAGCGCTTTATTTTATCTCGGAACTCAGCCACCAGGGGAGAGCTACTAGACGTTTTTCGCAACTTTTCAAGCGCCTGGCGTTCGTCGTCAGTCACGGTGTTTGGGACGTCCACGATAATTCTAATGAGCATATCTCCAGAGGCATAACCACCTATGTCAGGAAAACCTTTTCCTTTGAGGCGGAAAATCTGCCCAGGGTGGGTACTAGAGGGAATCGTTAGCATTGCTTTACCGGTAAGCGTAGGAACTTCAATCTGAGTCCCGAGAAGAGCGTCGACAAACGAGACAGGCATTTCCATGAGTACATCATTATCTTTACGCTTAAAAAGAGGATGCTCTTGAAAGTTAATAATCACGTAAAGATCACCCGGTTTGGCCGTTCCAGGAGGGGTGTCGCCTTCTCCGCGTAGTTTAAGCCGTTGACCAGATTTAACTCCTGCAGGAACGGTAATTGAGATTTTTGCCGTTTCCTCTTTTGCACCCTTTTGGCGTACAAAACTGATTCGCTTTTCAGTACCCGTCGCGGCCTCCTCCAAAGTGATGGTCAAAGTATAGCGCAAATCAGCTCCGCGGGTTTCTTGCCGAAAACCGCGACGGCTTGAGGGATCACCAGAGAAGAATTCCCCAAAGAAATCGCTAAACATATCTTGAAAAGCCTCTGATCCACCCTGTCGTGGGTCAAAGCCTCCAAACCCAGAGAAGCCTTCAAAGCCTCCCGGTCTCTGTCCAGGACCACCTTGAAAGCCGGCGTGGCCAAATTGATCGTAGAGCTGCTTCTTTTTGGGGTCGCTGAGGACGTCGTAGGCTTCACTGACTTCCTTAAAGCGCTCCTCAGCTTGCTTATCACCTGGATTTTTATCCGGGTGAAATTTCATGGCAAGTTTGCGGAAGGCTTTTTTCAGTTCATCTGCACTGGCTTGGCGGGAAACGCCAAGCACATTGTAGTAATCTTTTTTTGCCAAGATGAAGCCTCTCTTCAGATTTTTAGCTAATCTCTGCTTACTCGCGCGCGGCGGCTACCGTCACCTGTGCAGGACGCAGCAGCTTATCGTGCAGCTTGTAGGCCTTTTTAAAGACTCTCGCGACATGTCCGGGCGGTAGGTCTTCGCGAGGCTCAGAGCTCAGTGCCTCATGCTTCGAGGGATCAAAGACTTCACCCTCGGATTTTACCTCTTCTACTCCGAATCGATGCAGAAGACCTTTGAACTCTGCGGCGATCATTTGGACGCCTTCTCGAAAAGACTCAACATTGTCCTTGCTGACTTCTGTTTCCAGCGCGCGTTCGAAATTATCGAAAACGCTGAGAAATTCACAAATAAATTTCTCGCCGCCGTACTTGCTCAGCTCCGAGCGCTCTTTAATTGCATTCCGTCGATAGTTGTCGAACTCGGCCAGTAAGTAAAGGTAATCACTTTTAGCCTTCTCGAGATTTGCCTTCAGCTGTTCGAGATCAGACTCACTCGATTCTGTGCTTTTGTCATTATTATCATTTTTCTTGTTGTCGGTCATACCGAACAGTATGTGTTCGATGAAGTTTGTGTCAATGCAGGACGATTGACGTCCCCAGCTAAAAAGGTGAGTTCTTCAAAGACTTTGTTGCTAATCAGTTGACCCTCGCCAGTCAGTTGCCAAAAGTCGTCGCAAAAGGTGAGTAAACCCCTTTTCTGAAGTAGCACAATGCGTTCTAACAGCATTGTCACCAGCTCTGTTGGAAATTTTTGGCGCAATGCACCCACAGGCAACCCTCGGCTTGTGCGCAAAAAGATGTGGGCGAAATCAGTCAAAGACTCGAAATCTTTTAGCACTTCACTTTGGTCAGGCGGCAAGATTGAGCCGAATGACTCCCCATGCACTTCTACTTGGGCACCATAATCAGAGAGAGACTTGGGGTTCCAGAAACGAGTTCCATATGTGCCCGCATCTCGTTGATAAGAGTGGCTACTCAAGCCTAACCCCCAATAACTGCTATCATTCCAGTAAGCCTGGTTGTGCTTTGACTCAAAGCCGGGAACAGCAAAATTAGAAATTTCATATTTTTGAAGGCCGATCCTCGAAAGAGCAGACTCAATCTGGGCGAACATCCTGACTTGGTCATCCTCTGGGGGCCGGCCAAGGCTCATCGGATGACCTTCTGGAATAGTAAGACAGTAAGCGCTCAAATGTGGTGGACGAAACTTGAGAACCTCGTCTAAGTCCGCCAATAGCATTTGGCTACTTTGTCCAGGCAAAGCAAAGAGCAAATCGAATGAATAATTGAGATTGTATTTGCGCAGCAGCTCTAGGGTCTTGCGGGTGTCAGATGCCGAGTGCTTGCGACCACAGGTTTTGAGTAGCGTTTCATTGAATGTCTGAGCACCTACGCTGAATCGGTTGATGCCCGCCTCCAAGTAGGTCTCTAATTTTTGTTCGTCGATTGTCGCCGGGTTAATCTCAATTGTGCACTCAAATCCAGGGATAAAGCGAAAGCCCGCATTTGCAAGTTCCCGACAAATAGCTACAATAAGCTCAGGTGCGATTAAGCTGGGTGTGCCTCCGCCAAAATAAAGCGTTTGGATCTCTCGCGTTTTCCAAAGCTTGTGGCGGTTGCGGATTTCTGAAATCACCCATTGGACATAAGCTTCCGGCGGCAAGATTTCTGACCACTCGAAGGTAGTGAAGTCGCAATAGCGGCATCTTTGTAAGCAGTAAGGAATGTGAACGTACACGGACAGGGCCATGCCCAAGGTAGATAGACTATGTTTAAGAAATATCAACTTAAAAACGGGTTAAAAGTCTTACTTATCGAGAGCCACAAGAGCCCGGTCCTCTCAATTCAAATGTGGGTCAAGACTGGCTCCGCAGACGAAAAAAAGGGAGAGGAGGGTATCAGTCATTTTATCGAACACTTGGTGTTTAAAGGTTCGCGTAAGTTTGACGTGGGCGAAATCGCCTCGACTGTCGAAGGAGCTGGTGGAGAACTGAACGCCTACACTTCCTTTGATCAGACAGTTTTTTATGTAACGATTTCTAAAGAATTTCAGAACGTCGGACTTGAGGTGATATCTGAAATGATGGGCTTCCCCCGCTTTGATCAAGCTGAAATCGATAATGAACGGGAAGTAGTTATTGAGGAAATCAAACGTTCTAACGATAGCCCGCATCGGCAGGCGAGTCGGCTGCTTTTTTCAAGCATTTATAAAAAACATCCTTATGGCATTCCGGTCATCGGCTATGCTGAAAATATCAACACAGTGTCTCGAAAAGTACTGCTTGATTATTTTCACTCCCGTTATAACCCCGACAACATGACGTTAGTTGTGGTTGGAGCTTTTGAGTCGGCAAAGATGCGAAAGCAAGTCGATGCATTCTTCGGAAAATTCTCAAAAAGTAAACTTCGCGTGGTCAAGAGGCCACCTGTAGCAAGACGCAAAAGGCCGCAGGTTATTGTCGAGAAGGCTCCTTTTAATGAAACCATTGTTCATGTGGCCTTTCCTGTTCCTAAAGCTTCACATAAGGATATAGCTGCACTAGAAATTTTCGCACTGATTTTTGGGCAAGGTGAAAGCTCGCGACTTAATCGACGCTTGCGAATGAATGAGCATTTGGTCAATTATGCAGGTTCTAGCGTTTTTGTTGCCCGAGACCCCGGATTTTTAGCACTTAGCCTATCTCTAAACGAAAAGGATCTTTCTCGTTCGTTGATCTGTTTGCGAGAAGAGCTCTGTGATGCTCTTAAGGAGCCTCCGACTGATTCTGAGTTCCGCAAGGCCCTTACGAATTTAGCCAGTGAACAATTCTATAGTCTTGAAACTGTCGATGGACTCGCTCGAAGTTACGGACACTATCAGGATCTTTTTGGAGACCCCAATTATTTTAAAAAATTCATCAAACAGGTACAAAGCCTGACTCCACTTGAAATCATCAAGACTGCAAAAAAATATTTAGATCCCAATAAGATTACGGTAGTGGCTATGAGCCCGTCGGAAAGGAGCCGTGTAGAGCCCACGATAAAATCTTGGCTCAAAGAAGTACGCAGAGATTTTCGGCAGGTATTAGCGAGCAGGCCGGCGCACAAATCTACCAAATTAAGCAGAATAAAGTTTGCCTTGAATAACCGCGCCCAGATTCGAGGCGAAATTGAAAAATGGCTACTCCCCAATGGCATTACCATCATTACCCGGCCAAGCATGGACACGCCAGTTTTAAGCGTTCGCTGTGCCAGTCTTGGTGGCTCCCGTCTTGAAGGACCTACGTCGCAAGGAGCTACTGAGCTTCTTTCTCGAGTCTGGACTGCGGGCGCCGGCTCATTATCTGAAGTGGACTTGAATCACAAAATCGATGAGATGGCGGCTTCTATTTCTGGCTTTGGCGGGCGCAATTCTCAGGGTTTATCCATGAGCTGCTTGCGGTCTTTCTCGACAGAGATGATGGATCTGTTTTGTGAAGTCTGGAAAAATCCGCTTTTTGAACAAGTTGCAGTGAATCGGGAAATTAAATCCATGATCGAGCACATCAAATTGCGAGCTGACAATCCTGCCCAAGTTTGCGTGCTAGCATTTTTAAAAGGCCTTTTTGGTGACCATCCTTATGGACGGGACCCTTACGGCTCTGCAGAGTCGATACAAAATCTGACCCGCGAAACCGTGCAAGAAATCTATAGCCGGAGGTCTGGCTTGACTATTGTCGGATCGGGAGCGTTGAACCCAATCGAATTTCGCCGACATATCGAGGATGCCCTAGGGGACCAAAAAATTGATAATGCTAACTTTGAGCCACGAGCCATCATTTATCCGCAATCTGATATTCGTGTTTTTGAACAAAGCAACAAGCAGCAAAGTCATATTGTTTATGGATTTCCGGGGCTAAATATGACCAGTCCTGATCGTTATGCATTACAAGTTTTGCAAGCTGTGTTAGCTGGCCAGGGGGGGCGTTTATTTGTCGAATTACGCGACAAAGCGTCCCTCGCTTACTCGGTGTCACCCATGCGAATGGAAGGTGTTGAAGGCGGCTATTTTGGCGCATATATCGGCTGCTCACCCGAAAAATCAGATACAGCTTTGCGTATGATGAGAGATGAATTTACTAAGCTTGCCGAAAACAAAATTAGTAATGATGAGTTGTCGCGCGCCCAGCGCTATCTAATTGGCAAACACGATATTGATCTGCAAAAAAACTCTAACATTTCGTCAGCAATTCTTTTTGATCACATCTACGGAATTGATTTTATGGAGACTTATCGTTTTGCCGAAAATATTCGGTCGGTCAAATCCGAAGACATCATGTCGCTGGCTCAATATTTATTCTCAAAGCCATCAGTGATTTCTTTGGTCGGCCCATCGGCTCCGTGGTGATTTATCGGTAGTTGGTAAGCATAGGTATAATTTGATATTATTTATCGCATAAATGCGAGTCACAAAAGTGGCGTCCCGCAATGAGACTATACGGTGTTAGCTACACCTTTGGTCCGGATCACTACAGATAACTCGATTTTTTATTATAAAATGACGATGGTACTGGAGGGAGGCTCGGCTCTATATGAGTCAATCCGAAAAAGCTATCGTAGTAGAAACGCCAAGAGAATTTTTTGTGGACAAGATTGGGTCCGCTTTAAAAAGGCTTCGCTTTGAGCCTTTGCCCGCATCGCGCTTTTATTTGGTGGGAGTTCTCGAGCGGTTTATGTTTGTCCATAATCTATTCCCAACCAGCGAAGATACCGGCAAGGCCAGAAGGGAGACCTTGGCTGAGCTCTATTTTAGAGCTCAAAATTCCCCTCACCCCAAGAGTTTGGATTTGTGGCGTCAGCTTGCGGACAGCAGCTTGTACATTAGCGGCTTCTTTGGTGACTCACTAAATCGCAAGCTTGTCGATTTGGAATACTACGCGGACATGGGTGGAGTTGCGTATGCAGCCCTATCGTCTTTTACCAATGATCAGGAAACCGCTCAGATGTACGATGAATTTTCTACGCGCTTTCCAGAGTTTGTAGATGTCCTGACTTATATCAGTCAGGACGCAATGATCCAAACCAATGGTGACCTCTTGAAGCTTTATGATAGGTACCTATCTACAGGATCACGTCTGGCCGAAGAGCAACTTGTCGAAAAAGGACTGCTCAACGCGGACTTACAAAAAAGCAAAAATAGTAAAATGTGAGCAAGGACTATTCACCGGTTTCTTGGCAAGTTCAAGTTGAGAGTGTAAGGTCAAGACATGTTTAATCTCGGGTTTTCAGAACTCATTTTGCTGGGTATTATTGCTCTGATATTTATTGGCCCCCAGCAGTTGCCCGAAGTTGCTCGCTCGATAGGACGTTTGCTCAACGAGTTCAAGCGAGCAACCAATGATTTTCAAGAGACTTTTACCTCGCCAATAAAAAATGAAATACAAAACCGGATTCAAGATGTCCGAGCTCACTTGACAGTCGAAGATTCAAATTTGTCTCAAGAGCCCGTCGCAGCCTCCAAAGGCGACAACATGGATAAGCCCGCGGAAGAGGATAAAAAGGCATGAATCCTCAAGAAGAGATGAGTCTCATCGAACATTTGACGGAGTTGCGTTACCGTTTGGTGCGTTCAATTCAGGGTATTTTTTTGGGGTCTGCGCTTGGGATTTACTATGCCGATTATATTATGGCCATCATTCGTAAACCTATACTGCCTTTTTTGGGAGATGGGGGAGGGTTAGTATTTACAGGTGTGATGGACAAATTCATGGCTCATTTAAAAGTGGGTGCGTTGAGCGGTGTTATCCTTACCTGTCCGTACTGGTTATATCACCTCTGGCAGTTTATTTCTCCCGGGCTCTATAAAAATGAGCGACGATATGCTGGTGGATTTATTTTTTCTGGATCAGTTTTATTTTTACTCGGCGTAGGATTTGTATATTTCTTTGTTTACCCCACGGCTTTCGAGTATCTCTTGGCTTTTGGCGGTGATGTCGATAAGCCCATGATAACCATTGGTGAATACCTGGGTTTTTTTGTGATGACCACTTTGCTCTTTGGTCTTTCATTTGAATTACCACTTGTCATGGTAGTTCTGGCAATTATGGGTGTCATTGACGTCGATTTTCTTCGAAAAAATCGTCGATACGCCATAGTGGTTCTTGCTGTGTTATCAGCGGTGCTAACTCCACCAGACATTGTTAGTATGTGTATGATGCTTGTTCCGCTTTATGCGCTTTATGAGATCGCAATTTGGGTGATTTATTTTATGATCCCCAAAATCAATAAACCGGTAGTTTAAAGCAAATCTGGTTCAAAGAGTGATAGTCTCTTTGTATAGGCCAAAAACTTTGCGCAGTTCATCAGAAATTTCCCCTAGAGTGACATGATTTTCTACAGCTTCTACAAACCTTGGAACTAGATTATCTTGTGACTCTGCGGCGTTACGAATTTGATCCAGTTGCTTGGCTATCAATGTCTTGTCGCGCTTGGCTTTAAAAGCTTTTAAACGTTGAATTTGTTCGTGCGACACCTCTTCAGACACTCTGAGTATATCTGAGGGATAGGGCTCATCTTGAACAAACTCATTTACGCCGACGACGATTTCTTTTTTGCTTTCGAGGTCTTTTTGAAACTGATATGAGGCGTTTTGTATTTCGTTTTGAATCCAGCCAGATTCAATGCAAGCGACAACTCCGCCCATACCATCAATTCTTTCGATATATTCCAACGCTCTCTTTTCAATTTCGTTGGTCATAGATTCAATGAGGTAAGACCCGCCTAGAGGGTCAACAACATCTGCGGCTCCCGTTTCAAAAGCCAGAATTTGTTGGGTGCGAAGAGCTATGGTGGCTGCTTTCTCTGTTGGCAACCCCAAAGCCTCGTCCATCGAATTGGTGTGCAGACTCTGAGTCCCCCCTAATACAGCAGCAAGAGCCTGAATAGCTACTCGAACTATGTTATTTTCAGGTTGCTGGGCTGTTAGGGTTGATCCGGCAACTTGAGAGTGAAAACGAAGTTTCATGGCATTGGCTTCTTTGGCGCCAAAACGATCTTTCATTAATCGAGCCCACATACGGCGTGCAGCTCGAAATTTAGCAATTTCTTCAAAAAAATTGTTGTGGACGTTAAAAAAGAAGCTCAAACGTTTACCAAAGTCGTCGATATTCAACCCGCGATCACGAGCTGCTTGAACGTAAGTTAGTCCATTCGCTAAGGTAAAGGCCACCTCCTGAACGGCCGTACTGCCAGCCTCGCGAATGTGGTAGCCCGAAATTGAAATTGTGTTCCATCCGGGAACGTTTTCGGTACAAAACTTAAAGATATCAGTGATGATTCTAAGTGATGGTTTGGGCGGATAGATATAGGTTCCGCGAGCAATGTACTCTTTGAGAAGGTCGTTTTGAATGGTCCCTTTCAAAGTGTTCATAGGAATTCCGCGTCTTTTGGCCACGGCTATATATAAAGCCAATAGAATTCCCGCAGTGGAGTTGATGGTCATGGATGTTGAAATTTCTTGGAGTGGCAAATCCGCCAGCAGAATTTCCATATCCTCTATCGAGCTTACAGCAACCCCGACTTTGCCAACCTCTCCGGTGGACATAATATGATCTGAATCGTAACCCATTTGAGTGGGTAAATCGAAAGCCACACTCAATCCAGTCGTCCCTTTGCTTAACAAAAGCTTGTAGCGCTGATTGCTGTCTTGTGCAGAACCAAAACCCGCATATTGGCGCATGGTCCATAGGCGACCACGGTACATTGTTTCTTGTACTCCGCGAGTAAAAGGAAAAGCGCCTGGAGATGCTAAGTCAGAGGATTCGAGATCCTCTGGGTTCCAGTCCGCATGCGTATAAACGCGTTTAAGATCTATATTAGAAGATGTTCTGAAATGCGTTTTGCGCTCTTTGCTTTTGCTGTCTTGCATTGATTACTTCGCGAATGTGATTAAGACTGCGCCGGATTCGACGTTCTCGCCCTCTTTAACTAAAACTTCTTTGATTTTTACAGCCGATGCCGCACGCATTTCGTTTTCCATTTTCATAGCTTCCATAATCAACAGAGGATCGCCTTCCTTAACTTCATCGCCAGGTTTAACGAATATTTTGACGATTTTGCCAGGCATACCGGAAGATAAGCTGGATCCAGCGCCCATTCCTCCGCCTGCCTTCAGGCTCTCATGTAATAGGGCTTCTTCGTTATAAACTTTAAATGTTTTATAGGCTCCGCGGGTGTAAACCGTGTATTCAGTGCCTTTGTTGATGACATCGACAAGGTAAGAGCTATCTTTAAAAAGAAAGCTGACCGTGTCGTCTAAATTCATGTAATCCTGTTTGCGGATGTCAAAATACTTCCAATCCTTATCGTCCTCGCGCATGCCTACGCGCCAATGAGTTTTACTTTCTGTGACTGAGACTTGATATTTTAAACCTTCCGATTCTGCTTCGAAATACATGTTTAAACGTTCCTCATGGATTTCAGCCGACCATGTCGTTTCCATTGGCTAGCTATGTTGTAGTCGCCCACATCCCTAGATTTACTTTGATTGTATGCCTCAATCGCGGCGGCGATCAAAAATACGTCATTATCGACAAACATGAACAGTTCACGATGTTTTTTGCCGGCAATCTGTTGATCAATAAATTGAGTGGTGTAAGTGCCTTCTATAAACGCAGGATGTACAAGAATGTTTTTGTGCAAAACAATGTTGCTCTTAATTCCCGTGAGCATATACTCCGCGAGTGCGCGCTGAGTGCGTTCAATGCACTCCTTTCGGTCCGCACCCCAAACAATCAGTTTGGCGATCATTGGGTCGTAATAAATCGGCACTTCATAGCCTGGATAGGCGCAATTATCGAGTCGGACAAAAGGACCCGCAGGCATACGATATTTTCGAATTTTGCCTGGATTAGGTGTGAAATTGACAGGGTCCTCGGCGCATATTCTTAGCTCAATGGCATGACCTTTTTGGCGCACCTCCGACTGCTTGAAAGAAAGGGGATTGCCCATAGCCACCGAGATTTGTTCTTTAACCAAATCGAAACCCGTGACTAGCTCGGTCACGGGGTGCTCGACTTGCAGACGGGTATTCATCTCCATAAAGAAGAATTCTTTTGTTTTGTTATCAAATATGAATTCAATGGTTCCAGCGCCAACATATTGAATTGACTTGCCGGCACGCACAGCCACCTCTCCTAACTTTTCACGAACATCGGACGGAACGGAAATGCTAGGTGACTCTTCGATCAGCTTTTGATGTCGGCGTTGCATTGAGCATTCGCGCTCATAAAGATGTACAACATTGCCATGAGTGTCCCCAAAAATCTGAACTTCAATGTGTTTAGGGTTTTGTATAAAACGCTCAATAAAAACACGATCATCTTTAAAGTAATTTTTACCTTCGCTTTGACAAGCTCGAAAGGCGCTGGCTAATTCTTTTGGGTCGTGTACGACACGAATACCTTTACCACCACCGCCGGCAGAAGCTTTTAGAATTACAGGGTAGCCAATACGCTCAGCTTCTTTCTTGGCCGTCTCAGCATCGGGAACTGCGCCCTCTGTGCCTGGTACTGTTGGCACTCCTGCTTTTTTCATGAGTTCGCGAGAGGCGAGTTTGTCTCCCATGGCTAGAATGTTTTCAACAGTTGGACCAATAAACACGAGTCCAGCTTCCGTAACCGCTTTAGCAAATTCTGGCGATTCGCTCAAAAAACCATAGCCTGGATGAATTGCTTCAGCGCCAGCCTTCTTTGCCACTTCGAGAATTTTCGAAATGTTGAGATAAGACTGGGCGCTGGGCGGGGGGCCTATGTGATAAGCCTCATCGGCTAACATAACGTGTAATCCGTTACGATCAGCATCAGAATACACTGCTACCGAGGTCACTCCGAGTTCGCGCAGAGTGCGGGTAACCCGGATGGCGATTTCTCCTCGATTGGCGATCAGCACTTTTTTAAACATTACACATCACCTCACAGGGGAATGTTGCCGTGTTTTTTGGGCGGATTAGTATCACGCTTGTTCTTGAGCATTTCCAATGAATCAATCAGCCGTTTGCGTGTAGTGGCGGGTTCGATGATTTCGTCGATATAGCCAACCTCTGCTGCCACATAAGGATTTGCAAATTTAGCTTCGTAGTCTTTAGTTAAGCGAGAACGCTCAGCAGCCTGATCTTTAGCTCCATTTATGGCGTTACGGAATATGATGTTGACGGCACCTTCGGCACCCATGACGGCAATTTCGGCCGTTGGGTAAGCCATATTGATGTCACCTCGCAAATGTTTAGATGACATTACGTCATAAGCTCCGCCATAGGCCTTGCGAGTGATGATTGTGATTTTGGGCACTGTGGCTTCGGCATAAGCATACATCAGCTTGGCGCCGTGAGTGATGATACCATTCCATTCTTGCTCAGTACCGGGCAAGAACCCAGGAACATCAACGAAGGTAATGACAGGAATATTGAAAGCATCACAGAAACGGATAAAACGTGCCGCCTTAACACTGGCTTCAATATTCAAACAGCCGGCAAGAACATTGGGCTGGTTGGCCACAATTCCGACACTGCGTCCGTTGAGACGAGCAAAGCCAACAATGATGTTTTTAGCGTAATGTTTATGGAGTTCTAAAAAGTAACCTTCATCAACAACCTTGGTGATGAGTTGCACCATATCGTAGGGTTTGCGTGGGTTGTCCGGAATGAAACTATTAAGGGATTCCTCGACCCGATCTGGGCGGTCTTTGGTCGGTAGCACTGGGGAATCATCCAGATTGTTCGAAGGAAGAAAGTTGAGCAGCTCGCGGATCATCAGCAAGCAATCGCGGTCATCCTCAGTGGCAAAATGAGCAACGCCCGACTTGGAGGCGTGAGTCAGCGCACCCCCAAGTTCTTCCTTAGACACTTCTTCATGAGTGACCGCTTTGATGACATCAGGTCCAGTCACGAACATATAAGAGGTATTTTTCACCATGAAGATGAAATCCGTGAGAGAGGGGGAGTATACAGCGCCACCTGCACATGGCCCCATGATAGCGCTAATTTGCGGCACCACTCCAGACGTCAATACGTTTCTCAGAAAAATATCCGCGTAGCCACCTAAAGCCTCTACACCTTCTTGAATCCGCGCCCCCCCAGAGTCATTCAAGCCAATGATAGGCGAGCCATTTTTTACAGCGAGGTCCATAATTTTGATGATTTTATTGGCTTGGGTTCGCGACATACTGCCGCCGAAAACTGTAAAGTCTTGACTGTAGACGTAGACGATCTTGCCATTGACTCGACCGTAACCAGTGATCACCCCGTCCCCAGCAATCTTTTGCTCGCCCATGCCAAAATTTGAGCAACGATGGGTGACAAAGCGATCAATTTCTACAAAGCTACCCGGATCAAGCAAGACATCCAGTCGCTCACGAGCTGTCAACCGTCCGCCCTGCTTATGCTTAACTACGCGATCGGCACCGCCGCCGGTGAATGCGGTTTCGTTACGCCTTTCCAGATCGTTAAGCTTTTGCAATGTCGTGGAGGGAACTTCAGTATCCATTGTTTACACCTCATCTACAAAATTTACGGATAATTACGGCCATACATGCGCGGGAAGGGGATGGTTTCACGTACGTGCTGGATTCCGCAGACCCAGGCTACAGTCCGCTCCACTCCCAGTCCAAAACCTGCGTGCTGAAAGGATCCGTATTTTCTTAAATCTAAATACCATTCGAAGTCTTTAATGTTGAGCTTATGCTCCTCAATCTTGCGAACCAGAACTTCGTAGCTGTCTTCGCGCTGGCCACCACCAATAACTTCACCATAGCCCTCCGGCGCAAGCAAATCACAGCTCATGCTATAGCCAGGCTCTTTGGGGTCTTCCTTCATATAAAAGGCTTTAATGGCTGAAGGAAAATGATGCACAAAAACCGGCTTATCGATTTTGGAGCTAATTATAGCTTCATCGGGAGCACCGAAGTCATCACCAACAATAAAGTTTGGGTTTTCTTTGAGAATCATTTCGGTGGCTTCTTTATAATGAATACGTGGAAACGGAGCCAAGACTTTGCTTAGCATTTCTGTGTTGCGCTCCAGTACTTTTAGCTCTTCAGCCTTATTCTTCAGTGTTCTTTGTACGACGTACTCTACGAACTCCTCGGCCAACTCCATATTGTCATAAAGATCGTTGAAAGCCACCTCGGGCTCAACCATCCAGAACTCTATTAAATGTCGCCGAGTCTTTGATTTTTCAGCACGGAATGTGGGTCCGAAACAATAAACTTTGCCTAAGGCAGCGGCTGTGGCTTCCATATACAACTGCCCACTTTGCGACAAAAAGGCTTTTTCGTCGAAATACTTAGTTTCGAAAAGAGTAGAGGTCCCTTCACAAGCGCTGGGGGTAAAAATAGGCGCATCCGTCAAGGTGAACCCGCGGCCATCAAAAAAATCGCGGATAGCCGCAACAATCTCGGCTCGCACCCGAAGTACAGCATGCTGACGTTTTGATCGAATCCAAAGATGGCGATGATTGAGCAGAAAATCTGGCCCATGCTCTTTAGGCGTGATGGGATAATCAACGCTGCCTGCTTGAATCTCTAGACTGCGAGCACTTAATTCAAAGCCGCCCGGACTGCGTTTTTCCTCACGCACGAGACCCGTGACTTTTACGCAAGATTCCTGAGAAAGCTGCTCAAAATCTTCCAACGCCTTATCATCACATTCGCCCCTAAAATAGACGCATTGACAGATGCCCGTACCGTCTCGTAGCAGCAGAAATTTAACTTTGCCCGAGGAGCGATGGTTGTAGACCCACCCGTGCAGAGACACTGTCTTGCCAATATGATCTTTGAGATCAGAAATATAAACTCTCATAACACCCCGCAAGGCGGTCGTAATGGAATGATATAGAATGAAAACTTTTAACACGTGGGCGGGTGTCTGGGAAACGCTTCTATTTGGGCTATGCGTCTAAGGATGCACAGCTTAAAATTGTCTAGAAAGACTCTAGAATACGACGTAATTCAGATAGAGCGCGGCGTAAATCCAATCGGCCTTGGGAGGCGTTCAGAAAGTCTGTGTAGCGAGTTGCAGAGGCATATAGGGCGTCTCTGATCTGCTGAGGTGATGCCTCTGGATGGGCACTTTTTAGTAAGGCGACCGCGCCAGAGACGAAAGGTGCGGCCATGCTTGTGCCACTTAGCGATGCCATTCCTCCGGGGACGGTGGAGATGATGTCTGTGCCGGGCGCAAAAATATGGACACTCCGTCGGCCGTAATTAGAGTAATCGGCCATAAAATCGTTTTCACCAACGGCTCCGACAGTAATTTGTGCCGGCAAATCAAACGAAGCAGGATATTCTCGATAGATGTCTAGGTTAAGGCGCTCATTGCCCGCAGCCGCGACAAACACGATGCCACGTTCATTCAAATTGGCGATGGCGTCCTTTAAAGATCGAGAACAGTTACTGCCACCCCAGCTTGCATTGATAACCTTTACTCCGCGAGACGACGCATAGATTATGGCACGCACACCATCAGCCAAACTTCCGCTTCCGTTTTCATCCAAAAATGCTAGAGGCAAAATTTTAGCTTCGGGGGCTACCCCTTGAACATAAGTAGAACCGCTGGCGATGAGATCTGTATGCTGACCCGCGATGATTCCAGCGATATGTGTTCCATGAAAATTATAATCTCCCAGCAGCGGTTTATTACGAATGAAGTCGTAGCCTGCGGCATCGTCTATGAAACCGTTGCCATCATCATCGATTCCGTTGTTGGAACGATCGAGCCCTTGATTGTCTAGGCCGGCTTCGCCAGGATTCACAAATACTCTTTTGCGCAGCTGTGTGTGAGTGAGATCCATGCCTGAGTCAATAACGGCTACCCCTACGTCTGTTCCGCGCACATTTTGTTGCCAAAGAGTGTCTGCGCCGACGACCTTGGCGCCCCAATTATCATTGTAGGCCGACTGTGCTAACGAGTTCACCAAGTTGACTTTAGAATGTATTCTGAAATCATGTTCGGCGAATTCCACTTCATCGAGGTGTTCGGTCAGATAACCTGCAATGAATTGCTCCTTTGAAGAAGCGGAGACCACTTCAAGACGCCCATCTAAATATTTCACCATAAAACGATTCGGTATTGCTTCGCCCAGACATTCAGCGCTGGCTTTCTCAAAACTGTCACTGGCATTTTTGGTTTTGCTGCAGGCTGTAGTGATAGCAAGTACGGCAATAAAAAAAATGAAGCGAATTTTCTGATTCATGCCCATCCCTTTTGTAGGAGATCCCAAAGCCAGCGCTATAAGTAGTGTACGTTTGAAGGGTCATTCCGGTTAGTCCAAGACCGACGTAGACTCAAAGCCGAAGCTTCTCGAGCCTTTTTCTAGACCTTCATTCTGGACCTTGCGCCGGAGCGGCCTTAAGCTTGGCTTATGAATATAAAAAGTTTTGCAAAAATTTTCTTTTTTGGGTTGGTCCTGTGTCTGGCCTTTTTGATTGTGCAAAAAGGTTGGTTGCAACATCTGACGTTCGCAACACTCAAACAGCAACATGCGGATCTGCGCGAGTGGACAGATATTCATTTTTTGTATGCGTTGTTTTTGTACTCGCTCACCTACGTTTTGGTGACGGCCTTCGCTTTGCCAGGAGCTGCAGTTATGACTCTTGCCGGGGGAGCCTTTTTTGGCATGGTGTGGGGCGTGGCGGCGGTCTCTTTAGCGAGCACTTTGGGCGCCACTCTTTGCTTTTTGGGCTCTCGATGGCTATTTCGCGATTATGTTGTTCGTCGCTTTGGCAACACTTACGAAAAAGTGCAAAAGGGGCTCGACAATTCAGGTGGATTTTATTTGTTTACTCTGCGTCTGACTCCAATGGTTCCGTTTTTTATCGTCAATCTCGTATTTGGACTTACGCGTATTCGCGTGAGTCAATTTTTTCTTATATCTCAAATTGGAATGCTGCCGGCGACTTTGACTTTTGTAAATGCGGGAACACGCTTGAGTGAAATTGAATCGCTGGCAGGAATTATTAGTCTCCCCATAGCTTTATCATTTTTAGCTTTGGGAATTTTCCCGTGGCTGGCGAAAGGTTCATTGATTATGATCGAGCGCCGCAAGCGATACGCTGCATTCACCCGTCCAAGTCGTTTCGAATATGATGTAGCCGTGATTGGTGCTGGCGCTGGAGGGTTGGTTTCAGCCTATGTCACGGCAGCTCTCAAAGGAACAGTGGCACTCATTGAGCAGAGCCGGATGGGTGGCGACTGCTTGTATACAGGATGTGTGCCCAGCAAGACGTTGCTACGTAGCGCCCAGGTGGCACAGCTTATGCGGCGAGGTCAGGAATTTGGTTTGCAATCTATCGAGCCAAGTGTTGACCTCCGGAGTGTCTTTGCACGAATTCAAAGAGTAATCCAAAAAATTGAACCTCATGACTCTGTGGAGCGTTACACCCAGCTTGGAGTGGACTGTGTTCACGGTCGCGCCTTTTTGCGTGATCCGTTTCGTGTGCAAGTTGGAGACCGGGTCATTACCGCGCGCAATATTATTATCGCCACAGGAGCTTCTCCGGTGGTTCCTCAAATCGATGGTCTTGATGCCGTACCATACTTTACATCTGAGAATCTTTGGAAAATGAAACAAGTTCCGCAGAGACTACTTATTATCGGTGGTGGGCCAATTGGCTGTGAGTTGGCCCAGGCGTTTCAAAGGCTAGGCTGTGCCATAACTCTGTTGGAGCGCACTCCGCGCCTCTTGTCTTCTGAGGATGAAGATGTTTCCTCTTTTGTGACTGATCTTTTGCGGTCCGAGGGTGTTGAGGTTATAACTAGTAGCCAGGTTGATGCCTTTCAAACGGCCAGCAGTAGCTTTAGAGCCTCACTCAACGGTGGCCAGACGATATATTTTGACGCGGTCATTTTAGCTGTGGGACGCAGAGCGAATACTCAGGGGTTTGGTCTACAGGAACTGGGAATTTCAACAAGACCGGATGGCACGATTGAGACTGACGAATATCTACGTACTTCCTATCCAAACATTTTTGCATGTGGTGATGTTGCTGGACCCTTTCAGTTCACTCACGCGGCCTCCCACCAGGGAAGTCATGCCGCTTTAAATGCATTGTTTGCTCCGTTTAAAAAATTCAGGATCGACTATTCAAGTTTGCCACATTGTACGTATATTTCTCCGGAAGTCGCGCGGGTCGGCCTCAACGAACAGGGCGCACGTGCGCGAGGTGTTTTATTTGATACCTTTAAGTACGACCTTGGCCAACTCGATAGAGCCATTTGCGAAGGTGAAGAACGAGGCTTTGTCAAAGTTTTAACAGCTAAGGGGACGGGACGCTTGCTGGGAGCCACAGTGGTGGGTCCTCATGCTGGCGAAACCATTGCTGAGTTTGTCTTGGCGCTGCGAAAAAATCTAAGTTTGTCAGACATAATGGCTACGGTTCACTCTTATCCCACTTTTGCGGAGGGTAACCGGTTTGTAGCTGGAATTTGGCAGCGTTCCCGTGCTCCACAAGGTATCTTAAAAATCTTGCAGCGACTGCACGCGTGGAGGCGTGGCTAAACAGCTGAGCCTTGGTCAGAACTTGATTCGCCCGGTGCAAGTAACGCCATCCCCACGCTCAATAAAAGCATTATTGAGAAGGCGATACTGAAGCCAAGCTCCAGGGCAATAGCTTTAGTTTGCATACCAGCAAACAAAGCGCCAGAGGCCATCGCTCCGAGGACGAGTGGAATGAGTCGGGTCGAACGTGCAGAAACAATTTGGAAAAATACGCCAAAAGCTGCACCCCCGCTGATGGCGGGTAAAAATAAAAAACCACTGGCGAGCCAAAGAAACTCTAACCCAGAGAGAGGAGCCTGAACAAAAGCATCTAAGCCGACATAAGCGACCATACATGCGCCCACGTGAGAAATCAGAATCCAACGCAGAGTTTGTCCAGGACGCTGAAATTTTGATGACTCTATAAGGAAGCAAGCCACGGCACCGGTGAGAAGAAACAGATCAAGGGTAAGAACAAGAGACAGAGTTGCTCGCCCACTAAGATAAATGACCTTCTCTAAAAATAAAATTTGCAGCCCCACATAGGAAATGCCAGACATCAGAGCGTAGATTACAAAAACGCTCGAAAGTTTCACCTGACCACCTTGTACAAACAAACGCTTCAAGCCTACGGCAATCAGGCCAATCAATAGTAAGGGAACCAAGAAGAGCCCTAGCTTCACGGCCGAGTATGGTATCCCTACGATTTCTGCAGCTTGAAACAGTGGTAGAATAGATGCATGCGGGGAGATAGTTTGTTTGAGTTTGAAGTCATCCGAAGCGTAGATGGTTTCGAATGAGGCCCAGCGATCAGCTCGCAAAATTCTCAGGCGCTCAGGGGCTGAAAATTTTCCGTTTTTGGCGATGAGAACGGGAATGCTATCGGTTTTTGGGTCTTTCGTTGGCAAGCTCAGTTGAGCTATCTCACTGTGTTGGTAAACTGAACGAAGAGCTTGTCGCAGTCTATTTCTTCGCCATTTCCATTCGGTTGCGTTGTCCAAAGAGCCCGACAAAATCAATGCTCCGTTGGGTTGGATCCGTGCTAAGTAATTGATAAATGTTTGGGTGGAATCAGAGTGGGAATCGCTCAAACCCCAAGGCTTATTCATGTTGGTGCTGGCGGCTTGTTGCCAAACGATCAAGTTGTAAGTCTGTTTAGAGTGGTTCTTGCGAAAATGAAACGCTGGATCTTCAAGCTCTAGGTGGATGTTTCCTGAGGAGTAATCGACTGCAGGGTTGCGATCTAGAGACAAAAATGCAGACTCGGGTGAGGATTGGCTACTAATTACGTCGATGTGTTCAAAGCCACTTCGCCGCAAGGACTCTACAGCCGGGGTAGATCGGATATTAAGAAGTGCCGCACGTTCTCGTCGCGAAGTTAAGGAGAAAATTAGCAATCCCTTTTCGGATTGATACCAAGAATTCTCTAAGTGAGTTTCAGCAGAGATGCCCCGGTTTGTTGAAAAGGGAGAGTAAATAAGCATAGCAATTAGCGCCAGAAGATGAGCCATCAAACCAGCCTTATTATCGCGCCAATCGCCAAGCAGAGCGAAGCTTGTAAACAGCGCGGATGACCAACAGAAGCCACTCAGTGCTCCGGGATATCCAAAGAGCTCTACAAACAAAGGAAGGGTTCCTGCTAGTGCCGCCCCTAGCCCAGCGGCAACAGCCGTGAGCAGAGGCGACGTGTCGGAAAGCAAAAGCGCTAAAGAAAGACCTGAGGCGGTGGTGATTAATAAGCCTAAACTCAAAGAAAATAAGATCAAATAATTGTCGGCGCCGGAGTGTTGTAAAAATAAGAAAAAGATAGGGCTCAGCAGGGTGGCCAAAATCATACCCCGCGCTCGATATTCGCACCTCATAACGCTCACATCGCGAGCAAAGGTAAGAATGCACCCCAAAGCCCAACCCCAAAAAATCAAGGGAAATAAAAAAGATAAACTATAATTATTTATAAAACTGGGGGAGTGGATCGAAAGAAGAAAAAAGCCGATCAGCTGGTATCCGCTAGCAAAAGCCATACTTTGAGGCATACAGTAATGACAAGGCCTGAGCGGGATGGAGTCAAATGATAAGCTGAAGGTTTTAGCTATTAAGCATTCAGTGTAAGCTTATTTTACTCGCCTATAAGGCTTAGTGTGGTGCACGACGGAAGTCTAAGTCCTCAGTAAACTCTGCGCTCAATTGACATTTACGGCGAATTGGAGCAATCCGGAAGTAAGGTGAAAAAAGTTTTGGTTACCGGCGTAGCCGGTTTTATCGCTGCAGAGACAACGAGTCAGCTGGTGAGCTCGGGCGTGGAAGTTGTAGGAGTCGATAATTTAAACAACTACTACGATCCGCGATTGAAGCAATATCGTCTCGACAATCTCAAAAAGAGGTTCTCTGTTGAGTTTCATCATCTTGATATCGAAAATTATCAAGGTTTGGAGAAGATATTTAAAACCCATCGTTTTGATGCAGTTTTAAACCTCGCAGCGCGTGCGGGAGTGCGGTACAGTCTTGTTAATCCCAACGTATATTTCAGTACTAATTTGATGGGAACGTTAAATCTCCTTGAGCTCATGCGGGCGTACTCAGTCCCCAAGATAGTTTTGGCTTCGACGTCATCGTTGTATGCAGGAGAGGCCATGCCGTTTTCTGAGAATTCTTCAGTCAATCGACCCATTTCACCCTATGCAGCTTCTAAAAAGGCAGCTGAACAGCTTTGTTACACGTACAGCTTTCATTATGGGCTGGATTGCTCAGTTCTGCGGTATTTTACGGTTTATGGGCCTGCTGGCCGACCAGATATGAGTATTTTGCGATTCATTAAATGGGTTGATACGCAGCAAGAACTTACGCTTTACGGAGATGGAGAACAGAGTCGGGATTTTACCTATGTCGAAGACATTGCGCGCGGGACGATATCTGCGGCTCGCCCACTGGGGTATGAGATCATTAATCTTGGAGGGGGGCGCGCGCCTGTAACGCTGAATCAAATTATCCGTTGGATTGAAGATGGCCTGGGCAAGAAAGCCAGGGTTGTCCAAAAAGCTGCACAAAAAGCTGACATGGTAGATACACAGGCAGATATCAGTAAGGCCTATCGTATCCTTGAATGGTCTCCCCAAGTTGATGTCCCCGAAGGACTTCGACGAACTATTAACTGGTATTTAGAAAACCGCGACTTCATTGCCAAAATAAATTTGGACGAAAACTAAAGCCTATGAATAAGTTTTTTAAGTTCAAGTCGCGCATTCATAATGGTATTTTTTTGATTAAACTTCTGGTGTTTTCCTTTTCTGACGATAGCGTGGCCATCAATCCAGACATCGCTCACGTCTCGACCAGAACACGAATAAACCAAGGCTGAATAGGGGTCCTCCACAGTGGCTAACGTGGGATGATCTCTTCTGACAATCACAATGTCAGCGCGTTTACCGGGCTCCAGCGAACCAATTTGCTCTTCTACACCCAAAACTTTGGCGCCACCCAAAGTTGCAAGTTCAAAAGCTTCGCGTGCACAAAGGGCCCTTGGGCCAAAGATAGGTTTTTGTAATAGCGCGGCTAAACGAACTTCTACGAAAGGATCCATCATATTGTTGCAAGGCGCTCCATCTGCACCAATGCCGATCTTCATACCTTGCCGCAAATAATCTGTTATGTGGGCAATGCCACTGGCTAGTTTAAGGTTCGAACTGGGGCAATGGGCAAGACCTGATCGGGCTTTTATCATTGCGCGAACTTCGCTTTTGCTCAGATGAATGCCATGGGCAATAACGGCTTTCTCATTCAGGCAGCCAATATGCTTGAGGTATTGCACATTGTTCATTCCTGTGCGTTTTTTTACTAGAGCGACTTCACTTTTGTTTTCTGAAGCATGAGTGTGGAAAATCAATCCATGTTTGTCTTGCAACTCACGGGCTTTGACCAACATTTCTTCAGTACAGGAGATGACAAACCTTGGGCTGATTGCATATTGAATGAGAGGCGTCTTCAAATGCCATTCACGAATGAGTTTTTCACAGTAGGCTATCGTGTCGAGTGTTGGGCGGTAAAGAGGACCAGCGCTGTCTTTTCTGTCCATCAAGCAGTTGCCGCCCCAATAGCGCATACCTGATTTTTGCGCTTCTGCGAAGACGACTTCGTGAAGTCTTACAGTGCCCATGTCCAAAACTGAAGTTGTCCCTAAAAGCTGCATTTCCATAAGTCCCAGGCGGGCAGAGGCACCTAGGCTGTCCCGATTGTGAGCATGTTCGAAAGGCCAAATTCGTTTTTTCAGCCAGTCCAAAAGTTCAAGATCGTCAGCGAGTCCGCGAAAAAGTATCTGGCAGAGATGGGTATGAGTCTGAATTAAACCAG
This sequence comes from Bdellovibrionales bacterium, assembly GCA_038144835.1. Lineage (GTDB taxonomy): Bacteria > Bdellovibrionota > Bdellovibrionia > Bdellovibrionales > UBA1609 > JALHOQ01. Next base: position 43,954 of record JAYQON010000001.1, read on the forward strand.
GTATTACGAAACCATCATGAGCGTCGACAATATTTTCATTGCTTTGTGGATTGAGTTGCTTGGCAAGGCCAATGATTTCACCGTTTTTAAAACGCAGGTCGCCTTTAAAAACCTGGCGTTTGGTGTTCATGGTTACAAGAATTCCATTGCGGATTAACGTTGATCTCATAAGAGCGGTTTGATGGATCGGGTAAATCTAGTCAATACCCGTCTGAATTTTTTCTCAGCTAGGCTCGCGGCTTCTTTCACTTCATCATGGGTCAACTTTTTCTTGTGCAGACCAGTTCCTAGGTTTGTGATTAAACTCAGACCGGCAACGCGCAGGCCGGCGTGTCGGGCGGCAATGACTTCCGCGACTGTTGACATACCCACGGCATCACCGCCAATTTTACTAAAGAAGCGAATTTCAGCGGCAGTTTCATAGGTGGGTCCGAGAACTCCAACGTAAACGCCCTGGTGATGTCGCACCTTCTCTTTGACGAGAGCTTTCTTGAGTAGCGAGCTCAATTGATTGTCGTACGGCTCAGTCATATCCACAAAGCGAGGTCCTAACGCCGAATTATGGCCACGCAAAGGGTTATCTCCCGTCATATTGATATGGTCGCGGATAAGCATGAAGTCTCCAGGCCGCATTTTTCGTAACAGGCCTCCTGCGGCATTGGTCACGGTCAAAAAACGAACCCCCAATCTCGCAAGCGTGCGCACGGGATAAACGACCTGCTGAGGGCTAAGGCCTTCATACGCATGCAAACGGCCGAGCATAACTGCAACTGATACGCCCTCAATTTGACCGAGCACCAATTTTCCTGGATGGCCTTCAATTGTTGAGCCATTAAAGTGCGGCAATTCATTGAATGCAAACTCATGACTTATGGAAATTTCTTTGGCGAAACCAGAAAGCCCCGACCCCAATATAAATCCGAGCTGTGGCTTTACGTTGATGCGTTTTTTTATGTATTTTAAGGTTTCATTTAATTGAGAATCTATCATGTGATTACCTTTGCTATCAGAGGAGAGCGACTGGGCGGTTGCATTTGGATGATGAAAGAGCCACTAAGCTCCGCGTGCGCTGCTTGCGCTCTTGAATGATTGTTATGAAAAAGATGAAACAGCACATCGCCGCGCTGAACTCTTTCACCCTGCTCGCGTAGAACTTCAATCCCAGCTGAATAATCCAATTGATCCGATTGAAATTTACGGCCAGCTCCAAGGTGAATTCCCGCCAGCCCCATTTTCTCCAGATTCGTGAAGCACAAATATCCTTCATTCTGAGCGCGAACTTCTTCCTGATAGCGGCTTTTGGGAAGCCCGCATTCTAGGTTTGCACCTTGAGCAATACACATTTCGGAAAATTTTTTGAGTGCAGATCCATTGTTGAGAAGCTCTACCGCCAACGAGCGAGCCGATTTAAGGTCGGTGGATTTGCCACCTAAAAAAATCATGTGGGCAGCTAGTTCAAGGGTGAGTTGTATAATATCACTATATCCTTTACCTTCAACCGGTGCGGACTTACCTTCCATGATATCAAGACATTCGCGGACTTCCAGAGCGTTGCCAATAAATCTTCCCAAAGGCTCATCCATGCGAGTAATCAGAGCCCGAGTTTTTTTTCCGGATTGAGTACCGATGGAACACAAGGTCTGTGCGAGGAGTTCAGCCTCGGCAAGGTTTTTCATGAAAGCGCCAGAACCAAATTTGACATCCAAAAGCAAAGCAGACATTCCTTCAGCGAGTTTTTTGGACATAATGCTGCCGCAAATTAAAGGAAGAGAATCTATTGTCCCTGTGACGTCACGAAGGGCGTAAAGTTTACGGTCGGCTGGACACATTTCTTTGGTCTGACCGTTGATGGCACAGCCAATTTTTTCCAACTGGCTTTGAAAGTGATGTAGGTCCATTTGTACATTGAAACCTGAAATGCTCTCAAGTTTATCTAAGGTGCCTCCAGTGTGCCCCAAGCCTCGGCCAGCCATCATGGGAACGGGAATCCCCGCAGCAGCCACGAGAGGAGCTAGAATAAGGCTAGTTTTGTCGCCCAGCCCACCAGTGCTATGCTTGTCAACAGTCATGCCCAAAGCACTTAAGTCCAGAACAACACCAGAGTCGCGCATTTCCTGGGTGAGCCAAACCGTTTCACGTTCGCTCATGCCTCGCAGACAGACAGCCATGAGCCAGGCGGCCATTTGGTAATCTGGAATTTGGTCATGAGTGAATCCTTGGATTAAAAAATTCAATTCTTCACGTGTGTGTTCGCCAGCAAAACGCTTTTTACGGATAATTTGTGAGGGAAGAAAGTCCATTAATAACCTCCTTCAACAACACCGTCACTGAGCAAGCTCACTCCCGAGCTGGTGCCGATACGGTTCGCTCCAGCTTGCACCATATTAATCAGTGTTTGTTTGTCACGAATGCCCCCGCTCGCTTTAACTCCAAATGTTTCGCCGACGGCCTCGCGCATGAGTCTAACATGTTCGACTCTGGCTCCACCAACACCAAACCCGCTTGATGTTTTAACAAAATGGGCGCCGCCTTGAATGACGAGATTGCACGCGCGCACGATTTCTGTGTCGCTCAACGAAGCACTTTCCAAGATAACCTTGACGGTTTGGCCATTAGCCGCTTGCACAACAGCTCGGATATCGTTTTCAACGGTTTCGTTATCACCTTCCTTAAAAGCGCCAAGGTTCATTACCATATCGATTTCCGTGGCACCTTCGGCAATCGCCGTTTCTGTCTCGACGGCTTTTACATGACTGCAATTCGCGCCTAGAGGAAAACCAACAACCGTGCAAACCTTAATAGGTGAATTCCTTAATAGGTCCGCGGCTAAGCGGACACGGAAGGGTTGAATGCAAACGCTGGCAAAACCAAAATTCAACGCTTCAGCACATAGTTTTTTGATGTCGTTGCTCGAAGCCTCTGGCTTAAGAAGAGTGTGATCGATAAGCGCGGCGAGCGCGCCTTGCGTTAAGCGAGGCATAAAGTCCTTTCAAAACAGCGGTCCGCATCCTAATTTGAATAGGAATGGGTAACCCTACAAAACACTACTTGATTTCTGGCCGAGTTCAAGGGGTTGGGTTCCGTGCTCACACTCAGCGTTGGGGACTCAAGCTGAAGCTCTTGGGTTGGGTGCGCAATTTGAGTGATGGCCGCGTGGAAGCCTTGGCGCGAGGATCGGCGGGAGCTTTATTGCAATTCGAACGGCACTTACGGCAGGGTCCAGCGAGGGCTTCCGTGATCAGCTTAGAAATTACAGACTGGGATGGTCATGAAGAACTCCCCGAATTCGAAGTGAGAAAGGACGGCATTTAGTCATGTTGCAAATAATCTTAAAGCGGTTTTTATGTTTGAGTTTAGCGGTTGGGATGTCTCCTGTTTTTGCGCAAATGACATCAAAGGGTCGAGAGGCAGGGTCAAAGGGCCCAAGAAAACAAATAACAACGATCGTTTTTGCCGGCCTTGCAGGGGCCGTTCTAGGTCTATCGACTCTGAGCTTTTATGGACGTCCGCAAGATAAGTTGTCTAATATTGCGGTAGGTTTTGCCGTGGGTGTGATTGGCGGGACTGCCTTTACAACCTTTCAAGCGGCCACAAATCCGCGAGAATTTTATAATCGCAATGAATATCCAGGAACACAGGACATAGCCTTCGCCGATCGTTCCTCAGCCCAAACACTTGGGCTACTCGATACGGCTAGACCAAGCCTAGCAGCATCGCCAGTTTTTTCTCTGAGCTTTGTATTTTGATCTCTTTTAAGGTTTGCGCTTCAATAAACCGGTTACACCCTTGTCGTCGCTCACGCTGGTGATTTTGAGATTTGAGTTACCAGCAACGGAGCCTGATCGCAGCGTCACTTGGGTTCCCCCAGACATGGATTCCGTTTTTCGCTCTTTTTTGCCTAAGAAGATATCAGCCAATTGTTTATCAACTCGTCCTTCAGAGACCAGCCTGCCGAGGTGATATTCAAAGGTCATCATTCCCAATTCCATCTGTGTTTGCATTATGGATGGCACCTGGTGGGTTTTACCTTCGCGTACCAGATTGGCAACGGCATGGGTGTTAGTTAACACCTCAAAGGCAGCAACGCGACCGGGTTTGTCGGCGCGAGGAAAAAGATTTTGCGCAACGACTCCACGCAGACTTTCAGAGAGCATCACGCGAATTTGGGCCTGTTGACCTTCGGGAAATACGTCGATGATGCGATCAATGGTCTTGGCGGCATTGTTGGTGTGTAGGGTGCCGAACACAAGATGCCCCGTCTCGGCGGCAGTCATCGCGAGCTGAATAGTTTCAAGGTCGCGCAATTCTCCTACAAGAATAATATCTGGGTCTTCGCGGAGAGCGGCGCGTAGGGCATTTGAAAAAGATTTGGTATGACTCGAAACCTCTCTCTGATTGATCAGTGACATCTGATTCTCATGGACGAATTCAATTGGATCTTCGATTGTGATGATATGTTCTTTGCGAGTGGTGTTGATTTCATGAATTAAGGCTGCGAGAGTCGTGGATTTTCCAGAGCCAGTCGGGCCAGTCACTAAGACGAGGCCACGTGGCGTATCGATCAAATCCAGGATGGATTTAGGCAAATTCATGTCTTTAGCGCTACGAATAAGTTCAGGAATGACGCGAAAGACGCCGCCCATTCCGCGCCTTTGCATGAACACATTTACGCGAAAACGACCGGTACCAGGAACTTGATAACTGGTGTCGAGCTCCCAATTTTCTAGCAAATTACGTTTTTGTTTGTCGTTGAGAATCTCAAAGATCAGGGACTGGATAGCGTCGTTTTCTAGTGGGGGATGATTGAGTTGTACCATTTCGCCGTGAATTCGAAAAAAGGGCGACGAGCCCGCAGACAGGTGCATATCCGAGGCGTTCTGCTGGACCATTAATCTAAACAGTTTATCTATTTCGGCCATGTAAAATCTTTCGGAAATATCGCGACTTTACTTAATGAGCGAACTTGTAGCCGGCTCTAAGTTTGTATAAGCTGCGGCCATGTCCGCAGAAATTTTGATAAATGTGCGCCCAAATCTGACCCGAGTCGCCTATGTTGATGACGGGATCCTTAACGATCTTAAGATAGAGCGCAGAGGTTCACCTACCTTGGTAGGGTCCATATACAAAGGTCGAGTGGTTCGCGTGCTCCCAGGGATGCAAGCCGCTTTTGTCGACATTGGGTTGGAGCGAGCCGCATTTTTATATGTGGCGGACGTGAGGGCCGACTTAGATTCAAACTCAAACCTGTTTGTCGATCATGAAGATCAAGGCAGCGAGAATGAGCGTTCTGACCAGGACGATAGCGGTGCGACCTTGGCTTCCCCGGCTCCCATTCAAGATCTCTTGCATGAGGGCCAGATCATAATGGTTCAGGTAGCCAAAGATCCTTTGGGCACAAAGGGAGCTCGTATAACCACGCATATTTCCCTCGCTGGTCGTCACTTGGTGTATATGCCCACCCTTATCCATTTAGGTGTCTCTCGCCGGATCGCAGACGAAAATGAACGTCATCGCTTGTTGTCGATCATGGAAAGCCTTAAGCCTGAAGGGGGCGTTATTATCCGCACGGCTTGCGAGGGAGCATCTGCCGAAGCCTTGTCTGCGGATTTGGATTACCTCAATCGCATTTGGAGTGAAGTTGAAAAGGCTTATGAGAGACGTAAATCTCCGGGTTTGATTCATGGCGAAATCGATGTTGAGCTTCGCGCCTTGAGGGATCTGCTTAATGAACGAGTGACTAAAGTCATTGTCGATGACTCAAAGGTTCATAAGAAGGTCGTCAATTTTATTAATCAGTTTATGCCTAAGCACGGTAAGTCAGTGGTCCAGCATTCGGGTCCACAACCACTGTTTGATCTCTATGACCTCGACCTTGAAATCTCGCGTTCTCTGGATAGGAAAATTTGGCTCAAGTCAGGTGGATACATTGTCATTGATGAGGCTGAAGCCCTGGTCGTCATTGATGTAAACACGGGTCGGTATGTGGGCAAGAAGGACCTTGAGGACACCATTCTTAAAACTAACCTTGAGGCCATCAAAGAGATTGTCCATCAGTTGCGAATACGTAATTGCGGCGGCATCATAATCATTGATTTCATTGATATGGAAAAGACAGTTCACCGCGAAAAGGTCCTTAATCAGCTACAGATTGAGCTCCAAAATGACTTGGCTAAAACCGCAGTGGTGTCCATGTCTGAACTGGGTTTGGTGGAAATGACCCGCAAACGTACGCGTCCCAGCCTTGTTTCTTCGCTTTGTGAACCTTGCTCTTACTGTGAGGGCAAGGGCTATATAAAGCGAAAGAGCACCGTGGCCCAGGAGATCTTTGTTGCGCTGGAACGAGAAGTTTTGCGCGGCAAGGCAGGAACTAACGCCATAGTTCACTGTCACAGTGCTGTTGCCGATTGGATTTATGCGGAGGAGCAGGAAACACTGGAGGCCATAGAAGCAAAGATTCAGCGGCCAGTCATTTTTAAGGTTGAGCCCAATTATCACATCGAGCAATTTGAGATTTATTCGCAGCTTCCTATTCCTCAGGGTCCTGTTCAGGCGGGGAGCTAAGTCTTCGGAGTGCCTCATATTTTTGCTTCCTAAGGGACTTCGCGGGCGACTTGATGTAAGCCTCATCAGCGGAACTGAGGCTTTACTGTTGAAATCTTAAGCGGAATTATTGACTTAGGTAGGGCGGCGTGGCAATCAGATCCATTCCTATTGGAAGAGCTTTCGGAGGTTCTTAAAAATGTACGCCATTATCAAGGCCGGCGGAAAACAGTACACAGTTAAACCCGGCGACGTTCTGCGCGTTGAAAAACTCGATGCGGATCTGGGTGCAGAACTCAAATTGACCGACGTACTGATGGTCGGTGGTGAAAAAACGTTTGTCGGTGATAACGCAGGTAAGGCAAGTGTGACTGTCGTTGTTACGAATCAGCAGCGTGGGCCCAAACTCATCGTTTTCAAGAAGAAGCGCCGTCAAGGCTACAGGCGTATGGGCGGACATCGTCAGCCCTACACTGAGTTGTTTGTGAAGTCGATCACAAGCCCTGAGGGGCAGGTAGCAAACGCAGAAAACAAACCACGAATTTTTGATCCTGAAAAACGTGCTGAAAAACAAGCTAAGCGTCAGGAAATTTTGAGCCAGAAGCGGCTTGCTGCCCGTAAGGCTGGGACTAAAGGACCGGCTGCTGAACCCAAACAAGTAGCCAAAAAGAAGGCCGCCCCAAAGAAAAAGGCAGCTGCAAAAAAAGGAACCGGTAAAAAAGCTGCGGTGAAAAAGACAGCGGCCAAGAAGACCGCCACCAAGAAAACGAAGAAGATGTAAGGACGAGGTGAAAGACCATGGCATCAAAAAAAGCAGCAGGTAGTACAAAGAACGGACGCGAATCACAGAGTAAGCGTTTGGGTGTAAAGCGCTTTGGCGGTCAAAATGTTCTGCCAGGCACAATTATTGTTCGTCAGCGCGGTACGAAATTTTATCCCGGCCGTAATGTCAAGATGGGCCGTGATTTCACTATTTACTCAGTTCTCGAGGGTCAGGTGAAATTCGAGCGAGTAAGCAAAGAGAAGTTTAAAATCAGTGTATACCCAAAGGTATCGGCCTCCGTGGCCTAAAGCCTTGGCAAATACTCTGTTCTGATTTGGAAACCTATTTAAGCTGAAAAGCCCAGTCTGAAGATTGGGCTTTTTTTTGAGTTATGAAATTTATTGATGAAGTCACCATTTCTGTAAGTTCGGGTAAAGGCGGCGCTGGAGCTGTGAGTTTTCGGCGCGAGGCTATGGTGCCACGCGGTGGACCTGATGGTGGTGATGGTGGCAAAGGTGGAGATGTAGTTATTCGCACAGACTCTCGCCTGCACTCACTTTTGGATTTGCGCTTTCAAAAGGCCTATCGAGCCCAAGATGGTGAACCTGGCCAAAACCGAAATCGTTCTGGTCGTGACGGAAATGATTTGGTCATAACGGTTCCTCCAGGCACTTTAGTTAAGGACGAAAGTGGACGTCTTTTGTATGACCTGACCGATCAATCTGAAGTTTTGCTGCTCAAGGGTGGACTTGGTGGCAAGGGCAATACCTTTTATAAATCCAGCGTAAACCAGGCTCCGACAGTCGCTCAAAAAGGATTGGCTGGCGTAGAGATGGAGATCCATCTCGAGCTGAAACTTTTAGCGGATGTTGGCATTGTGGGGCTCCCCAACGCTGGCAAAAGCACTCGGAGCTCAAGCATTTCTTCGGCCAAGCCAAAAATTGCTGATTACCCCGTTACGACGCGTGGTCCAAATTTGGGAGTTGTTCGTTATGCGCAGGAGCTCTCTTTTGTGGTCGCCGATATTCCAGGATTGATTGAGGGGGCGAGTTCGGGAGCAGGGCTGGGAACCCAATTTTTGCGTCATATTGAACGTTGCCGTGTATTTGTGCACTTGATTGACGCCTCTGTAATGGCTAGCAAGAGCCCCCTTGAGGCCTATGATGAAATTCGCAGTGAACTGGCTTTGTATGATCAGGCCAAAGCCGATGAAGAAGGCTTCAATCCTCTCTCAGCGCGGCCAGAGCTCGTGGTTTTAAACAAAATTGATTCGGTTGAAGAGATGCAGTTGCGTGCATCCGTAGAGGCCTTTCGCAAACGTGGACTAGACGTACAGATGATTTCCGCAGCGACGGGCAAAAATATAAAAGAGCTTGTAGATGCGCTCGGAAAGAGAGTCTTCAGTGAATCGTAAGATTGGTCTATTCGGTGGAAATTTTGATCCTTTTCATTACGGTCATTTAAACAGTATGCTCAGTGTGGCCGAATTTTTTGAACTCAATGAGGTGAGGGTAGTTCCTGCATGCGTTAGTCCTTTGAGGGTCCAGACACAAGGGTCGAGTGCGCAACAACGTTTAGAGATGCTCACTCGAGGGATTTCTGGTCATGAAAATTTAATAAAAATTGATATGCAGGAAATTGAGCGGGGTGGTGTTAGTTATACGATCGACACCATAAGGGCACTTGAGAATGAAGATGATCGCTTGATGCTCATCATTGGCATGGATCAATTTTCCAAGTTTGATCAGTGGAAAGACTTTGACCAAATCCTCACCAAAGCAGACCTCATTGTCACTTCACGTCCAGGGATGGAGCTGCCGTACACGCTTGAGGACTGGCCAGTGGCAGTTAGATCATTGGTGGCGGACCATGATCAGCATCAAGCTGTACTGAAGACAGGGCGATCAATATATTTTTTCCAGTTGGCCGATGTCGAGGCCTCGGGCACGGAGATACGTCGAAAAGTTCGGTTTAATCAGAGTATTCATGGATTAGTTCCTCCAGGAGTTGAGGAGTACATTCGAGAGCAAAAGTTATATGAATCCGTTCAACGTAATATCGGCGATTTTGAAAAATTCACGGCCTTTTGTGCGGGTATTTTGAATGAAAAAGGCGGAATAAATGTCCAATCTTATGACTTGCGAGAGCGGCAAGGACCATCCGAATTCACTTTGATTTGCTCAGGTACCAGCACTCGCCATGCTTCGGCCTTGGCCGATCATGTAGTGAAAGAGGTAAAGAAAGAGTACGGGGTTTGGCCTGAAAGCATTGAAGGTCAAAGTGAGGGACGCTGGGTTTTAGTTGATTATGGGGCATTGATTATTCACGTATTTTACGATTTTGTTCGTCAGGAATACCGTCTCGAAGACCTATGGACTAAGCCCCGAGCATAGATGCAACTTAATTTTTTTGTTTTTGAAACAAGGTCTCCCGACTGGCTTCAACAAATCCGAACCGATTACGTAGGTAAAATTTCCGGTTTTTTGAACATGGAATGGCGAACCCTCAAGAGCCCGGGGGCGGAGCGCGATCAGGCTGACATCAAACGTAAGCGAGAGGCTGAGCTACTCTTTAAGCAGCTTGATGAGCGGGATTATGTGATCTTGTTCGATGAGGCCGGCAGACTACATAAGAAGTCCGAAGAGTTTGCGATAGCTCTTAGTCGGGCACTCGAAAGTGGAAAATCGCGAGTTGTTTTTTGTATTGGTGGCCCCTATGGCTTTGATGAGAAAGTAAAAGCTCGAGCACAAGCTCGATGGTCGCTGTCTACTTTAACCATGAATCATTGGATAGCTCAGGCAGTTGCCCTGGAACAAATTTATAGGGGCCTTACAATCCTGAAGGGTTTGCCCTATCATAACCGTTGAGCCGTTGCTGGCTCCGAAATTCGATGGCCTTTTGAAGTTTGCGATGTCTACAAATTGAGATTGATTGGCATTATGTTTTGCAGATCAGGGCTCACTCATGTTCTGGCCTCGTTCTTGTCTCATTTGTCACAGCTTTATGTTTGAATCCACGGCTCTGTGCCGGAGGTGCTCCTCGGACCTATGGGATTTACGTAGCCCTATCGTTCGCTTCGGCCGAGGATATACAATTCGCAGCCTTTTTCGATGGTACCCTGAATACGGCCTACCTGCGCTGGATTGGTTGGCTCGAGGTCTGAAAAAACGGTCCCAATCTGAACTATGGCGCGAGTTTGCTTTATGGATGATTGAGACAAATGGTACGCCCGAGAATTCGCTCTTTGTTCCCGTACCTTCACGTGGGCCAAATCATGCGCTAGGCCTGGCCTATGCCCTTGCGGATGTTTGTGGAGGGCGAATGGAGAATCCATTAAAAGTTTGTGGCAAGCAGTCTCAAAAAAGCCTGAACCGCGAAGGGCGATGGGGAGTCACATTTGAAATTGAAGGAAAATTTTGCAGCAAATTCAAGACTGTCATTATCGTTGACGATGTGGTGACCACGGGTGCGACGGCCTCTGCCGCCTACAAGATTTTAGGGCGGCCTAAGAATTGCGAGGTTTGGTGTTTGTTAGACCGGCGTCCTTGCGGCACAGGATAGTGGCTGCTATATACATGGCATGTCAAAGTGGTATTTGATCGGCTTATTCGTTTCCAGTTTATCGGCCTTGAACATTGAAGCCCGAGCTCCGGAGTCTGAGGTGGATGCGGTGCTAAGTCGATACCGTCAGGCTAAGGCCGTGCAGTCTAAGGTTAAAAAAATTGTGGTGCAGGAGCTAGTGGGATCGTCATCAGAGAGTAAGGGAAATTTTTATTTCTCAAAAGGTAAACTGAGGCTCGATTTTACCGAGCCTGAAAAGACACTACTGGTCTATGACGGTAAATACGTCTGGCTCGAATCAAGAATGGAAGAAATGGTGTCAGTAACTAAAATAGCGACAGGTGAACTAAAAAAGTCTGACTCATTACTGGCGGCATTATTTGAGAAGCAAAATGCGCTTAAAGGATTTCGCTTAATTGAGAGTAAATCTTCGGATCAAGGCAAAGTTTATTCGTTTGAACCGAAAGACAAGACTAAAACTGAAATTCAGTACCTAGAGCTCGGTTTGAAGAAAGATAGTTTAAAGTATTTGGTCTACCGCGACCAAGTTGAGAATAAGGTGAGCTTCGAATTCGAAAAAATCTATGTGACTACGGTACCTGCCAGCAAATTTAAATACAAACCGCCCCGAGGGGCAAACGTAACAGAGATCCAATGAAAGAGCTGAACAAAGATTCTAAAAAAGTACATTTTGTAAGCCTTGGTTGCCCCAAGAACCTCGTTGATTCCGAAATCATGGCCGGATCATTGATGCGTGATGGATATTCGGTGGTTGGCGAGGCTGAAGAGGCTGACACGGTTATTATTAACACGTGCGGATTTATTGAGGCTAGTAAGCAGGAGTCTCTCGATAAAATTTTGGAGATGACCGATCTTAAAAAAGCTGGAAATTTAAAGAAGGTCGTGGTGGCAGGATGCCTCACCCAACGTTACAAAGATGAGCTTGTCGATGGCTTGCCTGAAGCTGATTTATTTGTTGGTTCAGGACAGTTCCAAAATATCGCTCAGATTTTAAGAGCCTCAAAGGCTGGTGGGTTGGAAAAGCGCTTTTTTAATTTGCCGACCTATCTTCAAGAAGACTCCACGCCAAGAGTGAATTCACAGCCGCGCCATCGCGCCTATCTCAAAATTTCTGAGGGATGTAAGAAGCGCTGTGCTTTTTGTGCCATTCCCATGATCCGGGGAAACCTTCAGTCGCGCCACCTTTCAGCAATTCTAAGTGAAGCGAAACTGTTAGTTGCCGGCGGAGTGAAAGAATTGATTGTTATTAGTCATGATTTTACCGACTTTGGTTGGGATTTGCGCAAACAAAACGCCGAAGCTAAAGAAAGCCCTGATGAGCTTTTACGGGTGCTGGCGGATGAATCGGGGGCTGAGTGGATTCGAGTTCTTTATCAGTATCCCGATGGCGTCACGGACACGACCTTGGACCTTATTGAGAGTCGTTCAAACCTAGTTAAGTATTTTGATATGCCACTTCAGCATATCAATAACGAGGTTTTAAAAAACATGAATAGAAGAATGACTCGTCAGAAAATTGAAGACACTCTCAGCCGAGTGCGTGATCGGCTGCCCGAGGCAGTGGTTCGCACACAATTCATTGTGGGCTTCCCTGGGGAAACTGAAGAACATTTCGAAGAGCTTATGACCTTTGTCGAGAAAAATCGCTTTGATCGGGTGGGTTGTTTTGTGTACTCGCAGGAAGAGAACACTAAGGCCGGCTCTCTTCCTGATCAAGTCGACGAGAAAACAAAGCAACGCCGCCACGATCAGCTTATGGAGCTTCAGCAAGGCCTATCGCGTGAAAAGCACAAAGCCTACATTGGAAAAACGGTGCAGGTTTTAGTTGAGGGATTTAGTGAGGAAACCGATCTACTCCTTGTGGGCCGCCACTCTCAACAGGCGCCAGACATTGATGGTGTGACATACATTAACGATGGGCAGGCGCAAGTAGGGGATATGGTGCAAGTCGAAATTACGGATGCGATGGATTACGATCTGATTGGTGGAATTGTACAAGATGGTGGACCGCAGTAAGCGCTTATAATCAGACAACTAAATGTTGACACCAAAGATTCATCAGCGGTGCAATAGAGTTCTGGTCTTTGGGGAGGGGAATGTGGTCACTGGGCAATTTGTTATGTTATTTGTGTGTTCTGTCGTTATATTTTTTGTCGTAAATGTTCTGGTCAATTAGATTTGATTTTTTCGGCCAACATCAGCTGATACCAGATAATTTAAGAACGATTGTCACCTTATCGCAGCAACACAATTGATTTTCTAGATTACTGCGTAAAGTTGTATATATCTCCATAATTGCGGCCCAGTTCTTCCGAGTCCATGCCGTAGCCAATTACAAAGCGATCTTCGATTGTGCGGCCTACATAGTCAGGGGATATTGGCAGCTCCCTTAAGGCAGGCTTATCTAATAGTGCGACAATTTTTAGAGATGCAGGACTTGATGCTAACAACCGAGTTTTCAAAAAATTCAAAGTCCGGCCAGCATCAATGATCTCTTCGATAATCAGTACATGCTTGTCTTGAATATCTACTGAAATATCTTTGATAATGCGGACACTCTCGCCTTTCGGGGAGGTCACGTACACAAAATCCAAAATTTGTGGAAGTTTGATTTGGCGAGAAAGGTCTGACATAAAAAGCACGGAACCCTTAAGTGGGCAGATCAGAACCAGCTCTTTTCCTATATAATCCTTTTCAATTTCACGCGCCAGCTCGGCGACCATCTCGGCAATTTCGTCTTTTGTGATTGAGGGAATCATTCCTTCGCGGATCTGCATAGATGATGCTCCTTAGACTTCTACCATATTTTTGCGTCCCGTGGCGGCTTGAGCCTGGCGTAAAAGTCGTTGCGCCTCGCCATGGTTAGAATCTCTTTGTGTGACGGCTTCCCACTGCTCAATAGCCGAAGCAACATCACCCGTTTCATAAAGAATTTTTCCTAGACGAATGCGAGCACTCAAAAAGCCAGGGTAATCTTTGCTCAAGCCCCTTAACTCCTTTAAAGCCTTTTCGGGTTCACCCAAACGCAGATAACATTCAACAATTTTCATGGTGAGCTCAGGCTTGCGACTCGAGAGAGTCAAAGCCTTGTAATACTGTTCGAGTGCTTCTTTGTATCTCGTATGATGAAAATACATCTCACCCAGTTCGTCGTGCTTGATGCTGAACTTTTCATTGATGTAGGGGTCCTCAGATGAATTCTGGCGGGCGAGCAATTCTTTGGCTTCTTCAAAAACCTTTCGCCCTTCGTCGTATTTTCCCAGATCATTGAGAATAATGCTTAAGCCTACACTGGCGTCTGTGAAGGTAGGCTCAAGCTCAAGAGCTCGACGAAAAGCGCGAATGGCTTTGTTGAACTTTCCCTGATCGTAATAAATTGTTCCCAACATATGAAAAACTTCAGGGGATTTGGCGTTCTTCAAAATCAACTGATTGAGAATAGGCTCAGCCAGAGAGTATTTATTTTCTCGGAAATAGTCGCGTGCTGTTACCAGCATATCATCGTTAGAAATGAGTTCCAATTTCGCGCCTCGCTTTCTCAGCTTCTTCGGACTTTTTAAACTGAGTGGTTAAGCGTTGGTAAAAGCTCTTAGCTTTGCCTAGATCTTGTATTTTGTGAGCGCTGATTGCGGCCCCATACAAAGCCTGAGCATCGAACCCAAGATTTGGATAGGTCTCTAAAAGCTGTTCATACCGCCCAAGGGCGCTCTCAAAGCGGTCTCTCTTGAAATAAAAATCAGCTATATAAAGCTCTTTTTCAGCCAGCATTTTAACAGCTTTTTGTTTGTCTTCAGCGGCTTCTCGAGCGTAGGGGCTTTTGGGAAAAGATTGCCGAACCTCATCGAAATAGAGGATGGCTCTCTCTGCGACGGACAAGTCACGATCAATCGTTGTTGGGAGTTGCTTAAAAAAACTCAACCCTAAGCGGAAAGTAACATAGTCAATGCGTGCGTGTGACGGGTGCATTTCCTTAAATGTCTGATATGCATTTTGAGCTTCAATAAATTCTTCACGTCGAAAATGAATGTCAGCAATTTTAAGTTTGGCCTCGGTAGCAAGCTTGGAATAGGGGTGCTTATTCTTTAACTGGTTGTATTGAGCAATAGCCTCTTCGAAGCGCTCATCTTTTTCATATTTTTCAGCCAACTTGAAGGCGCCTTCTGGAGAAGACGTATCTATGGTATCACTGGAAGAACAAGCCACCAGAACTTGAATGAAAAATAAAATAACAAATAATCGAATCAAAAAGCGCATGAGCAGTGTTGAGTCTACTGAAGGCTGAAACGCAAAGTCAATTAAGAGCGCGTATCGATAAGGTGACGATATACGGTTGTCAGCGTTACCTTAAGGGTGCTGGCGACCGGAATCGATATAATCATCCCTACAATGCCCATGAGTTGGGCCCCCGCGATAATGACCAGAATAACGGTGACGGGGTGAAGGTCGACGATTTTGGCCACGAGCACCGGAATCAATAGACCTGCATCAATTAATTGGGCAACGATATAGACTATAGCCATCATTGCGATCTCTAACGACGAGTAACCGTTGACTAGTGCAATGAGGAAAGCTGGAACTGCTCCTAAAAGAGGGCCGAGGTAGGGTATGAGGTTAGTTACGGCCGCAATCGCTCCAAGCAGAATGGGGTAGGGAAACGAGATCAGCATCAGCCCTGCGGCTGTTACAAGGCCCACAATCAGGCTTTCAAGAATGCGTGCGCGCACAAATTGCCCGATTTGAAAATTAATCTGATGTTGAAGGCTCAAGGCTGTTTCAAAAAGGTAATTTGGCACGATGGCTGCGGTTGAGCGCATGACCTTTCTGCCATCTTTGACCATGAAGAAAGCCAAAAACGGACCCAGTAGCATGACAGTAAAAAAAGTCTTTACAGTGCCAGGAAGGTGTTCAAAAAATCGTTGAGTCCAGCTAGTTAACTTGGATTCGACTTTAGCCGTGAGATCAAAATCTGAGATTGGTCCAGCGATAGATCGCAGCCAACCCTCTACTTCTGAAATAAATTGGCTTACACCAGAGATATAGCGAGGCATGTCCCCTTGCAGCCTATAAAGTGAGTTGCCGAGATAGGGGAATAGCCATGCACCAACCAACGATAGAGTAGCTCCTACTGCAAAAAAAACCAGAGCACTTGCTAACGCGCGTGAGACACCGTGTCGCTCAAGATAGTTCACGAGTGGCCCGAGGGAATAAGAGACCACAAACGCCAGAATGCACGACATAAGTAAATTTTCGACGAGAACTATGAATGCAAAAATGAAGGCCAATACGCAAAGAAGGCCAATGAGTTTCCATCGATTGGCGCGTTTTAAGCTAGCTTTAGAGGGTGTCAGACTCATGTTTTCTCGTTCATACGGCGGATTTCTTCTTTGAGCTCTGTGATTTTGACCGTTGTTTCTTTTAGCCTTCGTCCGAGCACTTCACTGAGGCGCAGTAAAATTTTAACACCCATATGTGGTTGACGCTCCAAGATCTCTAATAGATCTGGCTTAAAAAAGCCTATGAGCACGCTATCATCCAAAGCTGTCGCCGTGGCTGAGCGTCGAGAATTATTTTCAACAAGGGAGAGCTCGCCCAAAAAGTCACCACTTTTTAAACGGGTAACTAGATGCTTGCGCGTGGGCACGTCATCATCAATGTGATGATCGGCATGAATTTCAAGGGCGCCCTGCAGAACAATGTACATCCCCACGCCAATTTCACCTTGGCGAAAAACGGGCTCGCCAGATTTGAACCTGCGGACATGCACCATGCCCTGAAGAAAGCGCAATTCTCTGCGCGACAGAGTTTGAAAGATGTACGTCTGGCGCAAAGCCTCTAGAACGTTGTGTTCATGGTCAACCTTGCGAAATAAGTTTTCCCAAATGAAATTCATGTGGCTGCTCATATTCCTGAAGTGATTATCAGTTCGGAGTTTTTTACCCAACCGCTGCTCCCGTCGGTGTTGAGTACATGAGCCCACCCATCAATTTGACTGCGGACAATCACTTCATTTCCTCCCGACAGATCAAATAGACTTACACCATCATCTTTAGGAAGACTAAGCGCGCGAGTTTTAGCGACAACCACAGTCGCCTTTACTGTGAACATCTGATTTACCTTCAATCCCGTCAGAGCGAGAGCCAGCAAGAAAAAGACTGAAAACACTAGCGCTATTCCAGGCGGGGGCGGCAGGGGGCCTTCTTCTTCGAGGGCCAACAAACGGACGGACCAGTAGCGAATCCAGAAAAATCCAGTCGCAGCCAAAGCAATGGCCAAAAACCAGGCCAATTCATAAATCGAGAGAGAGTCGAGGCTGTCGCGTAGCCAACGGCTCAGACGGTCTTTTTCAAAGGGTCGAATGTTCTGGTCTTGCTCAAGGTAGTCCCGACCATTTTGGGCAAGCTGAAAGCCTGGATGAATTGATAATGCTTTGCGCCAAAGGCCGAGTGCGAGTGGTTTTTGGTTCAGTTGGGTCAAAGATAGGGCCAAATTATGCATAACTTGGACATCGCGGGGGCGAGCCTCAAGTAGCTGTTGGAAATGCTCACGAGCCTCGTCAAAACGCTGGTTCTGGTAGGCAGCCAATCCTTTTTGCAATAGATCTTCTTGAGAGGGGGGTTGAGCCCCAACGTGTAACGCCACCAAGAATGTAATAGTGAGCATAGCCAATTGGCACATTGACAGAAGTTTACGGATTTCGTGTTCAAGAGTAAACTGAAAAACCGGAAAGGAAATTCTATGGCATCCACGATAGGGCATGAGCTCTTTGAATCTAAAGAAGTGAATTCAACGATAGACAATCTGGTCGAGCAAGTTATTGCTCATAGCCACCGCATTCAAGGGGTGCGCGCATCAGAGGCGACGTGCGAGGTTGGCGCAGCAAAGGCCATTCAAAGCGTAGGGCTGGCGCGAAGTCGGCCACTTTTTTTTAATTATTTAGGCAGTGGTATTGGGCGTGGTCCGTACGTAGAACTCCAAGATGGAAGCGTGAAACTGGATCTTATCAATGGAATCGGCATACATCTTTTTGGACACTCTCACCCTCGTGTGATCAAGGCGGCTTTGAGAGGTGCGCTGGCGGATATTGTACAACAAGGGAATCTTCAGCCCAACGGTGAGTACTTGGAGTACAGCGAATTTTTAGTTCGTATTGGCAAAAAGAACAGTCGACTAAATTATGCGTGGCTCGCGACTTGCGGCACTATGGCCAACGAAAATGCGCTCAAAATCGCGCGGCAAAAAAAACGTGGTGCACGCATGATTTTAAGTTTCAGAAATGCTTTTGCCGGCCGCTCCACGCTCATGACTGAAATTACAGACAATCCATCTTTTAAAGTTGGAATGCCAGACTACAATGAAGTTTTGCGTCTGCCTTTTTACGATCCGAACGACAAAGAAAAAACTTTAAAGGCTCTTAAGGAGCACGTTGCTAAACATGAAGGGAACATCTCATGTTTTGTTTTTGAACCCATGTTGGGTGAGGGTGGATACCGAGCAGCAAATCACGAGTTTTTTGCTCCCCTATTGGAGTTTTGTAAAAGCAAAGAAATTCCCGTTTGGGCAGACGAGATACAAACCTTCGCGCGCACGGGCAACTTTTTTGCCTTCGAAACTTTGTGCATTGGTCAGTACGTCGATATTTGCACTATTGCCAAAACAGCTCAGAATGGTGCAACCCTGTTCACAGAGGAGTTTAAGCCAGATCCAGGCCTGCTGGGGGGGACATTCTCAGGCTCAACGCCAGCCTTGCGCGCGGGACTTGAAATCATGCGCATGCTCGAAGAAGACAATTACTTGGGCCCACAAGGTCGAGTTATGGAAATTCATCGAGAGTTTGTGGGCATGCTCAATGACCTCAATGAGAACTCTTGTAAGGGTCTCTTGCGTGAGGCGGGTGGCATGGGCTTGATGGTGGCGGTTACCCCTCTCGATGGTAGTAAAGAAAAGCAATTAGCTTTATTAAAAACACTTTTCAAAAACGGGTTGATTTGTTTTGGTTGCGGTAGCGACCCTTATAGGATTCGTTTTTTGATTCCAGCAATTATGACCGGGGCTGACATAGAGGTGGCTAAAAAAATTATTGAGAAGTCGGTTTTGGAGCTGGCTTGAGTTTTTTAGATGATTGCCGCACGCTGGTCGGTATCGATAGTACGGCCAGTCACGGCAACCTTGCAGCTGCGGAATTCTGCCGGAAGCTCTGTGAGTCAGCGGGGCTGCACGTCGAATTACAGTATGAAACTCTGGAGGGGATTGATCAGTGCAATCTTGTTGCTCGTCCGCAACAAGATATGCCTGTGCGGGAGTTCATGCTGCAAACTCACTTGGATACTGTCGATGCCGGTCACTTCGGTCATTGGACAAAAACGCAGTCCAATCCATTTAATGCCAGCATTTACAACGATGTTATGTATGGCTTAGGGACGGCCGATGTTAAGCTAGATTTTTTGTGTAAGCTTGAGGCGGTAAAACCTTTTTTAAAACATCCCCTGAAGCTACCTTTTGTTTTGGTGGCAACCTTTGGCGCGCAAAATGGCATGACGGGAGCCATTAAGCTCATTCGTCGAAAAAAAATTACTGCGACATGTGCGTTAATCGGAGAGCCTACACAGATGCGCCTAGTGCATGCGGGAATGGGCTTGGCAGTGGTTGAGATTTCCATTCCATTTTCAAGCGAGGAGCGAGCCTATCGCCGTGACCATGATTTGCAGGAATCGGCAAGCAGCCAGAGTCGAATGTTTTCTGGTCGTGCCGCCCACTCGTCTGATCCTGGCTCTGGAGAAAATGCGATTTTAAAGATGCTGGATTATCTTTCGCAGCTGCCGGAAGGTATAGCGGTAATGGATCTAAATGGTGGCATTAACTATAACTCAGTACCCTTTAGTGCTGTTTTGGAAATTGACACGGTGGCGGGTTTTAAGGATCCGATGCTTCCAAAAATCACGAAAATTTTGCGTGGCCTAAAGGCCCTCGAAGCTCAGCTGAGTCAATTTCAAGAGCAAGGGTTTCAACCTCCGCATCCAACGATGAACTTAGGAATGATCCGCACTTTTGAGGCGGAGGTTCGTATAATAGGAAGCTGTCGACTTCCCCCAAGCGTAAGTGATGAAGTCTATGATGGTTGGATGAAAAACTTAGAACAGGCTGTACAATCGGCGGGCGCGACATTTCGCGTTAAAGATTATCGTAAGGGCTTCACTTCTGACCCAGAAAGTCCATTTGTTTTGGGTGTGCGTGATATTCTTCTTGGAATGGGCCTGGATTCGGATCTTGAGAAGATGGCTTTGGCGAGTGAAGCCAATGTCTTTAGTCGATTGGGAATTGAGTGTTTAGTGTGGGGGCCTGGCCAAAGTGTTGGCAATTCCCACGCTCCCAATGAGAATATTAAAATTGAAAACTTGAAAGTAGCAGTGGATTTTTACAAGCGAGTTATTGAAAGGTTTTGTCTGTGAGTTTTATTGTTCGAGCCGTACGTCGCGATGATCTTCAACAGCTCAATGAGTTGGCCAGACAATTCACGCTTCTCAACTTGCCTGCAGATCGGCGGGTTATTGAAACCAAGATCGATCGAAGCATGGCTTCCTTTGCGGGAGCTTTGGGAAAAGGAGATGCCGAGTATCTATTTGTCATTGAGGATCCTGACGCAGAGATGGTTGTAGGTAGCTCGTTGATTTTGGCGAAGAATGGAACTCCGACGTCGCCCAATTTTAGTTTTAAAATCCTAAAAAAAGAGCGATTCAGCCGCGAGTTGGGTATCGGCTTTATACATCAAATTTTGCGTTTAACGGCCAATACAGATGGACCAACCGAGGTAGGTGGCCTTGTGGTTGATCGAGCCTATCGTCGTAGACCAGAAAAAATTGGCCGGATGATCAGCCTAAGTCGATTTTTATACATAGGAATGAAGCGTGATCACTTTGAGTCTGAACTGCACTCAGAGATGGCTCCGCCGCTGACCGACGATGGACGCAGTGAGTTTTGGGAGGCGTTGGGCCGCCGATTCACTGGGATGCCATACCAAGAAGCTGATCAGATTAGCTCTCAGAACAATGGATTTATCCAAAGTCTATTTCCAGAAGAGGATATATACCTCGCACTTTTAGATCCTAAGGCTCGTCTTGCGCTAGGGCATGTTGCAGAAGACACTCAAGCGGCATTGCATTTATTAAAGAAAATTGGCTTCAAGTATAAGGAAGAAGTAGATCCCTTTGATGGTGGTCCGCATTTGGGCTGCTCTGTTGAGGACTGCACACTGATTAAAAATCTTAAGAACTACAAGCTTATAAAAAACAAAAGCGGTTCGTTTGAGCAGACGGCTCTTGTTGGATTACTCCGGGATGGCTCGTATTTGGGAGGCACTTCTGGATTTTATGTGCAAGGGGATGAAGTCGCTTTGCCAGAAAACGTATGGAAATTGTTAAACCTCAGTGAGGGCGAAGAGATTTACGTCTCCCCGCTTTAGGAGAACTCTATGGACCATGAACAAACCATTACCTTTTTAGGAAATTTTATTCGCGGTAAGTGGGAGCTGACCGACAGAGCAGACGAAGAGTGGACGGTGGCTTCGCCGGCAAACCTAAAAGACATAGTGTTAAGGCCTTCTGCGCGTTTTGATCATGTTGACAGAGCTGTGCAGGCTGCACGTGATGCGTATCTTCCTTGGGCTCATCTAGGGGCAGAAAAGCGCAAAGAACATCTGTTGAGATTGAAGGAAGTTTATATTTCGCGTTCAGCTGAAATTGCTGAGATTATTGCTCGCGAAACCGGTAAGCCTTTATGGGAGACGAAAACCGAAGCGGCGGCTCTAGCGAGTAAAATTGATATTACTTTGAATCACTCGATGAAGTTAGTGGCTGAAGAAGAGGTTCAAAATGCCTTGCCTGGGGTGTCTGGATTTGTGCGTTTTAAACCGCGCGGTGTAATGAGCATCATTGGTCCATTCAACTTTCCTGCCCATTTGCCAAATGGTCACATTATTCCAGCACTGATTACTGGAAACACGGTGGTTTTCAAGCCCTCGGATAAAACCCCCGCAACGGGTCAATGGTTGGCGGATTGCTTTCGAGCTGCAGGCTTTCCCGAAGGCGTGTTTAATATGATTCAGGGACGGGCTGAGGTCGGTAAGCGGTTGTGCGTTCACGAGTCCGTTGATGGAGTGCTGTTTACTGGTTCCTATGATGTGGGCCTCAAGATCAAGCAAGATACAATAACCCATTTTCATAAAATTTTGGCTCTAGAGATGGGCGGTAAGAATGCGAGCGTGATTTGGCAGGACGCGGATTTAAAAAAGGCCGTTTATGAAAGTCTTGTGGGATCATTTATGACTTCTGGACAACGTTGTTCATGCACAAGTCGCATTGTTGTGCATAGGAAAGTCAGAGACCAGTTTGTGGAGCAATTTTACGCCAATGCTAAGAAGCTAAAAATTGGGCATTGGCGAGACTCCGTATTTATGGGGCCATTAATCAGTGCGGACTCAGTTGAGCGGTACTTACGCTTTCAGGAGATCGCCAAACGTGAAGGTGCCGAAAGCCTTATGCGCGGTAAAGTTTTAAATAGCGAGCACGAAGGCTACTATGTGACCCCAAGTATCAATCTGGTGAAAGAGTTTGATCAAAAGTCCGTTTATCAAAAAAGTGAGATTTTTGGTCCAAATGTAGCAATTTTTGCAGTTGATGAATTTGAAGAGGCTTTGGCGATTAATAACTCATCGGGCTTTGGTCTAGTTATGAGTTTGTTCACGAAGAATCGTGCTCTTTATGAAAAAGCCTTGATCGAAGCCCAGGTGGGCGTGTTGAATTTAAATCGAACCACAAATGGTGCCAGCTCGCGGCTGCCATTTGGCGGCATGAATAAGTCCGGCAATGATCGGCCTTCAGGCAACATGGCGGTAACTTACTGCACGGTGCCAGTAGCCAGTCTTGAGGACAACACACCGTTTTCGGAAAGTGGAATGCCGCCCGGTTTGAACTTCGAATTCAAGGAAGGTTAAGTGGTTTCACGAATCTTAGCGGCAGTGCTCGCAGTTGGTTTGGCTTACGGTGGGTTCGAGGTTTTTCGCTTTGTTGCTGCAGGAGCTGGTTCTGGGGATGAACGCATAGTATTTGAAGTTCCCCATGGCACTAGCTTTCAACAAATAGCTCATAATCTTGAAGAAAAAGGGTTGGTATTAAGTGCCTTAAAATTCAGGATTTTTTCTAAATTGACGGGCATGGACAGCCAAGTCAAAAGTGGTGAATACGCGCTCCACAAAGCGATGACCCCAAGGGAGATTTTGAGTGCTCTGGTGTCCGGCAAAAGCATTCAGTACCCAGTGACATTTCCTGAAGGTTCCAACATTTATGAAATGGCCAAAATTTTAGAAAACAAAGGCCTGTTTAAGGCTGAGGATTTTTTGGCTGCCTGTCGTGACAAAGTTTTGATTCAAGAATTGCTGGCCATCGATGTCTCGAGCTTAGAGGGTTATCTTTTTCCAGAAACCTATAACGTCACCAAGTACACTCCACTTCGAGATTTGATCACAAACATGGTGCTAAATTTTAAAAACGTCTACTCTGCACTTGAAACGCACAGTCCAGGTCAAGCTACGGGCTTAACTCGCCATGAACTAGTCATTTTGGCGAGTATGGTCGAGAAGGAAACCGGTGCTCCTGAGGAGCGAGGCTTGATCTCTTCAGTATTTTATAATCGTCTAAAAAAACAAATGCGTTTGCAGAGTGATCCAACCATCATTTATGGGTTGTGGATCGAAACGGGCAGCTACAAAGAAAACATCACTAAAGAAGATATTAGCAGGCCTACAAAATACAACACTTACACGGTCGCTCGTTTGCCTTTTGGGCCAATTGCCAACCCAGGTAGAGAGGCTTTGTCGGCGGTTTTAAAGCCGGTGACAAGCGACTACCTGTACTTTGTGAGTCGTAATGATGGTACTCATATTTTTACCCGTACTTACGAAGATCACCTTAAAGCTGTTAAAGATTTTCAGTTGAACGCCGCAGCTCGCGAAGGAAAAAGTTGGCGTGATCTTAAAAAGAGAGAAAATGGGGAGCCCATGTCGGTACCAGTGCTTCCTGGCACTGGTGGATAAGCTCTTAAAATAAATTATTTTTTGCTTATTGCGATAAGCGAGAATTGATTTTGTTGGCTTGATTTATTGTATTTCTAGTGAATCGTACGGCGAGGAAAAATTCACCGCCAGATTCTGTAATGCCGTGTGATCGAATCTCATACTTGGAATCATTGATTTTATAGAGAAATGATTCGCTAACTTTACCATCAAAAACGTCAGAGGGTCTCTCGGGTTTTTGATCAGAGTTTCTGATATCAATAATGACCCTATCGCTAATCACAAATCCGAAATTTTTAACATCGCTGATGACCTTAGTACTGGAACCGTCCACCACCATTTTTGAAATGCCCTGAGTGGACATTGCGATGCCTTTCATGCCAGCGAACGCATTGCGCACACATGAGGTAGAGACCTTAAAACCTTTATTGTTGGCCTGCTTTGTCTCGCCCAGCTCTATTCGCAAGTTCGATGGATCTCGATAGTACAGTAGAGCTCCGTCGTATTCGAAGGTCCCAGGGGGTAGGGTCGATGCGAGATCGATTTTTTGTTTAGCAGGAACGTTCATTGGGATTGGGTTATAGTTGAGGGGACATTGCCTTCCGGCAGACTGTCGCGCACCACCTCCGCTACAGCCATTTAAGCAACCTATAACAGCCATTA
>JAYQON010000001.1:68574-79746 GCA_038144835.1 Bdellovibrionales bacterium
CGATATGATAAGTGCCCAAAATCTTTTCATAAATCCTCACTGAGATAACAGTCGGTCAGCGTTAACACGTAGCGTAAATTTTGTCAAATCTCTTAAATCTACTTACGAGTTGGCTGAAAGGGTTCAAAACGGCCAATACTGGAGTTATAGCGAAAAACATTGAGGTGAGGAACCAATTGCTGGTCAAAAGTCGGGGCCAATAGCTCCTGGGTTCCATCTTGGTCCACATCTGTAATTGCGAGTCGAGTGACATGGCCTTGAAAATTAAAAAGCCCGTCATGTCTGTCGGGTAAAAGAATGCGTTCTATCAGTTCGTAATTGCCAGCCTCGTTTTTAAGGATCTCTACAAAAATTCCTTCCAGGCTGGAGTATTTTATAACTTTAACTGAAGAACCATTATTTAAAAGATCACCCTCGGCAGTCGCTAAAACCTCGCGTCCCCTATTCAATAAATAGTACTGAGCCTTTATGCGAAGAGATGGTGTCAAGGCCGCAGCTAGTAAGACGGCAGCAGTTAAGAGTAGAACACTTAAAATGGTCCACCGGAAAGGGGTCATGTCATAATTGAATCAGTTTTTTGAGATTTGATCACGACAAAACTTAACTGTCTGCCAGACTGCTCGCGGTCGCGGCGGAAGGAGTGAAATTCTGGAGAAATTTTTGTGTCTTCTCCCGTATCAGCAATTTGGATCCCATCAAATGTATGGCGAAGTTGCTCTTGTACCAAGGAGGATAGATCGACAAATAGTTTGTCGCTGTCCGTGTGATTGAAAAGAAAACGACTCGCATTTTTTTCCGCAGGAGTCGCTGCGACTATTTGTAAAGCCACAGCCCGACTGACTTCAAAACTATTACATCTGATGTGTGGCCCGATTAAGGCAAGATCAGGTTGAAAGGGAAGAGCTTTCTTAGCTGCGGCAATTATATTCAGGGAAACACCGCGCCAGCCCGCATGCAAAGCACACACCATATTGGCATTGGCCAACAGAATGGGAATGCAGTCTGCTGTTTGGGAAATCAAAGCTAGGCCCGGTTTTTCTGTGAAATGCCCATCGGCTTCAATGGAAGTTTTTGGGTCGGCTAACACCACAGCACGGCCATGCACTTGACGAAGAAATGAGAACTGAAATTCGGGAAAATTTAGACCTAAGTTTTCTTTGTCCAAATTGCGTGAGCCAAAAAAGAATAACCTACGGGAGTCTTCAAAATAAAAACCGAGAAATTTACCGTCGCGTTCAAATTTTTTAAACATTTTGGAAGCCCCACTCTCTGAGTGTCTCTGCCACCGTCTCTGGCCAGTCCAATCTGAAAAATAAATTTTTTTGAGTCATCGGATGCACAAAACCAAGTTCACATGCATGCAGCAGTAAACGTTTGGCGGCTTTATCGCTCTTATTTATCTTACGCCCTCCGTACAGGGGGTCGCCAACAATTGGCAGCCCGCTTTCAGAGAGATGAACGCGAATTTGATGGGTTCTACCGGTTTCAAGCTTACATGCGAGCCAGGAAAGACCTGAGCGAAGCGTCTGCAAAGTTTTGAAGTGGGTGACTGCATATTTGCCGTGATTGCTAGCATTTGAGGCAAAGCGTTTTCGGTCAGAAGGATGGCGAGCCAAAAAGCTACGAATCGTTTGATCTTTGACTCGTGGGAGACCATTGACAATAGCCCAATACAATCGATGCGCTTGTTTAGACCGAAACTGATCCGCCAGTCCATGGTGGGCTCGATCATTTTTAGCTACAACTAGAATGCCGCTGGTGTCGCGATCTAATCTATGCACAATTCCGGGCCTGTGTTCAGCAAAGCCCAGGGACAGCTTGTCCGCATGAAACAACAATATATTTACCAGAGTGTCCTGTGCATGCCCAGCAGCTGGATGCACGACCAAACCCGACGGCTTATTCACAACCATTAAGTCCTGGTCTTCATAAAGCAGATCGAGGGGCGCATTGAGTGGCTGAAGAGGACTTGCTGGCGGTTCGGGTATTTCTACCTGTAAACACATACCCGCAGTCAGTTTATGAGAAGCCTTTAAGGGTTTACCCATATTACTCACATGGCCTGAGGAGACCAATTCAGCAGCTCGCGAGCGAGAGGGAATGAAGTCGAGCGAGGCTAAAAATTTATCTAGGCGCTGCCCCTCGTACTCGGCGGGCACGATCACCGTAAAAAGGGTATTGATCAACTTATTCAAGGCCTTTGCGATCTAAAGAACTTCATGTAAGCGTCGGTAACTTTGCGTTCGGGTAGTTGCAGGGCACGAGCCATTTGCGCGACAAAGCCGCGCGTAAATACAGCAACGGGCAATGAATTCAATTCGTTTGCTTCCAGCGCCATTAAGGTGCTTTTACTTACGCGAATCTCTTCACTGAT
Organism: Bdellovibrionales bacterium; assembly: GCA_038144835.1. GTDB lineage: Bacteria > Bdellovibrionota > Bdellovibrionia > Bdellovibrionales > UBA1609 > JALHOQ01. Next base: position 70,949 of record JAYQON010000001.1, read on the forward strand.
CTGTTCAAGCGATACGCCTCTATATAGACGCATTTTTTTTAAGAAGGCACCGTCACAGGTTTCAATATTCTGAAGTTCTTGTTCAAGCTCAGTGTTAATTTCGTAAAGACTAAATTTGGTGCGGGCATATCCTTCAGGAATTTCAGGTCCGCGGGAGATGACTTTAACAGGCCCCAGCCATTGCTCATCACCGCGGGCGCTTCGTTGAGAGCTCGAATTTGCTGTTCCTGTCACTGAGGCACGCGAAAATTGGGTTGGATCTTGATGCGCAGATTTTACTGGGGGCTGACTCAGCCCAATTTTAAGATCATATTCCTTACGTCGGGCCTGGTGTGAAAGTGTTTGGTACGCCTCCTCAATCAAGGCCATAAGTTCTTGTGCCTCTTGCGGCGTGAACATACTGTAAATAGCGGGAGAATTGGTTGAGTAAGTACTTTTTGCCCGTTGATAAGCGTTATAAATATCCGCGGGCCCCGCTTGAGGAGTAATTTCTAAAAGCTCGTAGTAGGTTTGGCCATCGTAGCGTTCGCTCATTAATTAAAACTATATCACAGCCTTGAGTGGTTGTGTGTTTGCGATTTTACGGCTGATGCTCATTAATTGAGCGTACAGGTGACTTTGGCGATTCGCCATTAAAAGATGGTTCTTATGTCGCAAAGACTGCCATACCGCATTATCATATTCTAGTCCGCCGAGGAACTGGCAGGGAAAGCCAAAGTATTGATTGCAGACCGACTGCAGAGCAAAACCTATTTCTAGTTCTTGGCGGGTGCGTGCCTGATTGAGAACTATCTCAAAATTGAGATCTGACAAAAGATGCTTCAACTTCGTACCAAGAACAGGTTCACGGTCTACCAGCACTCGGATTAGGTCAGATGGATTTCTAATTTTAAGTGAGTTCCTTTTGGCAAGTAGCTCATCGATCTGGTTTTTTAGATGCAACTGATGCTCGTATCGGCGCATTTTTCTGAAAAACGTGGCCTTTAGGAAGCGATATGCATTCTCGATGCTTGATGGGTCTGGAGTAAATACCGTGATTTTGTGTTTGGCCATCAAAAAGAAGTCGAGAGTCGAGTGATGGGTGCCAGCACTCAAATCCAAAATTATGAAATCAGCCTTCTGTCGGAAAATCGCTGACATAATTCGTGAACGTTGGATTTCATCAACATTGGCGATATCAAGTGCTTCGCTTGAACCACTGATTAGTTTCAAACGCGGCCAATGAGTATCCAGTAAAAGATCTTTCAGTTCGAGATTGGGGTCTTTTATAAATTCGTTGATACCTCGGTCTACCAGAGGCACGCCTAGGGAGGTATGTAGATTCGCGCCGCCAAGGTCCAAGTCGATGGCAAGCGTGTTATACCCAAGATGGGAAAGAAAAATTGCTACAGAAGAACTAACGAAAGATTTACCAACGCCCCCCTTGCCACCGCCAACTGCAATGATGGTCGACGCCGGTTCTAAGCGTCCGCGTAGTGTTGAAAAATCAGCTATAGTGACGTTCGAGCTCACGTGCCATCATTCCTTGGCTAAAGGGGCCTTAAAAGGCCTCGTCTCATTTTCTCTTCGGCCTCCGAGCCTCGAATATAAAGGGGATTTACTTTGTGCCACTGAAAAAACCTGACCGTTTGCGGCCACTTGGAAATCCAATCGATTTGCTCGATAGCCTCAGTGTGCGACCTTAGTCCTGAGGTTAGCCCCTCGATGAGGACCTTGGTATGAGTTGATTTAACGGATTCTAGTTCAAATTGAGACATTGAGGTTGGAGCTAGACTTTCAACTAGACCGTGCTCACTGTGTTTGTAAGCCGCAACATAGAAAAAATTTTGTACAGCTTTGGTTGCGACTAGCACCGAGTCACCGGGTTGAGAGTGCTGAGAGGCTAAAACTTCAAGGGTGTTAAATACGGCCACAGGTAGAGACAGGGTATAGGCAAGGGTGCGCACCAGATTCAATCCAACGCGAATCCCAGTAAATGAACCTGGCCCGACATTCACGCTCAAGTGAGTGAGGCTTTTAAAAGTTAACCCAGCATCCTTGAGTAGACGCTGAGTTTCTATTGTTGCGCATTCGGAATGAGTGGACTTTTTATCCCAAGCATACTGGCTAGGGGAAGAACGGCCGGTTGCTAAGGCAACCGAGCCATTCATTGAACTAGTGTCTACCGACAGCAGTCGTGTGTTACCAGCGGTTGAAAAATAGATTGGTGATGTCATTAAAGAAGGCGAATACCATCAAAAGCATCAAAAGCATAAGTCCAACTTGTTGAGCGAGTTCCATTTTACGCATGCTCAGCGGAGCGCCTCTTAGACCTTCAATCGTGTAAAAAACAAGATGTCCGCCATCAAGAATCGGAATTGGCAAGAGGTTGAGTAAAAACAGGTTAATGGAAATGATAGCCATAGTTTTTAGAAAAGTTGACAGACCGGCTTCAAATGAGTGTGACGCCACTCGGCCTATGGTGATGACCCCACCAATATTTTTTGGCGAAACATCGCCCTGTACCAGGCGGACCATGCTCATCACTACGAATTCAGTCCAATTTGCTGTTTCCCGCAAGCCATTGACCAACATGTGTACCGGATTTGATATGCGAAAAAACACGGACTCTGGGGCAGCAGGAAAAAACCCTGAGACAATTCCTATGGTAAAGCGTTTTTCTTCTTGGCCTTTCATGGTCATGAGCTTTGTCATTTCAGGGCGGATATTAAAGGTCTTGAGTTCTCCCCCACGGGAGATGGTGAAGTCGATACCCTCGTTCGCAGGGTCATAAGATTTTATTTTTGCCAGCACCGAATTCCAAGATAGAACGTCTTCGCCGTTGATCGTGACCACTCTGTCCTTGGGCAAAATACCAACTTTGTCTGCTGGAGAATCTTTTTTGATTTGATAGATATACAATTCGGCGGGTTCAAGTCCGATAAAATCTGCAAGGTCTGTTTTTTCGTTCCATCCCTCAGGAACAGAGACCTTAACGGTGCGGATATTGTCTGGCTTATCTGTTAACGTGACATCGCGAACCTGAAACTCAAGATTTTGTTCACCGTCACCTGTTAACTGCTTGAGCAAGGTTGGCTGCAATTGGCGCCAATAAGTTATTTTTTCGCCGTTAATTGCCACGATCATTTCGAGTGTCTGAATGCCAGCTTTAGCTGCCGGGCTCTGAGGATCCTTCACGCCAACCAAGGTTGATCTAGACTCTTGCGTCAGGCCGGGAATCTGACCCACCTGGCGATTGGAACTAAAAATATTCTGGTTCTCACCTATGCTTGCTGAGGCCTGTATCTGAAGGGGTTGCGGTTCATTTTGCCGTTCAATTTTGAATTCCAGGGCCTTACCCGCAGAAGCTTCAATAATTTTTCTTACATGGCTCCATGTGGGAGTTTCCTCGTTGTTAATGCTCAAGACTTTATCACCCGAGCGAAATCCGGCTTCGAAAGCTTTCGAGTCTTCCGCAACATCACCCGCGATGGGGCCGGGAAGTTCATCGCCAATTGCGCCGATGAGAGTAAAAATAAATATCGCAAAGAATAGGTTCATAAGAGGCCCAGCAAGAACTATCCAAATTCGTTGCATGACCGGCTTATGCAAAAAGGCATACTGGCGCTCTCCCGGTGGCACGTCTGCGGTGGGGTCATCGCCATACATTTTCACATAGCCCCCCAAGGGGATCATTGAAATACAGTAAGTGGTGTCACCCCTTTGGAAGCTGACCAGCTTCTTGCCGAAGCCAAGACTGAAGGTCTCGACCCGTACACCGAAGTACTTGGCAACCAGAAAATGTCCGAGTTCATGGACAAAAATGAGTAGTCCGAGAAGGATAAAGAAAGGGGCAATATTATTGAGCAGCATTTGGATGATGTTCATACTTTCGATTGTAAAGTTGAATGAAAGCATCGGCCAGGAATTTTGCGCCTTATTAGTGATTACCGGCCTCTCAAAAAGGACCTAAATACGGATTGACGTAGAGCGCGAAGGCATAAACCAAAGGACAGGCTATAAAAATTCCATCAAGCCTATCTAAAACTCCGCCGTGTCCCGGCATAATACCGCCAGAATCTTTGACCTGAGCTACGCGTTTAACCAAAGACATAAGCAAATCGCCCGTTTGTGCTGCAAACCCGCAAAGCAGGCAAAAAACGGCTGTTTTGTACCAGCTCACTTGGGGCATCACCGTTGAAAGATACATCGTGCCCACAACGGCTGAACCAATTAGCCCACAAGCAGAACCCTCCCAAGTTTTATTGGGTGAGATCTGAGGCATAAATTTTCTTTTGCCCAAAAAACGGCCACCAAAATAAGCAAAAGTATCTCCAGAAAAAACCAAAAGAAGTAGGAACACGAACCACGAAGCACCCGTATCCAATTTAACCAGCTCAACGCAAAAGAAGGGAAAGAGTACGCAGTAAAGCATTCCAAATGAGCCAACGGCGATAGCTGGCAACAGCTGTTCATTGTCGACGCGGTCTCGTGTTAACCAGAGACAACCCACGATGAACATGATCGAGCACATGGCAAACCAGAGAAGGCCAAGCTCAAAATGATCGATCATAAGAATGTAAAAAACTAGACTGACCGACCAAAAAAGGTAGGTTACGCTGTTTGGCATCTGCCATCGCCCAAAGGCCATACGTGAATATTCACGTATCCCCAGAACAATAGCCAACGTACAAGCTAAATATAAACCGCGATTGCCGCCGAAATATCCTAAAGAGAAAAGAAATGATACCGCCATTAGGGCAGAAATGACTCTAGTCAGAAATTTGCTACCCGTATCAGCCATTGCTTGGATTCGAGCGAAGCTGTTCTCTTATGCGAACTAAGAGCATTTATAGCGACGAATAAGTTTGTAGAATGAGATTCTAGTCTGTGTTGTAGAATTAGGGCGTGTATTTAATTTCATTCTCTATGTGGCTGTAAGCTGCTTGCCAGAGAAAAAAGTTAGAGATTCGAGACTCGCCACTGGTGCGAATCAATAGGTCAGGATCAGGCAAAAAAGAAGATGGCAGCAAGCGGGCGACAGTGGCCTCGTCGATATCCTGCTCACTGAGGGTGCCGAGACGGGCTTGGCGGGCGACCTCTTTAAAAGTATTGGTTAGCTCTTGCCGCCCTCCGTAGGATAGAGCAAACGTCAGAACCATGCCTGTGTTTTCCGCAGTATCGGCAATAGTCTCAACAACCACCTCGCGAACAAACGGAGGAAGCCGCTGGATCTCGCCAATAGTTTTAAAGCGGATATTGTTGCGCATTAAAGTGCGTTTTTCGCGCAGAAGCTGTCGACGCAGCAAAAGCATTAAAAGACTAACCTCGTCGCTCGGACGAAACCAATTTTCAGTGCTAAAGGCAAAAAGAGTCAAATAAGGCAGATTGAGCCGAGCGCACTCCTCAATGATGGTTTTGGCAACCTTGGCTCCTCGGATATGGCCGTAAACACGGCTATGTCGTCGTGCTTTCGCCCAGCGTCCATTGCCGTCCATTATAATCGCCAGGTGGCGAGGCAAGTTGAGTTGCATCAAACCTTCTGAAATCAAACTGTCATCAGCTCTTTTTCTTTATCTTCAGCCAAACCGTCGACTTTCTCAATGTAGTCATCGGTAAGTTTCTGAACTTCATCCTGTTGGCGTTTATTCTCATCTTCACTGATGAGCTTATCTTTGAGAGCTTTTTTGAGCTCGTCATTAGCGTCTCTACGCACCATACGGACGGCTACACGGGCATCTTCGCAGATTTTCTTTACGTTTTTTACCAAGTCACGGCGACGTTCTTCAGTCAACTCAGGTACTTTAAGGCGAATCACCTTGCCGTCATTCATAGGACTCATGCCGAGGTCACTTTTCACGATTGCGGCTTCAATCTCTTTTAAAATGGAAGTTTCCCAAGGGGAAATTAAAAATGATCGGGCATCGGGAGTACTCAGAGCTGAAACTTGGTTTAACGGAGTGGGAGTACCGTAGTAATTCACCTTTATGCTGTCGAGCATGGAAACTTGTGCTCGACCTGTGCGAACCTTTTTCAACTCACCCATTAAAGACTGAAGAGCTTTTTCCATTTTTTCTTTAGAAGATATAGCAATGGCCGATGACATATTCCCTCTTTTTATCTCACGGTTGTGCCTATGGTTTCACCGCGCACAACGCGCGCGATATTTCCCGGCTTGTTTAAGTTGAAAGTAATGATCGGAAGCTTGTTATCCATGCACAGGCTAATCGCTGTTGAGTCCATAACCTGTAAACCCTGCTTGAGTACATCCATATAGGTGAGCTCTTTAAACAGCAGTGCGTCTTCATGCTTTCTGGGATCTTTGTCATAGATCCCATCAACATTGGTCGCTTTCATAATTACATCAGCATTAATTTCCATCGCTCTCAACGATGCAGCCGTATCGGTGGTGAAGTAAGGATTGCCTGTACCTGCTGCAAAGATCACCAGTCGCCCTTTTTCCAGATGGCGAATGGCCCTCCGTCGAATGTAGGGTTCTGCGATTTGCGACATGACAATGGCGGACTGCACGCGGGTAGCTAACCCACGTTTTTCTAGCGCATCTTGCATGGCCATGCTGTTGATCACAGTGGCAAGCATGCCCATATAATCTGAACTAGCTCTGTCCATACCCTGGGCAGCTTGAGATACCCCGCGTACAAAATTGCCGCCACCAATCACGAGGCCGATCTCGACGCCGAGATCATAGGCCTCTTTTACATCGTCAGCGATCTGACCGATGGTTTGGGAATGAATACCTAAATGCTGAGCGCCGGCTAAGGCCTCGCCGCTCAGCTTGAGAAGGATACGACGAAATTTGCTCTTAGATGCCAAGCCATTTCCTTATTGTTTGGCGTAAGCGGCCACTTCGGCTGCGAAGTCTTCCTTTTTCTTTTCGATGCCTTCACCAAGTTCAAAACGCACAAAACGGCGAATAACAATGTTTTCACCAATTTTTGCGATTAACTCTTGCAGCATTTCGCTAACCGACTTGTCCGGATTTTTAACGAACTTCTGGTCAAGGAGACAGATCTCAGAAGCCCACTTTTTGATTTGGCCATCTAGGATCTTCTCTAGAAACTCTGGCTTTTTGCCTTCTTCAAGCGCTTTAGCACGTAAGACGGCAGCTTCACGTTCGCGAGTGGTTACATCTATATCTGACTGCTGAACAAACTGGGGCCCCAGAGCTGCGATATGCATGGCAATATCGCGAACAAAGTTTTGGAACTCTTCGTTTCGAGCCACGAAGTCGGTCTCTGAGTTGACTTCAAGCAGAACACCGATTCGGCCACCTGCATGGATATAAGAGGTGACCAAACCTTCAGCCGCTACTCGGCCAGATTTTTTGGCGGCCTTACTCAAACCTTTAGCGCGTAGCCAATCGACGGCTTTTTCAAAGTCGCCCGAATTTTCTTCGAGCGCCTTTTTGCAATCCATCATGCCGGCGCCGGTCTTTTCACGCAGTTCTTTTACAGCGGTTGCACTGATCGACATAAATATTCCTGCCTTGTCTATTCTTTATCGGAAGTATCAGCTTCTGAGTCTGTCTCGGGAGACTGCTCAAGTTCCATTTGAATTTCCACATCTTCAGCCGTACCAGCAGCCACCAACTTACGACCTTTGGATACCTTGACCACCGCAGGACCAGCTGCGGGAGCAGGTTCTGGTGCGCGACTTGGACGAGCGACGCGTTCTTCAGTGCGCTCAACTCGAACTTCTTTCGTTTTATCGCCGGAAGCGCGCACTTTCTCTTGATATCGTTTGCTTCCTTCAAGATATGCGTCAGCAACGAGGTTGGCGAAAAGTTTGATTGAGCGAATCGCGTCGTCATTGCCGGGAATTGGGAAATCAATCGCCTCTGGATCGACGTTAGTGTCTGCAATGCCGACGACTGGAATACCAATCTTTTTGGCTTCGGCAACGGCAATATGTTCTTTGTTAAGATCGACAACAAACATACAAGATGGTGGCTCTTTCATTTCACGAATGCCGTCGAGGTGTTCGTTAAGACGCAGATATTCCTTTTCTATACGGGCGCGTTCTTTTTTCGAAAAATATTAGAGTTAGCCCTGTTCTCGCATTTTATCAATCGTCGTGAGGCGGTCGGTGGTCGATTTGCTTGTTTGAAAATTAGTCAACATTCCGCCCAGCCAGCGCTTAGTGACATAGTACTGTCCACACTTGGCAGCAGCTTCCCGAATGGGCTCAACAGCTTGCTTTTTTGTGCCGACAAAAATGAGTCTGCCGCCATCGGCAGCGACTTTAGCTACGAATTCGGCAGCATTTTTTGCGCTAATCACTGACTTCTGTAAGTCAATGATATGGATTCCACCGCGATCTGTGTAGACATACGGCTTCATTTTGGGATTCCACCGTTGAGTTTGGTGGCCGAAGTGCACGCCCGCGTCGAGCATGTCTTTCATAGTGATTTGTGGCATAGGTTTTCCTCCTGGTTAAGCCACCTTTCCGCGTGATCTGAACACCACGATTAACGCAATGGTCAAATCCAAGGCCGTCAAACAAATACGGCACCAGAAGACCCGCAGAAAGTGAGTCGATTTAAGGAATTGGAGTTAGCACGAAGCCCCAAGCTCCGGCAACTCTTTTGCGTTAGGAGCCAGTTCCCTCAAAAGATCCTTTGCTACGGCCAGGCTAGCAAGAGCCCCTGGCTGCGCAGAGAGACAGTGACTAGCTAAGTAAAGGTTGGAAATTTCAGGGAATTGGAAGGCGAATTTGGTTTTTAGACTGTGGTGACCAACGGCATTGGCGAGCACGTAAATCTTTTCTTCAACCTTACCATCGAGCGCTAAGGGCCAGGC
>JAYQON010000001.1:79756-104442 GCA_038144835.1 Bdellovibrionales bacterium
CAACGAGCCCTAAGTGCCAGGCTCGCTTCAGTTGGCGTTTTATGTGCCGAATGCATTGGCCTATGAATTCGTGTTCAGTCTCACGATCACCCGGAACCAGAGTCATCCATTTAGAGATCTCGCCTGAAACTCGGCCAACTACGGGTTCAAATTCCTTGGCATTGTGGATAAATATGCGGATAGCGCTATCATCCACCAAGGGTGGAGTGTGCTGAAGCTCCAATATAACGGACGTCCAGGAGAGCATTCTTGCCAGTCGCGTGCGGTATTTGCCAGGGAGTTCCTCGCCACCAATGAGCTGATTGAGCGAGCTGGGATGCGGTGTAAATATGTAACGAGCGGCTTTAAAAGTTTTATCACCGTTCACCACTATCTCATCCACCAAGCCGTCTTTAATTTTAAATTGGGTCACTTCCGACATGGTGTGGGCTGTGAGCGGAAGTTGCTCCGCTAAGCCGCGCACGAGGTGTTCAATTCCAGGCTCAATGATGGCCTCATGGGTGTGACTGAAGTAGGAGAGCTCGTCGGCCGAAAGAAAATGAGTATCTCCAAAGCCAGCAAAATTGCGCCATTTACCTTCGTCGAACACCTGGGGGCGGTGGTCTTGAACTTTATGCTGTAGGGGAATGGGAGCCATGGCGCGAGCCCACTCTAAAATGTCCAAGCTTTCGTTCGTGGCCGGAAAAAAATCCAGTGTTGGAGAGGAGTATGGTGCAACCGTACTCTGTCGGCGATAACGGCCGCCAAGAGTTTCTCTGGCCTCGAGGAGCATAACGGACTGGCCCAAACCATGTAGTCGACGGGCTAGTAACAATCCAGTTAATCCGCTGCCAATGATGATGGTGTCGATGTTGTTCATAGAGGCTTTAAATCACCCTTTCTAGTGTTCGAATTCAAGTTCTTCTTTATAACGCTGGCAATTTTTGTGATCAGCCACCTTACAACTCTCCGACGCCGACGACCGCGGGAAAGAACGCGTGCGAGAGACGGAGACCCTTTATAATAAAGCCAAATGCAGCGTCGGCCTAGTTTATTTCGGCGCAGAACTTGGTCGCGAAAACGCCGCAACCAGTAGAGTTCCCAAGCTTCTGTGTTCTCAGCAAAAGCAGCTGTGGCCAAGAAGCAAGGTCCACGTTTGGATTTTGCCGATTTCAACAGGGTTTTGAATATTTCAGGGTTTTTGGCTGATCGGACAATGGCGTCCGCCTGTCTGGTAATCTCGGAGTAAAGTGAGCTGTAGGGAAGAAATTCAGATAACTTTTGTGCCGCTGCGGTCTGTCGCTGGGCGTAGTTCGGATGCGTGTCATAGATCCGGACAAGATCCCAATAAACAGATGCCAGAACTGTCATTTCTTTGGAATGTGACGACTTATTAAAAACTTCGGGAGATAGGTTTCCTTGAGGTAGATCATAAGCCAACTCAAGAACGCGGAGATATTTTTCGTATTGGACAGCGGCTTCCAGGTAGGCCTTTTGCAGCATGAGTGCTCGTGCACTTTTAACTAAGTCAACACGGTTTTTCCAAAGATGCAGTTTGTTTTTTTCACGTTGCTTTCGCTCCATCCTTAATTTTAAGCCTTGAGGTATACTGCCCGTGGACGAGCGATAACAATCTGGGCACACCGCTTCGCGAGCTGACCCTAATTCAGAGTCATCGCTCGACGAGTTTACTTCTCCTGCCATTGGAACTAGATGATCGACCGAGGCCCCGCATTGGGGGCATATCTGAGTTTGCGCACCAGCCATGCCCTCATTACAGCATTGCGAAGGGGTCGATGTCGACCTGGACCTTGGTCGCTGAAGGAAGCCAATCAGAACCATTCAATAATTGGCGACAAAATGGATTGAGTTTGGCCGGGCTATTGCATTTTACGATGATTTGAAAGCGATAACGGTTGCGGAGCTTGAATAGCGGAGCTTTGGCTGGCCCAAGCACCTGGATCCCAGATTGATAGCCTGCAAACTGTTTCTGTAAAGTCTGGGCTCTTGAAACAATTCGCTGCCCCGCGAGAGCTCCATTTTTTTCATTCGCACTTTGAATGCGTATCATGGCCATGCGTGAGTAGGGTGGATAAAAAAGATCCTCACGCTCTCTTAGTTCAGAGGTGGCAAAACTTCGAAAATCTGCCTTAAGGGTATGAATGATACTGGTGTGACCCGGATCGTAAGTTTGGATCACCACCCGCCCTGCCGTCTGGCGACCCGAGCGGCCGCTCACTTGCGTGAGCAATTGAAAGCTACGTTCGCTGGCGCGAAAATCGGGCCAGTGAAAACCAATGTCTGCCAAAACTAAACCAACAAGATTTAGTTTTGGAAAATCCAGGCCTTTGGCAATCATTTGGGTCCCAATCAATAAGTCGACGCGCTGTTGTTCAACGTCGGCAATAAGCTTTTCAAGCTGTTCCCGAGACTGAATTTCGTCTCTATCTGCACGAGCAATTCGGCAATCTGGGAAAAGCTCAGCCATGTCTTTTTCGAGCCGCTCCGTGCCCAGCCCTAGTGGTTCCACTGGAAACTCTTTGCAGTCTGGGCAAGTTTCAGCCAAGCGTTCGCTGTAATCGCAATAATGGCATACCAAATGAGATTGACCGTGTAGAGTCAAGGCCACTGAGCAATTTGGGCATTCTGCGGAATAGCCACAACCATGGCACTGAGCTGCTTGAGCCACTCCACGCCGGTTTAAAAATAAGGCGGCTTGTTCGCCCCTTGCAAAAACTTCCTGTAGTTCGAGGTGTAATTGATCCGATAGCCAATAGGGTAGATTCGAAGGTTCATCTCGGCGCTGTCGATATTGCTCGCGTAGATCAACCACTTCGATTTGTGGTAGGGCTCTAGAGTTCACCCGTTGGGTCATGGAGTGAAGTTGGTATTTACCATTCAAAACATTATTCCATGATTCTAGAGATGGTGTCGCCGATCCGAGAACAATTGGAATATTGAGTCGCTTTGCTAAAACAACTGCGGCATCGCGGGCATGGTACTTGAGCTTCTCGTCCTGCTTGTAGCTGGGTTCGTGCTCTTCATCGAGAACTATCACGCCGAGATCGGGCATTGGGCAAAATAGCGCCGAACGAGCTCCGATCAGAATTTTTTTATTTTGATCAACTATGCTCCACCATTGGGTGGTTTTTTCACGTGGCGTGAGATGCGAGTGAAGTACGGCAACACAACCGGGAAACCGCTTGGAAAAACGTTCGATCAATTGAGGAGTAAGCGAAATTTCAGGCACTAAAACAAGGCCTCGTCGCCCTTTGGCTAGAGTTTCTTCCAGAAGGTGTAAATAGACTTCGGTTTTTCCTGAACCGGTTACTCCATGTAGAAGGTGAACTGAAAAATCTTGTTGTGCCTGTAGACCTTCGAGAACGGTTTTTTGCTCCGTTGTCAGTGGTGGAGGAGGGAATTTTTCGGTGTCTTCACGAAAGAGGGGCGGCTTGCGGCTAACCCGTGACGAGCTTTTTTTGAGGGGAGGAAAGATCGAGTCTGTGACTTGGCCCAAGGGGTGAATATAGTACTGGGAGAGCCACTCCAACCAATCCATATACGCCTCTGGTATCGCCGGGCGCTCTTCATCGACACTGAGAATGCGTTTAAGGTTTAGATTGTCAGGAACCGAACTACAAGCGGCAATGACTACGCCTTGTGTCTGACGCCGACCAAGCGGAACTTTGACAGCTTGTCCGCGACTGAGGTTTTGCCCAGATTCCGGAGGGAGATAAGAGAGAGCCTCCGGCAACGGCGCATCTACGGCGACTAAGTATGAAGAAGCACTCATCGAAATCTCAGGTAAAACTCTCGTAATCCTGTTAAATCGGGCAGACGTAGATTGTCTTTAGAAGGACTCAATCCACTAGATTTCAAACGTTTATCGTTGGCAGTTATTTTGCCGGCATTTTTTACAGAAAGAGTTTTCACCTCAATTTTAAATCCGCCAAATTCATAAGTCCGCGAACGAGGAAACCACAATCCATCTTCAAATTTTACATACTCATCGGCGCGCAAAAGGACCTGATTGGCGCTTTTGTATTTGCGTAAAACAAACTGATCTTGTTCAAGCCACAACGTAGGGGAGTCGTCGTTTAATGGAAGCATGCCAATGGCCCAAGAAACAGAGCCTCCAGCCCGACTAAGCCGAATAAAACTAGGTGGTTCATACATGGGTAAGCCCTCTGAATTCATGGGCGGGCGGTCATGCAGAGAGTCTGGTGGAGTGACTCGCAGTTGAACCATACGGGAGCGCAGGTATTTTCCCGTACGGAAGTGAAAAAGTGGCTCCAGCCATTCGTCGCCAAGGCGCTGGTTTTTAACCTGGCCACCGTCAATATAGGACTTCATAGAGCCAGTAAAAATAATAGATCCCTCCACCAAACCCTTGAGAGGGCCGCGACCCTCTAGACTCACGCTCAAGCTGCTTTCGCCAGCCACAAGCCAAGACTCTTTTACTGAGTACTGTTCCGCCTCATGACGGTAGATCACCTCTTGTTCAATTTTATAAGCGGATCTGCCATGTTGCTCAGCTGCTCGAGAGGAGATCATAGACCATTCAGGAATATAGGCGTGAGCGCAAAGACTTAACCAACTCACTAAAAATAAAAGCATGCTCATCACCCTCCGAAATTTTGACGTAAATATTTTTCCAGGGCGGCGCCAATTTCTGGATGTTTGAGCCCGACCTCAATGTTGGCTTGCAGAAACCCAAGCTTGTCTCCGGCATCGAATCGTTGCGCATCCAGAGTTGTCGCTAGAAGACCCTTTCGCTTAGCCAACGACGCCATTGCATCGGTCAATTGAATCTCACCACCACGACCAGGCTTAGTGTTACTTAAATCTTTGAAAAGTTCAGCATCAAAAACATAGCGGCCGGGTAAGGCGAGACGACTGGGCGCTTGCGAGGGCTGGGGCTTTTCCACCACATCATGGACTGACCAGAGATTGCTCCCTTTTTCGGTTACGGCCACAATCCCATACTTAGCAACGTCAGTCTCTGGCACGGGCATCACGGCGACGGTGGAAATGCCGGTTTCTTCGAAGACCTTGGTGAGTTGAGCAATACCCGAGGCTTTTCCTGGGTGGTTCAGCATAATTTCATCGCCTAGAAGTACGGCGAACGGTTCATTGCCAACGGCGGGCTGTGCGCAGAGCACGGCATGCCCGAGCCCCAATGCTTGCTTCTGACGGATGCTGATGACAGTCAGCTTTTTGCGCAGCTCAATCACTGGCTGTAGAAGATGCAGTTGGCCTGATTTTGCCAGGGTATCCTCGATTTCGTACGAGGTATCAAAAAAATCAATGATAGCGGTCTTGCCACGACCTTCGATAAAAACAACCTCTTCAATTCCTGCGGCGACGATCTCTTCGATAATATATAATAGAATTGGTTTATCTACGATCGGCAGCATTTCTTTAGGTATTGTCTTGGTTGCGGGCAGGAAGCGAGTTCCTAATCCGGCAGCGGGTATAACAGCTTTGCGCACTTTCATGACTCTGAAAGTTTCATAAGGCACTACACGCGGCAAGTGTTTGTGCTGCATGTCCCAAGCCAATGCACGCTCAGATCCAGATTAAAGTTTCGTCCCAATTTAAAACAATGGGGCCCTCTCCAGGACCGTAAAAAGGTCCTAATGCTTTTTTGTAAAGTTCCGATACGTCTCAGTGTAGGATGATGGCTGCAGAGGAGAATTTATGCTGTCTCGTCTCAATTTGAGACATGTTCTAGCCGGGGTTTTTGTTTCTCTGATTCTCATTTTTACCTTTCAAAATTGCTCTGCTCCGCAGGAGATCACGTCAGCGTCATCATCCAGTACAGGTAGTTATAACCAGAATCTTCCTTTTGCTTATGATGCGAAGATAGACACTATTGCGCATATGTCCTGCTCGAACGTCGGCCTTATGCTGCCTAAGCGTTCTTATTTTACCTACCGGGTGGGAGCTTATAATAATACCACCGGTGGGTTGACGTTGACTCCCGCGTTTCGCACCGCCACGCGCTATTACGGAGTGGCCGAACGCGCCCAAGCTTTGTCTGCGAGTCCGCTCAACGCCGGAACTCGATTGAATCTGGCGCTACGTACACAAGGTAATCTCGATCGTGTCATTCAAGAAGGTAGCTTAGTCGTGGGGCAGGAAATCGAGGCGTTGCTGCCGCAGCTGGATTCTCCAGCGATTGCTGGACCTTTAGCGGGTTTGGTTTCTGGGCAAAAAATGAATTATTTTCCGGGAAATCAATCGCAGCGCCTGATGGAAGCAAGTTTGCGTTTTTACGAATACGAAAATATCGTTAAAGAGACTCGGGATCGGCTCTCTGGCAGCGACTCAACGACTAGCGCCGTTTTGGCAATTAGCTTCTCGTCAACGGCATTGGAGTCGGATACCGTATTGCGTAGGCCCATAGCAGGCTCTGGTTTCAAGCTGCAATTTGGTTTACGACCGGGCTATGCGAGTGATGAACGGCGTATACTCAATTCAGTCACCGAAACAGACCTTGCCTCCAACGGACAAGTAAACAGCATTTGGAATTGCTCGTTTCAGGGTTACCCTTATGCCTTTAAAGTTGTGCGCCCCGAAGACAAAGCTGATGGCTTGGCCGTATGCAACTCTTATGTGGACAAGTGGGATACTCCAGCTGAAGAAGCTCTATTGCGCGCTATTCGTCGAGTTTTGCGGGTGGAAGATTGGTATGTGGACTTGAAAAATCAGTGCATCATGCCGCGCGGAACTCTTGATTACTGCTACGGCGATTTGCAAGGTCGCACAATCCAGTATTACGAAAATGCTTATGGCTCAGCCAGTTGTGCCACATCAAGCACGACCTTGTGTCCGCACTTCGTCAGTGTTTGCATTCGCCAGTAAGCTTTCTTATGCTTTCCCACCATGAAGATCTCGCTTCTCTTTCTTCTCTTTGCCGTTTGTATATCGACCGTTTGTGAGCCTGCTTTATCTTTGGAATTTTTCCGTGGGGCGATGTCCTCAGCGCTCGGTCATACGGGTCGTGCAGGTTTAGACTCAGCTGAATCAGCTTTTATAAATCCAGCGCTTTTGCCACTGATGCCAAACAACGGGATGAATATTTATTACCGAGACGGCTATCTTGAAGATGGCCAGCATCGTCATGCTGTAGGTGCTGGAGTTTTTGACAATAGTGAGGAAGTTTTTTTTCCTGGCAGTCTGCACTATTTGCGCTTACGCGACACGGGTAAACTGCCCACTCCTGTAGAGGGCGAAGTGTGGCATGCAGCACTTGGCTATCAAGCGCATTCGCGTTGGCTACTCGGAGCAAGCCTCTATCGTTTAAATCATCGGCAAGAAGGAACATCTTTTGAACAGTGGAATGGATCATTGGGCACTTTGTTTAAAATTACCCCAGATTTAGGTGTGGCTCTGGTGATTGAAAATCCGGCCCATCCGGGTTCAGAAGTTCCACAGAACCTACGTGAGGATCTGCAGACGGCAATTGGTTTTTTTGGAACCGTTGCCGAGGCAGCCCACCTCCGATTTGATCTAAGTCGACGCGAGCGTGATAACCCCGACGGTAAAATGGCTTATATGTTTGGGATTGAAACCAGGAGCCTAGAGTATCTTCTTGTTCGTGCCGGATTTAAACGTGATGAATGGTCCGACCAAAATCTTTGGACGGCGGGACTATGTTTTAATGGGCCGCGTTTAAAGTTGGATTATGCATTTGAAAAGACCTCCACCGCGTCCTCTGGAGCGCTGCATAGCGTTGACTTGCGCTTACCCTTTTGATACTTAAGCGCGTTTCGCGAAATTTAAGGAGACTCCTTTATGGCTTCAAAAACCAAAGTGACCAAGTTCCGCCGTCAACGCAAAAAAGCCAATATGGGCAGAAAGCGTAAAGCTGCTAACCGCAATAAGGGCACAACAAAATCAAGAAAAGAACTCTTCGGCGATTAGAGGTTGTTCGCCGAATTCGTTCGGTAAACGATTACTGTGCTTTGACCCTTTGTTCTGATTGTATCTGCGATGGCAATTCCTCATCCGGTCCCTTTAGCGAAAAGGTTACCGGGTGACGGGCCCATCCCTCCTGTCCAGGCACAAACTTAAATCTTGAAATTGCATTTAAAGCGGCTTCATCTAGGTCGTCGTGGCCGGATGACTTACTTACGGAAATATCTGCAACTAGGCCTTCACTGGTAACTCTGTAGGTCAGCTCGAGGTCTCCTTGCCTGTGCTCACGACGCGCAGCAACAGGATAGTCTGGCGGTCTATTTCCTGTAATTTGCTTCAAGCCTAAGTAAGAAATGGCGCCCTCTTTGGTCGAGCCGGCTTTAGGGGCAGAGGGCTGTAAATCATCATTAACTTCTTTCTCTTGTAAATTCTGAGAACCGTCACTGACTTCAATCGGAGAGGGATCTTCAACGTTGCCCTCGTCGGCCGTTGCTTCGGTTGAACTGTCGCCGGTAGGGTCATTCATGGCTTCAATGCTGCCATCTCCGACGGTTTCCCTAGAGGGAATCAGCTCGGACGGTGTCGATTCCGTTGCACTGATATTTTTCACAACCACGGAGATATCTTGATCGTCGATGTTTGGATTCAATTGCTCAGGTACCGAGGTGTCTTTAGGCGGTAGGGTCGTTGTAGCGACGGATTCCTTTGAGCGTTTGAGGAGAGCTGTGACCGAAGCTTTAGGCTTTTTGATTGTCGGGGCGGAGGCTGGGGGCGCGGTCTGGGATTCATTTTTTTGCGTGGATGGCTGAAGGGACAACTGCAATGACTCACCTGATAGTGCACTCAGGGCAGGGAGGCGGGGAATAGCCAAGGCCACTACGGCCAGACTGTGAACCAACAGGGATATAAAAATAAAAACAAATGAACGCATAACAAGCATCCTTGCCAAAGTGTCGCTAAGGCAAAATCTTCAATACTCGCGCCATCACAAAAGGTGCGTAAAAGTGGCCTAGAATATCTTTTGAGGAAATAAATTCAGGGGCTGGCATTAATTGTCATTTAGTCTGCACCAATAGATCGGCGGGTACCGAGCCGTGGATAAGACCCTCAGCCAGCCGCAAATGATCGGTATGACCAATCCAGGGGGCGCTTTTTGACCAGTCCTCTAAGTCGGGCTGAATTAACATATCCTTTTTCAAGGCCAGCACGCGGTTGTAGCTTTCGTCGATTTGGCGGGCAGAGATTTTGTGGTCTTTGGCCGCTTTATGCAGAGCTTCGATAGCTAGGCGAGGGCTTTCAAAGTTATTGCAATAAAGCATTATGTCGCAGCCAGCTTGAAATGCCCTAACGGGGATTTCTTCGGTCTTGAAATGATTGGTGAGCGCCTTCATGTCCAAATCGTCGCCGATGATCAAACCACGATAGCGTAAGTCCTGGCGAAGAATTTCCTTCAGGAACTTCTCTGACAAAGTCACGGGCCAGTCTGGATCGACTTTAGGAAATTTGATATGAGCCGTCATAACCATATCAAGCCGTGCACGAAAGACCTTTTTAAAGGGCACCAGTTCAACCATGTGCAATCGGTCTAGATCGACGTCTTCAATAGGCAAATCGTCGTGTGAATCGATAATCGTGTTGCCATGTCCAGGGAAATGTTTCGCACAGGGAATGACCCCGCTCTTGATATAACCACGTACCAGTGCTGAAGCGAGTTTGGCAACTTGCTCGGGGTTGGCACTCAATGATCGATCGCCAATCAACACATTTTTGGAATTGGTCAAAACATCCACGCACGGTGCGAAGTCCAAATTGATGCCAACGGCTTTGAGTTCCATTCCCATGGCGAGAGCGAAGCGAAAAGCGACGGAAGTCGAATCTAGCTTGCCTATGGTTTCAAGTGGAGGCCATTGGGTAAAAGGGGTCTTTAGCCGGGCTACTCGCCCACCTTCCATGTCGATAGATATAAATAAAGGCAGTTTATTTTTAGTTTGGTGGCGTAGAATTTGGATGGATTTGACCAAAGAATGCACTTGTTGTGGAGATTCAATATTGCGATCAAAAAGAATAACTCCACCGATATTGTTTTGAACGATGAATTCGGCTTCGTCGGAGGAGAGCGTTTTGTCGCGAATTCCAATAATAAAAAGCTGGCCGATTTTATCAATCATAAACAAGATTGCATCATTTCGGCGAATGAAAATCAAATGCCGATTAGAGGGCACCTTTGCCTCGACGAGGGTCGAGGAACTCACGTAGGCCATCCGCGAGCAAATTGAACCCGCAAACTAGGCTCATTATAGCAAATCCAGCGGCAAAGCTAATGTGCGGGGCTTCACTCAGCACTCTCCGGCCAGAGTTAAGTACACTTCCCCATGTCGGTGTTCCAGGGGGTACGCCAAGGCCAAGAAAGCTCAATCCCGCTTCTGAAAGTAGCGTGGAAGCCATTACAAAGGAGACTTGAATCATGAGCAAACTGAATAAATTGGGCCAGATATGCAAAACCACCAAGCGCAAGTGTCCAACGCCAAGAGCTTGCGCACTGAGCACGTATTCACGAGTTTTAAGGTGCAGCACTTCACCACGCACAAGACGTGCGAAGCTTGCCCAAGAGGTGAGGCACAATGCCAAAATCAAATTACGTAGGGAAGGTCCCAACACGGCCACCATAGCCAGAGCGATGAGAAAGCCGGGAAAGGCTAAAAATACATCTACAAATCGCATCAGAATTTTGTCCGTCCAGCCGCCTAGGTAGGCTGACCAGGAACCAATGAGTAAGCCAATGCCGCCGCAGATGAAGGATACGGACATCGCCACTCCGAGGCTGATTCGACAGCCATAAATAAGCCGGGAGAGGACGTCGGAGCCGTTTTCGTCACGGCCCAAAAGGTGAGCTTGGCTGGGAGGTTCTAGGCTTTGACTCAAAGCCATCGCATTTGGATTGTCTGGAGCCAGCCATGGAGCCAACAGTGCGGTGAACGCAAAAAACGTAACAATACCCAAACCGAATTGCATTTTGCTCATTTGTCGAGTCTCACTTTCGGATCGGCAATAGAGTAGCAGAGGTCGGTGAGCAAATTAACGATCACATAGGTGCAGGCAACAACTAAAATACAGCCTTGTACCATAGGGTAATCTCGTCGCTGAATAGACGAGTAAATTAGGGTTCCCAAGCCTTGCCAATCAAAAATTGTTTCGGTGATGACCGTTCCCGTGAGCAAAGCACCCAATTGAAGGCCGATAATGGTTATCAAAGGAATGAGAGCATTGCGAAGGGCATGCTGAAAATAGAGACCCCAGGGTCCGACTCCCTTGGCTTTTGCGGTCCTCATAAAATCCTGCGCCAACACCTCACTTATCGCTGCGCCAGTCATGCGTGCGATCACGGCGCCGAGAGGCAGAGCCAAGCTCATCGAGGGCAAAACTATGTGCTCGAGACCCCCGCGCTCGCTAACGGGAAACCAATCCAACTTTAGAGCGAAGAGGTAAATTAAGACAGGACCGATAAAAACCCCTGGTAAGCTCATGCCAATAAGTACGACCAAGTTCAAAAGCCGTTGAGTCCAGCGCAGCGAGTGTACGGCGGTGTAGACACCCAGAGGTAAACCCCATGCCAATGCCAAAATTAATGCCGCGAATGAGAGTTCAAGAGTTGCTGGAAAATGGCGCAGAATTTCCTGTGTGACCGACTCGCGCGAGTGAAGCGAATAACCCAAGTCGAGTGAGGCCAAGGCGATCGTATATTTTAAAAATTGACGCCCTAAGGGCTGATCTAACCCGAGCTCATGGCGAAGATTTTCTTTTTCTTGTTCGGAGGCCAGTTCACCTAGCATTTGATCCACAGGGTCGCCGGGTATCAGGTGCATCAGAATAAAGCTAAATAGAACAACTCCGGCAAGAGAGATCAGAGTCAGTAAAAGCCTTTGCCAAAGATATCGGCGCATTCCTCTTAGTTTTCTTTGCTGGTCGCTGAGGCGCCGGGGTTAGCAAGAAGATTGAGCTTGCCCACTGGAATTCCGCCAAAAAGAGAGACGAGAATTTTGTTGGGCAAGTTTTGCCCTTCCGTTGCCAAGTGAGGCATAGCTACCAATTCTGCGGTGAGCCCGGTCGCGGGTGAGCTTGTTCCTAAAACCTCTGCCTTTACGTACTTGTCCTTTTGCTTTTCGTCAGCAACAACTGCGAGTTTAGAAATGAACTGTTCGCCTTTAAAGGAGTTGACGACCCTGAATACGGAATAACCAGGACGTTCTTCTCTAGCGGCTAACCAGGCTTTGCCCCAATAGGAAGCTCCCTCTTCCTCTGCTAAGCCGCTATATTTGAAGGCCTGATCGACCGGCATGGGTTTTTGCAGCATGACGTATTGAAGTAGGTTGGTCATAAATGTCCCTTTAGGGATTTTGTGATTCTCAGTACGTGTCTTTTTGCCGTCGTTAATTTTCAGTTGCATGACTTCACCTTTGAAGGTGGCATCTATGGTCTTCAGATTTTTACCCTCTTGGCCCGTGTATTGATAAGATAAGGGTTGAAATTTGTCGTTGGCTCTCGCCTTAAGGCTGCGCTGGATGATGTCTTCGCCAACTTTAATCCGTAAGAACGAAATGCTCTCAAAAGTTTTACTTTTTGGCTCAAATCCGTAACGCTGAATCGAGTAACCGACATGCTTGCCGCTCATTTCAATTCGATAGAATCCTTCGAACATGATTTCGCTGCATAGAGCCGTTACTGGACTAAAGAATAGGGCCGTAAGACCGAAAAGCAAATAAGCCATGGGGACAGTTTCCAAGTGATCGAAAAGAGTGTCAAAATTTTTTAAGATGAGTCGTAATTCGATGGTAACTAACCAGCGGGGTCAGGCCGCAATTTTTGTGGCCTTGATTTTCAATGTCTTATTTGTATTTTTCGCGATGTCGATCAACGTGGCATTGGTTGTTCACGACAAAATCAATCTGCAGAACTCCGCGGATATGGCTGCTTATTATGCCGCTTCAAAGCAGGCTGAGCTTCTAAACGTCATTGCTCATCAAAATTATGCTGTTCGGCAATCCTATAAGCTATTGGCATGGCGCTATAGAAATTTAGGCACGCTAGGTCTTTACCGCAATACCGTACATCCAGTCTGGTCAGGCGAAATGACAGACGAGGCCTTTGGACCTGCAATTCGACCTTCGCTATGTGTAACTTACAAACCCACTTGGGTTGAGGTGCCAGAGGGCGAAAACCTTTGCAACCAGGAGAACTTGCGTATTCCTCCTTTACCCGAAGTGAAAGTCATTGCAGGGTTCTTGGGTCTTAATGCCGGAATTGCCGCTCTGTCGAGGCAGTTGCGTGCACAGTTCGATGCTCAATGCCAGAAGCATGGCGCATACAATTGGTGGTTTGCCATGAGTGCACTGCATGCATTTCGTCTTGATCAGCGCAATCGCAAGCAGGTGATGTATGCCCTTGCTCGTAATATGTCGCAAGGGCAAAGCGGTGATTTTCTCGATCTCGACGGCAATTCAGTTCTCCAAGGCGCACGCGAGACCTTTCTCAAAAACCTAACTCGTGCAAACAGAGAGTCGTTCAATGCCGGCACGGGTGAATTTCGCCTCTTCAATTCGCTCGAGGGTGTGCGCGCCGAGGACTGGTTGGTTGAAATTCCGATCGCGCCAACTATGATTTACACGGATGTGGACAATGAACCTGGCTGCAACGCATCTCCTCAGCCAGTATCAAATCTGCCTCAAGGACCAGGGGGAAAACAATTATTATTTGCCCCATTTCCAGCCGGTCTTGCGGCATCCAATCTTGTGTCTTGGGCTCAGGATGGATCTGGCTTTTTGCAAGGGCAGGACTACCAGTACTCAATCGGAGTGGAGAAAAATCCATGGTACATGGCGTACATGGGAGTACGAGTGAAAACTCAAACTAGGCAAATTTTTTTTCCGATTGGTAGCGGCATCGAAATGGTGGCCCGAAGTTTTGCCAAACCGTTTGGTGGGCGTATTGGACCTTGGTACGCAGACAAATGGGAAAAGGGTGCAAAGAACTCAGAAGGATCGGCAATTGATGGATTAATGGCCCCACGAATTGTAAATGGTGGATTATTGAATAGCCCAGATGATCCCCGGCGACTGCCGAACTACTCGCGCTTCCCCGGCGACACTTTGGGCATGAGCTCTAAGATGGCGCTCAATGCTTTGGCTGGCCTTGGGGGGCTTGGGATTTCTTTTGATAGTTATAAAAATGTAAAAGAAGATATGGGAAGCAATTCTGCCAATGACATTTTAGCTTGGGATGGAGCCGGCACGGCGCCGGCTGTACGTAATTTTGAAATTGCTGCGATCACGCCAGATTTGTTTGATATTACATATTATTCGATCGAGCCGAATTTTACCAAAAACTACTATGAGCGACTAAATGCGAACAAGGCACGCTTTAATATTGCCTATGATGTTCCAGTCCGCACCGATCTGGGACATAACTCCTTGGCAATACCGACCTATAGTGTTCAGGAGCAAATGCAACTGGCTCAGCAGAGGAGCTTGCAGAAGTCTGATGCCTACTATTTTGTGAGAGATAAAGTTCATCTTTTAACTTCATGGCTGCCGGGTGCCGGCGCTTTCAATTATGATGTGCAAGCTTCTCTTGCTAACTTCGGTAAGTGTTCATTGTCTGATACCGGTATGCGCTTTACGAGTCCCGGATCTTGCATTGCCGGAGGCGGACGAACTGGCTATTCAGTAAAAATTGTCAGTCGCGATGCTTTACTCTCTAAGCAGCATAAGATTGGAGGAGCCTCGGCCGCTCCAAATGCGATTTTGAACCCACCTCCCACTCAAGAAGGCTGGTAGCGCTACTTGCTGTCGGTCACGAAAGCCTCTTTGTAAGCACCAAAAAGTTTTTGTGAAAAAGAAGGCACATGATCAGCATTAAACGTTAGAGGATGAATCACTAAGCGGGGATAAGTTGGCGGTGTACTGTGAAAATACTGCTCTGCTTTCTTCATGGTTTCGAAAGGCAAAATCTTAGAGTCATGTTTAGCGGTGATATTGGATCGAATCAGGTAGAAAAAAGTTGAAATGTCGCGCTCTCCGCGAAGGCTAAAGTTGACAGATTGAGAAACAGGATCAAATGCATCTACGGTCGACGTGTCGCGCGCTCTCTCAAAGACATGCACGTATAACTCTTGAATACTTGTGTTTCTTCGTTCCGGGCTGCAAATGTAGAGTCCGTTTTCGGCTCCGTCGCGCGTATCCAGAAAGGTATTAACCATCACTGCTTTTGGGACGACTTGCAAACAAGAAACTGCAGAAGCAAGCGGAAGATTGAGAGCGTTGGCATTGAAGTCAAGACTTGTGACCATTCCTCCAATCATGCTTTCTGAAGATGACCTGCTCAGAGAGTTATTAATTGAATATGACCAGTCTACTCCGTGTATAGCCAGTCCAAAGGCTTCGAGGGGCTTGAGCAGCAAGGCTTGGGGTTTGAAGGTCCAGTTGTAAAAAACATCTGCGGAGCGAGCGCGGTTGACCATGAAGTTGACCATCATATTAAAACTGGGGCTACGCGAAAAAATCCGTTCAACAGCTCTTTGTCCATCAAGCTTGCGTATATGGGTTACACGTGAGAGGGTCATAATGTCTTCTGGATTTTCAGCACATTTGGCAATCCGGTGCGCGACAACTCTCAGGGCTGAAGACCTAATTGAACGTAAACTAATATTTTTTTGATATTGCTGATTGCGCTCGAACATTAAAGCACAAAGCACAGGCATAAGTTTTTTTAAATTCTCATTGAGCGCTAGAGCTCCGATGCCTTCTTGAGCGAAAATCTGTTCAAGGAGCACTCGCGCCTCAGCTCTGGGAATCCACTGCTTACTTAGACGGTCAACGGAGCTGTCTTCGCTAGAAACGTAGTGCAATCGAAATTGCCGGGCATATTCGGAGGGCTCTAAAAAAGACTGCGAATAAAGCAGCTTTCTTTCTCGATAGATTCGTGCTGAAGCGACATAATCGCTTAGGCTTTGATTGAAAAAAGGATTGAGGGAAGAGGGGGCGTCATCAGGATTTCTTTCTGAGCGTCCACTAGATAAAAAGGGAACAAAGGGCATTTCAACGAGATAAGGTTCGATTCCTTGCATGGGCTCAATGATGCTGCGGCTTGGGTCAGGCTGGCGATTGTCGGCGGATAGTTGTATGCAAGGAATGACTTCGCCGCTATCTTTTGTCGAACATTCCTTTTTGAGAGGGATCAGTTCAATATACAAATGGTTTATAAGAGTTGTGGCGGTGATATTTGGAAAGCGTAAAGTGACTGAACGGCTGAATCTCCCACCGGTGGCTTTTACAAACATAGAAGTTGAAGTTACATACCGATCATAAGGAGATTCTTGTTTAAGCCCAGCGGCAGGTCGAAAAATGTTTTTTGCTTCTTTTAAAACGACGGCCATATTAAGTTTGTACCAACCGTTGGGAATATGAGTCTCCTCTCCATCAGTTCGACGAGCCCCAAGGTTGAAGGTAAATGAATAGGTGTAATCGATACCAAAGCCGAGATTTGGGTCGACGACATAGTCCATAAAGTTAGTTTCGCGCGCATAGCTAATTGTCGCCGGCCAAAGCTGAACAATTGAACTTGTTGAAGATCTACGGTTAGGGGAGAGCGCAGGTTGATTATAACGGGCGCCCAGGTCACCGGAATTGTAAAGCTGTGCCATGCTTTCAACTTGGGAATTTGTCTGTGCCCGGTGTTGTGCGCTGACAGAAATAGACGTGATAGCAATCGTTACAGATATAATTAGAGAAATTGCCGCCGCTAAATGTCGTACTGCTAGGCGCAAAATTGTCTCTGGGAAACCCATAAATTTGTTCCTCGCCCTGTCCGTGGGGCATGAGTGACATCCGTTTCAATTTTGATGCCTAGGACAAGGCTGTATTTCTTGATCTCTTACGGGCACGCGTTCTGCAATTACCGCAGGCGTTGAGGGTTGGATGTTATGAAAGCTCATGAAGTATTTTCGCTCGTCTTCTGCGGTCTTGTTTGCGCGGGTCCCGTATCAGCTAATGTGATCGGTCCGGTTGATGATCGAGGGACTTTGAGTCAGAAGGCACCAGAAATCTGTCGAGCTCAGCCAGAGCTATGTTTACAGCCATCCGAAAGGGAGAGGCTTCGACAAACAACTGGATACGTTTATTGCCCGGGTGGAAAGTTTGGCAACGAAGCCATGGCCTCAGGGTTTATGGTATCGCGTAACTATTTGGTAACTACTGCGCACACTTTTATTGATTCTGAAGGGCGTTGGCGAGAACCTTTGGCAGATTGTTTTTTTCAGAATCAAGCATCACCGTCTGTGCGACTAAAATTCAGATTTGATGCTCAAAGTTTTAAATACGGTCAAGCCTTTCCAGTTTTACGTGGCCAGATGGATTACGCCATTGTTCGTCTGGCAGAAACTTTTACCGGCAAGACAGAGCCTCTGCCGATTTATGTGGAGGGGCCCGCTCTAGCAGTAGGTCAGCCTATTCTTGGAGTGACAGCCGCTCAGGAAGATCTATGGCAAAAAGTTGATCCCAATGAGCCCATTATTAGAGCGTGTGAGATCATGGACCGAGACTACAAAGGTGATGGTTTACCCTCCGCAATTATCAGCGACTGTGACAACACTGCGTTTGGTTCAGGTGGACCGAATTTGGTGCGTAAGAATGGCCGCTTATTCATCATTGGATTAATGGTTGGTTCTGGGACCAAAGATAAATACCTAGCGCCCTATAGTCGCTCGGGGCAAAGTTTCACATTTTCGTTAGCCTTTGATGGGCATCTGCTTCGAGATTTGCGCCTTCTAGCGAAAGATATTCTTAGTTCTGATTAAGTAAAATTTCTTAGATGTCTCAAGTTGAGACAATAGGGGCCAGAAAAGCAGGAAAGTCGCCGAAAGCAGCCGGAAAACTGCAATAATTGAAGTTATGAAGGGTGCCTCCGTCCTGGTTTTGTCTTTATTTTTTTGCGAGCACGTAGTGTTGGCGCAAACAAATGCGTGTGACGGCATCGGCGAGAAAATGGCTTATTACAGGCTTTGTTTGGGTGAGGAGACCAAAAAATTAAAAGAGCAGATCCAAACAACTTGTACCGAGGCTGCTGGTACTGATCCAAGTGAACTTGATATATGCCGTAATTCAGCCTCCGCTGAAACAATCAGCTCTACAGCTCAGTCCAATTGCAAACTACGCGCAAAGCTGGACGAACCTTGTCCAACAAGTCCGCCCGTAAGTGAGTTGTCTGACAGTGCGGATAGCGGTGCAAAAAAGGGCAAGCCCCAGCCCGTGCCAACGGCAAAAAATCCGAAGCCCAAAAAACCGGTTGATAAAAATAAAAAAGATCGCGACTCCTCGGAGAGGAGTTCGGCGATGGATGAGGCTGATGAAGACCTCGAAACGTGCAAGAAAGAAGAAAATTTAGCAATTCGTTGCTGTCAAAACCCTATGTCTTGCTCCAGCCAACTCAGTGCCGCTGACCGAGGCAGTTTGAATCAGGTTAATGGATTACTTTCTGGTCAAGGCCCAGGGCAATTAGGGACACAGGAGTATTGCCGCCAACTTTCCTTGCTATCGAGCTCTGGCAGTAGCATCAACTCAGGGTTTTCAGCAATTTGTATTTCTAACCAAACTCAGTGCACCTCAACATGCGGCAACTTGATTACAAAATATGAGCGACTCCTCGATCGTTGTGATAGCTGTGATAGTGAATCGGTTTATGAAAGCGTTTTGCAACGCTTAACAGCTGGGCGAAATTCGTGTTCGCGGCTAAGAGCTAATGCCGACAAATTGGGGTCGAATGGTGTCGCAATGGCTAACCCTTCAGCTTATGCGCAGTATTGTCAGTCGACAGCTTCAGCATTCCCTCAGGGAGCGAATTATCCTCCGGGCTCTGTACCGTCCACCAATGATTCCTACGGTTGTGCCTTAAATCCGCAATCGCCGGAATGTCGAGCTATTGAGCCCAAAGACAGTAAGGGTGAATTGAGTTTTTCCAATGAACCCAGCAAAGATCCTGCTTTCAATCTTTCTGGGGTAGATCCCGCTATGAGCAAAATTTCCCAGGATTCAGAGGCCAAACCTTCACAAGTTGTAAGCGTTAAATCTATTCCCAACGGAGGAGGGGGAAGCTTTGGAGGCGGTGGCAGTTCGCAAAATGCGCAACTGGATGACATGGGTGGAAAATTAGGGCCCGGTCATAATACGGATATTGAACAAGGATTTCGCTCGGGCAGTGGTTATAGCTACGGCGGCGCTGGCGGAAGCCTCGAACCGCAAAGCTCCGGTAGAGGATACTCTGCAACCGGCTCAGACTTTGGTAGCAACACCCCTGTTGAGGTAGGTGTGGATCTTAGAAACTACTTGCCCGGAGGTAAGCGAGACCCTGCTCGCCGTCTAGCGGGCAATAGTGTCCGGGCTGAGATCAATTCTAAGGAGCAGGACATTTGGCAAAAGATTTCGAATAAATTGACGGAACGGTGTCGCTTGGGTCGTTTATGGCGCTGTCGTTAATGTCATTTATGATGAATTTTAGGGGATATATCTATGTGGCATAAATTGTTTTTGATACTCGCTCTGTTTTCAGTGAACTTTGCGGTGGCACAAAGCCAACAAGATAGCGCTGATATTCAACGTTTGATGGAGCAAGAAAGAGCTCGTCAAGAGGCAGAAGCACGCAGGAGAGCGGCTCAACAGCAGGCGAATTCAATTAACCCGTCCGCCCTCACCGGAAAAGATTCACAAAAAAAGGGAGCTGGCGCAAACACGGCGGCTGGAATTGCGCTGATCGCGACAGGAACGGCCATGATGGCAAATCCACCAACGGTGCCGCCGGGCGCGGCACTGGTAGCCATGGGTATCTTAGCCTTAATGCAGGCTGATCATGATAAAAAGGCCGCAAATGCGTCGGCAACAACAGCTAATGCCAGTCAGTTGAGCGGCGCTACCTACACCAATCCAACAGACCCTAGCGGGCAGTTTGGATTCAGTGATCCGCGAATTGCGCAAGCTCAAAAACAACTGCAAGCTGCGGGATACAAAATGACATCCAAGGGGCTTCATCATCCAGATGGCTCTTTTACGCCGGCGACGGCTTTTAACTCGCCTTCCTCAATGGCAGCTGCCGGTCTTGATGAAAATACGATCAAAGAGACGCAAAAAGCGCTGGGCGCAGTCAATGAAGAAATCTCCAAATACAAGGTTTCCTCAGTCGCCGTTGATACGGGTGCGGGTGGAGCTGGAGCTTCCTCAGAGGCTTCGGTTAATGAAGAACAGCCGTCGTCTTCAGTTTTCAACCCGTTTGGTCTTAGCAGTGATCAAAAGAAGGCTTTGATGGCTGGAAAAACCGTCATGTTTGATGGAGAACCGATCGCCGTTTCTGGAAGCAATATTTTTGACTTAGTTCACGTTGCATACCAGACACGTCGAAATGGCAACCAGTTTATCGAAACTGAAAATTTGCGTGGCTCTCGCAGAGAGATCAGTGTGCGAGGCCCGGCGAGTATAGGCTCCTCGCCAACTAAAGTCCCGTTAAGGCCAGTTGAAAGTCGAGCCCCAAACCGTTAGCTCTAGATGTAAACCTGCTCATGCACATGGGTGCCACCGGTGACTCGGCTGCCGGGTAGTAGTACGCTGTCTTCCACTCTAGCATGAGGTTGAATTTCTACTTCTGCGCCAATGACATAAAAGCCCGCGAGAATGCATGAGGGCGCAATTTTGGCTGTGGGATGAATCAGACCGCAGCCTTCATTAGTTACCTTGAGTTCGCTTTCAGGAGTGAATCTATTCAATATAGTACTTAAGCATAGTCCAAGC
The DNA here is from genome assembly GCA_038144835.1 of Bdellovibrionales bacterium. Lineage (GTDB taxonomy): Bacteria > Bdellovibrionota > Bdellovibrionia > Bdellovibrionales > UBA1609 > JALHOQ01. Next base: position 100,483 of record JAYQON010000001.1, read on the forward strand.
GAAGAGCGTTCGCGTAGGTGTTGCAAGCATTCGTGAGTGGCTTTTAAATAATCGGCCGTGTTTCCTGTTTCAAACCACCTAAGATCATCGGCTCGATAGGCCATGATCTTATCTCCCTTGGCGATTCTTGGTTCGAGAACATCATAGATGATATTTGATTCTTCCGCAGGTAAAAAATCCCAAACCCTATCCGATAGCAACATGAAGGATGCATAATGCAGGCATTCGAGGCCTTCTGCCGGAGATTTTTTGCCAAAGCCGCAAACGCGCCCAGACGAATCCAGCCACACGCCTGGAATCCGCGAGCCAACTCCATCCAAAGGACAAACCAAAAGTGTGGCTAAAGCATTTTCAGAAATGTGCAGTTGTTGCATTTTTTCCAGCAAGGAGGGTCGTTCGCAAAGAATTACACCATCACCATTTGCGAGCGCAAAAGAATCAGAGCCTTGAAGAAAAAATCGAGAGTTCCAAATCCCTCCGCCACTACCCAAAATTTTTGTCTCGTGAGAAAAATGCAGGCGAGTCTCAGGGGCAACGGTAGCCATAACTGCACGTCTCACGGTCTCAGGCAAGTGGTGGGTATTAAATGTCAGCTCATCAAGACCAAGAGTGTCCAGCCAGTAGTATGGAAAAGCCAACATCGGCACATTCAAAAATTCGATTGCCGGCTTCGCGAGAGCGAGTGTGAGTGGGCGCAGGCGCTCGCCGAGTCCCGCAGAGAGTATTATTGCGCGCATAACTCTTCGTAGTTTCGTTCGCTCAACCCAGCTTGGGAAAAAATCTGGCTCATCATTTTGTATCCTCCAACTTCAGAGAGAGCAGATTCCACCAGAGCGGCGGTGTGTTTCACGTACTTAAGATAGCGTGTGTCATTTCGCATATTGAAAAAACTGGTGAAGCTACCACAGGCCTTAAAACAGCGTTGTATAATCTGAAGTTTAAAAATCTCTTCGAAGTCTGGTCGAATTGCCCCCTTAGGACCCACGGCCATTGCCTTATTCACGTAGTCGTCTTTGATCTGCTTTGAGACCTCTGGTGACAGGCGGACATAAGAGTCGTGCACCAAGCTCACCAAGTCGTATTGAATGGGGCCCAGCCTAGCATCTTGAAAATCAATCACGTAAATGCGGCCCAACTTCAGCATCAAATTGCGGGAATGATAGTCTCGGTGGCAAACGAACTTGGGTTGTTTGTGTAAAGTTTCACAAATTTTATAGAATTCGTCTTGTAATACTTTATTGTCGCCTTCACTGAGCTGGACGCCGCCGACTTTTTCAAAAAAATGTTCACGGGCGTAATTCATCTCCCACATAAACTTAGCGGTATCAAATTGAATTTTCTGGCAAATGCTCGACGAATCTGCCGATCGACTGGCTAAAAAATGAATTTTGATAATTTCATCGACTGCTTGACCATAAAACGGCAGCACCAGATTTTGGTTTTGATTTTCCCAAAATTTACGTTCCAGAGTCAGATCGCCAAGATCTTCAAGGAGTATAACTCCGAGTTCTGGCGCTAAACCCTCAACTTTGGGCACACGTATATCCATGGCACAAAAATGTTTTTGCACATTTAGGAATGGGTAGTTGTCTGGGTCGGAAAAGGGTTCCCAGCTCATCAATACACGAGATTGATTGTCATAAACAATCCTATAGTATTTGCGAGTGGACGCGTCCCCAGCCAACTGTAGACATTCAAATTCGGTCGTACCTATTTTAGCTGAGATGAAGTGTGAAATTTCTGGCGATAGCAGCATATCCCCAGATTATGAGGGATTTTGCGAAAGGCTGTCGAGAAAATATTGTATCAAGCCCTGTTCCTTGTACTCGCTGAAGGGACGAGTCATCTTGATGTAAGTTCGAGATAAAAGAGCAAGAAAATTTTTGTCAATGCGCTCATTCAGGCGGAGTAGAGAATATGCGATGGGTGAAGCGACCAGAAGTAGTGGACGATTCAGTGTGTCTTGCTCAGCAATATGCCGCAGAACTTGTTGCTCGGACCGAGTCAACATGAGGATGTCGGGCACGAAGAGAGAAACTGCTCCCATTTCTAGCAATTCAGAGGGTATCAGTCTCTTTTTAGCATCCAGATCGTTGTAATCTATAAAGGCGTAACGAGCACTCTGAGCATACAACTCGACTGCCAATTTGTGAGCTTCCATGGGTTTTTCGGATTCGATGAGGCAATCGAGCCTCAAAATCCAGCGTTTGCTCGCTGCCGCTCTAGCCGGCAAATTTTTGCGACTGCGGTGTATGGGGATTACATTTGAGGGAAGCTCCTCAATAGTAGCTTTAATTAGATTTTCAAGACGAGACAGTTCCTCGTTTTGGGTCCTCATGTTCTCAACGGCACCAATTATCGTTTTAAAAGTTTCGGTGATTTCTTGCCGGTGTTGTTCGGTAAGTGGGTCCGCCGAGCGTAAGCCCCAAATTCCGTGTCTGCTCATTTCCCATCCAAGAGCAAAATCTCCATCACTGAGTTCCGCGGGAGCAGTACCTAAAAACTGAAGATTAACTTTCAATTTGCTTTCAAAAAAGGCCTTTAACAGCCGCGCTGATTTGAGCCAGCGTGAATCTCCGACAATAGTTTCCGTCATAATGTACCAACCTGTAGGCTGGACCGATTACAAATGTCGTGCCTAAAACAACTCAAATCCACAAGGGTTACGCCAGCTTGGCGGATGAAAGAGAATGGACAACGAAGTATTTATTTCAGGTTTTTTGGGTCGAATGGTCGACTAAAGAATAGCCCCGAGCGCAGACGGGGCTTAGGCAAAAACTCTTTTTGGGCAGTCGCTTACTTAAGCATCTTTCGCTTATCCAAGCCGTATTTTTCGACCTTCATAATAAGTCCTGCTCGGCTAATTCCGAGTTCCTTCGCCAACTTGGATTTGTTCCAGCCGGTGCGGCGAAGCCCTTCGCGAATCATATCGCGTTCAAGGTCCTCAAGAGCGTCTTTCAATTTTCCATGCAGTCGAGCGCCTTGGACTTTGCTTTTGTCGCCGGTTTCAAGGATTTTTGGTGATAGCATATCGGCGGCAATTTTACTTTCAGCTCCGGCGAGTACGATCAAACGTTCCATTTCGTTTTGAAGTTCGCGGACATTGCCTGGCCAAGCATAATCGTAAAGCTTTTCGAGGGCTCGTTTAGTTAGGACCTTTTTTGGAGCGCCCCCATTGGCAGACTGTGCCTTGTTTAAAAAGAACTCTGCCAGCAGAGGGATGTCTTCCTTTCGATCGCGCAGCGAGGGCACGGTGATATTTATCACGTTCAGCCGGTAATAGAGGTCTTCTCGGAAGGTGCCTTGTTCTACCATTTCTTTTAGATTTCTGTTGGTTGCCGCAATCACTCGCACATCTACACGTCGTGATTCAACGGCGCCGACAGAGAGAAAGGTTCCTTCTTGTAAAACGCGCAGAAGTTTTACTTGCATTGTGGGTGAAGTGTCGCCGATCTCGTCGAGAAAGAAAGTTCCTTTGTCTGCCATCTCGAAAAGGCCTTTTTTGTCACGAATGGCTCCAGTAAATGAGCCTTTGACATGACCAAAGAGTTCAGATTCGAGCAAGTTATCGTTGAACGCAGAACAGTTCTGGATCACGAAGGCCTTGTCTTTGCGGAGAGAATTGTAGTGAATTGCCTTAGCGATCAACTCTTTTCCTGTGCCGTTTTCCCCTTGAATCAATACTGTGCTATCGGCCGTTTTTATTTTGTCTAAGAGGGCATAAAGGTTTTGCATAGGCTTAGACTTGCCAATCATGTTGTCGTACTTGTAACGACTGCCAAGCTCTTTATTTAGCTCCTTGATCCGATTTTCACGGGTCGTTATTTCTAGGTGCAGAGTCACGACTTCTTGTGCAACCAACTCTACAAGTTCAAGAAAATGCGCGCGGTCTTGGTCGTCAATAAAGCTTATTTTGGCAATGGCTTTATCAATGGTGTCGCCACTGGCGCCGAAGATCGC
>JAYQON010000002.1:0-100365 GCA_038144835.1 Bdellovibrionales bacterium
GATGGTTCAGCCCGCATTCCAGCGGTTGATGGTGGATTACTGACTAACGTTAATGCCTCAAGACTGGGAACATACGCGGTAGCAACCAGCAATCCAAGTTCAGATAATATTTTGAAGTGGAACGGATCACAGTGGGAGCCTTCAACAATTGGTGAGAGCGAGATTTCAGGACTAATTACAGAAGTATCCACAGCTAGCCCATTACTTGGTGGTGGAACTGATGGCGCTTTGACTCTCAGTATTGATACCGGAACTAGTGCAGGCAAGATCGTGCAGTTAGATGGTTCAGCCCGCATTCCAGCGGTTGATGGTGGATTACTGACTAACGTTAATGCCTCAAGACTGGGAACATACGCTGTAGCCAGCTCAAGCCCAAGTTCAGATAACATCCTCAAGTGGAACGGATCTCAGTGGGAACCGGCAACTTTAGATCTCACCTCTGATGTGACGGGTACCTTACCAGTCGCAAATGGTGGTACAGGCGTCACCTCGCTTGAAGGAACCTTTGTGCTGGCTAATGGGCAAAATGGCGCCCTGACATTAGGTACTAATGATGCAAATACTTTGACCCTGGAGACAAACAATTCAGCTGCAATGACAATAATATCCAGCGGAAAAGTTGGAATTGGAACCGCAACCCCGAGTGAGACGTTACATGTAGTTGGAAACCTCAGGGTACAAGGATCAACAGACTGCACTTTAGGCGATGGTAGTGGGGCCACCAATTGTAGCTCGGATGCTCGTTTAAAGGAAAATATTGCTCCTATTGAAAATGCACTCGAAAAATTGAGTAAGATTAATGGCGTCGAATTTGACTGGAACTATCTTGCGCTTAAACCCGGCCGGCATTCTATAGGGGTGATCGCTCAAGATGTGCAGAAGGTTTTTCCGACGGCGGTGGTACAAAATGCTAGCGGCTATCTGGCGGTTGATTATGCTGTACTAGTCTCTCCGCTCATTCAAGCAGCGAAGGAGCTTAAGGCGCGTAGTGAAGCCAATGCCAGTGCCATTACCGAAGTTCAAGCACAACAGATGGACAAAGATCAACGTCTGCATAAACTCGAACAAGAAAATCAAGCCTTGAAATCTTGGATCTGCTCCAAAGATTCAACAGCACCATTCTGCGAATAAAGTAAAGATGGATCTCTCCATTTTTATGTTTATGTAAGTGCTTATAGAATTAAAATAAATTGAAAGGTTAAGAGCCTTTGTGATTTCTTGTACAAGGTGCAGCTATGTTAGAAATTTACTCTCCTTTATTCTCCCTTCAAGTTGATTCATATCAGAAAATCCAGTGACTCGAGCCAGCTAATTTGATGTAGGCCTCACGAGCTGGAAGTAGCCTTATGGAAACAGCCAAACATAGTGAAAAGAAGATAATCTAAGGTTTGGCGTGAGTGGAAGCAGACGGGGCCGTCAAATAAATTAGTCAGTAAAATGTCTTATGGGTGGACATATTTTGTCAGTGAAAGAAAAACTACGCAGATCTTAGAGACTCTGAAGTTCTAGTGTCACATCTCGTGAACGAAAACAGGAGACTCAAGCAGCGTGTGTCGAATTTCATTCGAGATAAGCACAACTTCAAAGTAGAGTATTGATTTAATTTTTGACGGCTTGAGTAATGATCCTCGTTGCACATCGCTGGGCCTGATCCACAGTATTTTCCTAACGGACTTGGGGTGATTCCCCAAACGATGCTCGAGCCAGATATCATGAAGCTCATGGTAACCGCGTTAAATCCGGAAAGCTTACTGAAATCGATCATTCATTAAAATATACGGCAATCTGAGTTCCCTTAACTCCCATTTTTAAGAACAGACTGTCATGTCAGCTTAAATGGCCAGAGCTATATGTCCGTTTGAATTTAAGTCTATTCTTCGGTGAGACCAATTTCTAAACTGAGATTTAAAAAGTGGCCATTGACGAGGCTAAAATTGTCGTTGCCGGTTCGATCTGTGCTTTTGTAACGAATTTCTTCGTGTTTGTAGGAGTAGCCGACTTGTAATTTAAATTGTTGATTCCATTTATAAGTTCCGAATAATCCACCTGTATATGAATTGGTGGGAACCTGATAGAGTCCGTTCGGCGTTTCTATTCCTAGAAAATTTCTATAAACGATGCCGTAGATATGGTAACCGAAATCCGGAGACCACCTAAAACTATCCATAAAGGAAACTTGAATTTGGGGCCCCATGCTCTTAATTCTATAAAAATCGACATCCTTATAAATCGGGTGGCGACGGATTTCGGGGAATTCGGTGTAGTTCCATCCAGTCCAAACTCTTAGGCGAGCCCCTCTCCAGTAATTGACTCGGTAACCCACGTGCAATCCACCACTCGCGTAGTTGTAAATCTGATCGTCAATATTAAAACCAGTCACCGAAACGGCACCCAAAAGTCCTAGATTCGTAGTTTCATTCCAGTACCCGAGAGCCACTTCTCCTGTACCGCCATAAATTTGCTGGCGAACTCTCGAGTCGAGATCATAGCTCCGGCTATCATAATTCATTTTAGACGTCCAATAGCGGCCCCAAGCATATATGCTTGCAGGCTCCTCGGTGCGACCGAGGCCTAAAGGATCTTTTTTGGCAATATGAAAACTGCGCATCTTAGCATTTACTGGAGGCGGCTTTATGTCTTCTTGACCTGCACTGTGCGCAATGACGTGCCATCGATAAGTTTTGTTGTCCGGAAGCTCAAGATGAATTCGAGATTCAGGCGTTTTAAAAGTTCTAATAAAATTGCCATCGCGATCGTAAAGGTAGACGACGTAACGATGCACGTCTTCCTGCGGATGCCAAGAAAGATCGACATATGGGATAATGTCGTCAAGATTTTCGTAAAGAAAGCCATCCTCTGGACCGAGAACATCGACTTCATCAAAAGGTACAATAAAATTCGATGGAGCACTCCAATCGCTGACTGATCCATCACTAAAAAAGGTTCTTACGCGAACTTCATAAGTAGCTGAGGCTAAAGAAACGGGGAGCTCGGCGTTTTGACTTTCATAAATTGATGCAAATCCACGTTCTCCTAGGTTGTCGAGCTTGAGAAATTCAAACTGATATTTTTCGGCTCGAGGGACGGGCGTAGCGCGAATTGTTGTTCCTCGCGTGCTAGAAACTGGTGCGCCCACTCTGAATTCATTGTAGTCGAGGTCGTTGAGAAGTTCCGGTGTGATTTGTTGCTTCCAGTGGCGCTTTTTTATAGGCATCACCGTCCAGAAGTAACGAGAGGAGAGCTCTAGTTCCTCGTAGGTCCAAAGATTTTGTGTTTGATACTGTTTAATAATTTTTCCTGAAGCATTTTTTAAGACAAAAAGATAGGTCTCTGCATCTCTAATTTCGGGCCACTCAAATGCAATACGTTCATTAAGTGTTGTTTTAGGTTTGATAAAACCACCATTGGTCGGAAACATCTGATCTACGGGCTTGTAATTTACCCATATTGAAGCCCATCCGCTCCAGTCTCCAAAGAAGCCGTTGTCATCAAATGATCGAGTCCGAATTTTATATTGTCCGGGCGTAAGCCTTAGCCTGAGCTTTGGGTCACCGTTAGTTAAGTCAAATTTGTAAACAGTTGCCCAGATTCGATCCAAGGCTTCAATCTGCACCTGATAGTTTGTTGCTCCGGACATTTGATTAAGCTCAACGACAGCGATTCGGGCAGGCACATCTATTTGAGTATTGTAATGCTTTTGTTTGGCAGAAATGGTCTTTCCAATTGGTTTTGAAACGCTCTCATTGCTCGCAGCGTAGGCCGTCGAGCCAGTAATCAGAATCGTCGCAAAAATGAGAAACCTTACAAAACTCAAAGCGGGTTATTCCTCAGTGGTGATGGATTTGATAGTTGGAGGCGCCAAATTACGCATTGGTAACATGGCAATTTCTTTAAAATTACTAGGCTCACCACGTTCTCCGTTTTCGCCTAGCGGTACGACCTGCATTTTATATTTTGTAGCTTTGAGTTTGGGATTTATGTAGAGATCCTTAATAACAGTACGGTTACTTTCACTTACAAAAGATTTTACTTCTTTTTCTTGTGCATCAAATATTTTAACTTCGTAACTCATGGCTCCTTTTGATTTAGTCCAAACTGCATAAACTCCGCCGTTGATATCATTTTGAAAAGCACCTTTGTGTGTAAATCCAGGGGCTTGCAGTAAACTGTTGTCTTTGGTGTCTTCTTTGACACTGTCTAAATTTCGAGATGCAATTTTTCCACTGAGATTTTGCATGGATGAAGCCGAGTTTTGTGATGTAGAATCAGTATCAGTCACAGGAGGGTCTTGAGAGTCCGTCAAGGATTGCGGCTGCGTTTTATTTTCTATAGAAACCTCATGCATATTTTTAGGCTCTGAAAACCATTTAGGGTGATCACTGTTCTGAAGTAAATGGGATACAAAAAATCCTAACGACGTACCGAGGACGAAAGTAAAAGCTCGCCATTGGAAATCACGCATGAATCCACCTCCACACTTATTTATTTTCGACGTTTTTAAATAAAATCTGGATACTTAGATGCTTTTACTAGTCCTTAGTCGCCGTTCATTTTGGTAGGACCTTGGCCAGAAGGTCCTGGACAGAAATTACCCCGAGAGAGCCGCTATCAGTGTCACCAGGGGAAACTGTGGAGAAGAGCAAAACCGAAGTCTCATCCAACTGGCCCCTATGAACTTCTTGATAAAGAGCCAATGCGGGAGGTCCTGCAGAGCCAAACCGGTAGGGCCGATCATTGAACTCGAGAAGGGTACCATTGATCTTGATATTCCAAGCCACACGACCTTCTACTGGTATTAGCTGGAATTGATCACCAGCAACTGCCTGGACAATACGAACGACTGGTTGGTGGGCGTTTGAAAGCCGGTAAAGCACAAGATCGCCGACCTTAGGTTTATTACAGCTGTACCAGCCGTATTGAGCCTCAAAATCTCGACCTGGGTCGAGAACTCCTGCAAGCCATGAATCTTGCATTTTTGTTGTCTCTGTTTTGGTCACGCAAGTTGAAGTCATTTCCTTTTTAGGGGCCCGTAAAGTAAAGGTCAGGACTAAAATGAGAAATAAGCCCGCAGAAATGGCGAAGAGTAGTTTTTTTGTCATCATTAAGATCGTACAAAAAAAAAATAGTGTGGGCCTTAAAATTTATAGAAAAGAAGTAGAGGCTTAAAAGAGAAGAACCAAAGAGAAGTGGAAAAATTGGCTCAGGAGGAGGGACTCGAACCCCCGACCAAGCGGTTAACAGCCGCTTGCTCTACCGACTGAGCTACTCCTGAACACGAAGCTCTATGAATATTTAAGTAAGTGTGTATTGTCAATCCTGGGGTCGTGACGACCTCTTTGACGCGCTCAACAATCAGGGGGCGGAAGTCTTTGTTGGTATTTCGGCGAGTTCCTGCAACGCCTCTTTGAGTTGCTCAGACTTGAATTTGCGGTCCATCCAAACAAACCCTTCGGAGGAGCTCATCAAAGATTGGCTATCTCCCGAAACGAACGTGACTTTTAAAAGGGGCTGAGCAGCGCCAACTTGTTCCATAGGTAAGCTGGTGACATGGCAGTGTTGTCCGAACCATTTTTCCATAGCGATTTGATCCAGCTCAGCTTCTAGGGATCCCCGGCGCATGAACCACCGCATGCCTTTTTGGAAGAAAAGCGGGCCACCAATCATTTGGATCTCCGCAATTCGGGTTGGGCACAAATCGATGCTATTTTGCGAATGGTCGGCCTTGGGCCCTGTAAAAATCTCGACAAGAGGAGCACTTGAGCCCTGTTTGGTGGCAACATTCAGTTGGCGCATTACCGTAATCACACCTACTAACGCAAATATCATCACTAGAACTCGCAACCAGTACATTGACCCCATTATAACGCCTCCAAACCAGCCCCTGTTAAATTCGATAGCTGACGCGATATCAAGCTAGGATAGTGTTTTAAAAGACTTTTTAGGTCAAAAAGAGGTGCCCACAAAGTAATTTTTAAGTGGATTTTTAAACTGGAGTCAAATTTGGCGGATGATAAAATTGGCGCGCCCGGATGGATTCGAACCACCGACCACTTGATTCGTAGTCAAGTACTCTATCCAACTGAGCTACGGGCGCTCCATCCCTTTAAATGGGGAAACCGTCTTTTAGGCTCAAGGCGCCAAGAAAGCAAGTATCTTTAGGGGTTCCGGACACTTGAATTTAACGTTTCACTATGGCACTTTGGCGTTTTAGCTGAATTGTTTCCCGCTGGAGAGGTGGGTGAGTGGCTTAAACCAGCAGTTTGCTAAACTGTCGTACGGGCTTAAACCCGTACCGGGGGTTCAAATCCCCCCCTCTCCGCCAATTGAGCCGGATTTGCTCACTTAACTGTGGTTCTACGGTTCTAACTTCTCTTTCTTTCTCTATTGGCCAGATAGTTTTTAAGAGCGGTCTTACTTGAAACCCAATTTCGGCCATCTTTGTGCGCTTCTAGCTTTCCAGAACGAGCGAGTAGGTTGAGATACTTCTCCGAAAATTGGCTGTGTTTTGAAAGCGCCGAAAGAGGAATCAACCTATCTATTGGGCTTGAGCCTGATTGAGTCGCCTTCAAGTAGATATTCATTGATCTCTCAACTGCCTGAGCAATGAATTTTTCCAAGTCATCATACTTGCCAGCATCAGCCTTTTCGAGTGCGCGATAGTATTTTTGTCGATCATTCTTGAGAATGATCACCATCGGATATCCTTTTTGCATCAACAGTAGATTCATAAACAGTCGAGCGGTTCTTCCATTGCCATCGGTAAATGGATGGATATGAACAAGACGATGATGCGTTTGTGCCGCGAAAGCCACAGGATGCATTTTAGAAATATTCATTTTTGTCCAAGCTACGAACTCTTGCATCAGTTTTGGAACTTCATATGACTCTGGTGTTCGATGCTTGGACCCAGTGATCATCACGCCGCCTTGGCGATACCGTCCTGCCTCTGAATCTTCGATATCTTTGATGATGAGTTGCTGCAGAGAGCGAATCAATTGTTCGCTGATTGTTTGACGTTTTTGATGTTCAACTAATTCATACAAAAAATGAACGGCCTCATTATGATTTTTGGCATCAAGATGATCTTTCAAGGACTTTCCCTTGACCGTCAGGCCGTCGTTGATCACCAGGAAAGTCTCTTTGAGAGTTAACTTATTTCCCTCAATTGCATTTGAGTTATAGGTCAACTCTAGCGAAAGCTGCTCTCGCAGCTTTGTCTTAATGCTTGATGAAAGAGGGCGTTTGGAGCGTAAGAGTTGAAACTTTTGATCGATTCTTTTAATTAATGCTTTTGGGATCATAAATTCATTAATATGGTTTACATATATATTTGTAATATACCATATTAACGACTCCAAGGGTTTAGTTCAAAAATATGGGCCCCATTAAACGAGTTGCTCAAATTTCATCATTTGTGTGAACAAATTGTGGAAACGAAAAAATCTTAGTGTTATTAACTATTTGATATTTCCAAGGTATTTAACACTAAGACTCGATTTGCGGCGAATCCGCCAATCTTACTCCAGATGCCTTTGGCAATCCGATCGATCAGGAAAATCCAGCTTCACAATGTTTCCATCAATTACGTAACTTGGTTTGACCTTCCAAGTTGAGCGATTCATCCAATCAAAATGCGGAGATAAAAGCATTTGCATAAAATGCAAGTGAGCCTCTCGATTCGAAGTTTGCCCTTGGCGGATTAAGAGGGTCTTTGCTCGATCGTATGCGGAAAGCACCGTTTGGTCTTCCGTATGCAAGGCAGCTATGAGGCGATTTACGGTATGAGCAAAAATCAGCTCTATCTTCTGAGTATAGTAAGCCTTTAGAGGGGAGGAGGATTCATTATTTTCTTTTGCTAAGTTGGAGGCAAAGCGATTTGCCATCAAAAGAAGAAATTTTGTTAATTCAATCACAGTGATTCGATCCATGTCAAAGAGCAAGCTTAGCCGAACGTGAGCTTCCATGCTGTGACTTCTTAACTGCGAGGACAAGAGATCTAATTGATCCTCATTAAATTCAGGAATTAGTTTTTGAATTCTAGACCGATGTTCAATCAAAGAATTTGGGTTTGAAGCAATGTTCTCAAAAAACCAAAAATTGTCTACTGTCCATAAATCAAGGTAGTCAAGAATCTGTATTGCAGCTATAGGCCTCTCCCCACTTCTGAAAAGACGTACCAGTAGTTCGTCAACCTGAATTTTGATGGCCGATTTAAGAGGGTGATTAACCTTTGGTCCAATTGTTCTAGCTGTATCGGCGGCTTTTTGTAACACTAGGCTCATTCGATGGACTTTTTGAGGAGTCAAGTCGACCGAACTCTTAAAGTGCTGCAAGTATACTTTTAGGCTTAGGTGAATCGCCGGCAGCCCGGAAATCTCCAAATCACTCAATTTTCCCGTAGGCGAGTCTGCTCCCAGACTTATGAAGGAAGTGATTCGGTCCTCTGCCATTTGGGTCGGAGATCTTGGGATAGCTGTTACCTTCACCGCAAAGCTAGGCAAGGCGTAAAACATAACGACACATTTAAACAAAATACAAATTTTTAGTCTCATTATTCGCTCTTAAAGATAGTTGAGGTAGACCTCTGCAAATGCTTTGCCCAATTTAAAAAATATTGGTTGGGCCTATCAAAAACTCAATTGGGTAAACCTAATCGAGATTTTTTTCGCACCCACGAAGACCAGGAAACGGCACAAAGAGCACATTTTCCTTAACGTCGTAATAAGTTTTGGTTCGCCAGCTGGATGGGTTCGTCCATTCGAGCTGAAATGACTGCAATAAACTAAAAAATCTAGAGGCAGCTTGCCGCTCATGGATGAGCTTTTGTTTGGCGAAATGCTTTTTTGCCAAATCAAAAGATTTAATCACGTCCTCATTATTTGTGGTTAAGATCACCATTAAAAAGTTCATTGTTTGGGCGTAGATCAACTCGGTTTTTGCGGCTGTCGGTACAATTTCTACATACCTACGGCCTGAGAGAAAAGCTTCATTTTTCTCTATGAAGCTTTGCGCAGACAGTTGGAATAGCAAAGTGAGCTCGGTTTGTTCTATTCGCGCCATTTGCAGAAGTAGGCTTAGCCGGATAAAATTATCCAAACGATGCGTTCGTAACTGGGCTGCGAAATTGTCCAGTTGTTCGACATCCAATTCAGGAATAAGAGATTGAATACGCCAGAAATGATCACGCAATGCATGCGTATGGGTGGCCACCTTTTGGAAAAACCAAAAAGACCGATTACTCCATAAATTGAGGTGATCAAAAAATTCGACCAAAACTGCTGGATTCATCCTGTGGGCCATGAATTTTTCAAGAAGTAGCTCAGATTGTTGGGAGACGGTCGAGCGCAACCCTACGGCTACGGGTTTTCCATGAGACGTTTTTGCAATTCCTGAAAGGTATTCAACCAAATCGAGAATCCGGTTCTCAGTGCGAACCGACGTATTCGTCGATGTGTTCAACTTTTCGAGCGATAGTTTCAGAGCGAGGTGAATTGCCGGCCATCCGTGAATTTCTAGATCATCGAGTTGGTGAATATGGGATTTTGAACCAGTGTCTAAAAAATGCTGAATGCGGGCCTCTGCCTTTCGAGTCGGCGAGGTTGACAGTTGAGTGACGTCTCCCGCATTGGACTCTGAGTTGCAAAAAAACATAGTTAAAATGTATAAAATACAGGTTCTAGATCTCATGGCATTATTCTGGGTTGATTGGTGACCTGGTTTGCAAGTGGCGTGCGCACGGAAATAAGTCTTACTGGCAGAGCTCATACTCAAGATTAAAGGCGGTATTATTTGTGGGTGAAAAGCGAAATTCACAGAAGTAATTCACATCTACGAATCTTCCGCCATGCACCCGGATTTGGCGTAGCCCTTCACAGACTACGCCGACTTCTACGTTATTGCCCCCAACTTCGACACAATTTCGCCAACCTGAGGTATCACCTGAGTCGCCCCTAGCAAAATCGTAAGAGCGAACATTACCGTAGCCAATCGGATTCAAGAATTTACTAGAGCGTAAACTAGCTGCGGCTACCAAAGAGGCTAAGGCCAGTAAAGCGAGAATTGCGCGAACCACTCGCATTCCCTCCCCCAGAAAAAGTTTGATGATGTTTGACAGCTATTGCCTTTTTGCGGCGTAAGCAAGGAAATGGGATTGGCGACGCATTGGGTTTAATGGTATCCAAATGTTCAAGCGAAAAACCTCAAAGGAGAGGTGGCCGAGTGGCCGAAGGCGCTCGATTCGAAATCGAGTAGACGGCAAAACCGTCTCGTGGGTTCGAATCCCACCCTCTCCGCCAATTCCTCTCGCATGTTCCAATAGGGGTGACCTATGGAGCATAAACGTGGCAAAATATTCTTGATGGCGAGCGCGAAGCAATTTTGGGAACAAAAAATTCTAACGTGGGAAAAAGCGCGGTATTCAAATCTCTACCGACTTTATCCTCCTTCATGGCCATTGCGGGCAAGATTGCGTTTAGCTTCTCGGGAGCTGGGCCGTCGACTGGGTCCAGGCAGTTCGGTTTTGGAGCTGGGTTGTGGAAGCGGATTGTTGGCGGAGACACTAACTTCAACGTGTGCCTCGTATCTGGGTTTAGATATTGCAGAGAATGCAATTGAAATGGCTCGTCAGCGAGTAAGACACGTCGGCTTTAATTTTCGAGTTGCTGACGTTGTGGTTTCGGATCTGCCGCAGGCACAGGTTACTGTATTCTTGGGTTTGACCGACTGGTTGGATGAACAGCAAATACAGGCTCTCTTAATAAGGTTGCGCTCCTCAGCTATTCTTTTTTCTTACACCGAGGCATCGGCACTTAATCCATACCGGATCTACCGCCGATATGCAGATCGATCATTGAGTCGACAGCAAGCCGGACGAACATATAACACTTGTCAGGTAAGAAAATGGCTGAAGATAGCTAATTATTCGATGGAGTTTTTATATAAGCCAAGAATCTTAAATCCAGGAGCTCTTGTCTGGGCGGCTCGCCAATAATGACAGACGCCTATTTTGAAAAGGCGGCTTCTACTTATCTTGATCGCAGTGGGCGTGGGCTCTGGGGACATTTCCGTCGACGAGAAAAAGCAGTCATTTTTGATTTTTTGCAGCCGCAGCCTGGAGAGAGTCTGCTTGAGCTAGGTTGTGGCGCTGGATTTTACGCCCGTAAATTATATTCCGATTTTGGCATGCAGGTGACGGGAGTTGATGTGTGTCCATCGATGATCCGGCAGCTTGAAAACAGCTGAGTTACTACAATATTGGCTCGAGCTGAAAATCTGCAATTGCGAGTGAAATTTGATAAAATTTTAGCCGCTGGAGTTTTTGAGTTCGTTCCTGATGCCCTTCAGGTGTTTGAGAAATGCGCTCAATTTTTGAAGCCGGGAGGAAGACTGGTGCTTTTGGCTCCGCGGTTGGGGTTCAGTGGATGGGTTTATGAGGCCTTTCACAAATATTGGGGTTGCTCAGTTTATATGAGGTCTTCACAAGCCTACAGGGAGCATGGAAGCAAGTGCGGATTAAATTTGATTGACCAAAGAAATGCGACGGTTATCAGTACAGCTATGTTGTTTCAGGCGGCGCCACCTGACCGAGCAGAGTGAGTGCTGCCACGTGGGCTCCATCGCATTTAACGAGGAAGCGTCTTGATCGACGGCGCGCCGATTCGGCGCGGTCAAGGATTTGGGTAAGGTTGGATAAATCATCAACATTTGCCTTTATACCCAGTCCGAGCTGCTCGACCTCGACCGCATTCAATATTTGTTCTGGATGTCCTTGCATAGGAAACACAACTACGAATTTGCCTCGAGCTATGCATTCTGAGATCGAACTTAAACCGCCTTGTATAAATAGCAAGTCGAAGCGATCTAGCATTTCTGCACGAGAAGGAACTGTGGTGTTTGGATGCAGATCGTCCGGACTCAAAATTTTGAGATGGTGTCTTTTCGCAAAATTGACAAAATGGTCTTTTTCCAGCCTGGAACCACTAAGTAGAATTCCGATGCGCAAAGATGTCGATTGAGGCTGAGTTGGACACAAAAATTCTCGCCTTACGACTAATGGAATATGGTGAATCTTTGCGTCTGTATTGGCGGTTACTCGAAAACTGGGGACAATTACCGATTTAGCCACGCAGCGCTGAAAAAAGAAATCCAGGCGCTCTCTCAAATTCAAGTTGATAATCTCTTTCCATGAATCTGGAGAATACGAACACCTTTTTGCTCTTTTTAAGACATCGGCAGCTTGTCCCATAAAAAATACCGGACAATCTGAACCTAAAAATGCAGGAAAATGATAGTCTGAATCCAACAGAATCAACGTTGGCCTGATTTTCCACAACCAGCGTCTAATCAAGAAGCTGTTTCGGCAAAATGTTGAAAAACCCTTGAACACTAATTGAGATAGCTGGGCTGGGTAGGCCTCCAGCTGGTGGAGCTCGAATTCAAGGTCGCGGTGATTTTGTGATTGTTTTAAAAATTTATACCCTGAGCCCCAACTTGCAATGTGAACTCTTAATTTCAGGCCTTGCTGAGAAGCTAATGAGATCATTTCTTCCGCGACCGCGATCATGCGCGACGCATTACCCATGCCTAAACCACTGCAGGCAATAAAAATTGCGGGGTCTTCAAGCCGCGACTTGGGAGCTTTTTTTGCCATATTACCAAATTGATTTTTGACCAATTGCCTCATCGGAAGACTTTTGTTTGAAGCCATTTATACTTCGTACATTGTGCAAAAACAGTCAAAGATAGTTTACCGTGATCGTTGGATTGCGAATGTGCTGTTGCTAGCCGAGCAGCTCTTAGGGTCACGTTGGTTTACTTCCATTTTCGGTGGATATAAAAAGGCATTCTTAACCCGCCTGGCAAAAAAACTACAAGAGGACTCTTTTGCGTTTAGTCACAACATTGCGCAGGAAAGAGATCTCAGGCCGAATTTATTCCGCCAAAAATACTTTGATCGCTCCCTGCCAATCATTTTTTCAGGCGCGGCCAAGAACTGGCCTTGTTGTCAAAAGTGGGATTTGGATTACTTTTCATCCAACTACGGAAAGAGTGACCTGTTGCTAGTTGATTCGCAGGGGTTGACGACTCACGACAAAAACGATGGATTTCAATTTTTGTCGGTCAACGAGTTGGTGTCGTCAATACGTGAGAGTAAAGATCAATATCTGCGTTTTAGTCCACTTTTACATGAACATCCTGAGCTCGCGCAGGACCTGGACTTGGCTTGGCTACGAGAAATGGCGGGATCAAAAACCTTTGCAAACACCTACTATATGTTCATGGGCGGTGATGGCCACAAGACCCTCCTGCATGCAGATCAACCATGCAATCTTTATGTGCAAGTTTATGGCGAAAAAAAATGGACAATGTTTCTGCCCGAAGATTCAGTGTGTTTATATCCTCAGGTAACCAATACTGCGTATGTGAAAAGCCCTATAAATCTCAAACAACCGGATTATGAAAAGTACCCTTTGCTAAAACATGCCCGATTGTTTGAAGCTCACTTGAAGCCGGGAGATGTTATGTACATACCTCCACACGTATGGCATCAAGTAGAAAATATCGGTCCCACAATCGCTGTTGGTTATAGATTTTCGTCTTTAAAAGCGGCGCTACGGTCAAGTGTCACGTTCTCGTTGTTGCGATTGTTGTCAACAAATCCGCCGATTTGGAAAACACGCGAATATGGCAAGGTGGACACGAATTTAATATGGGCTCATGCAGCGGGAAGAATTCAGGAAGTCCTTAAATTGCGCGAATTGCGGCGCAAGGGCAATCGTTCATGATTGCCTCGTTACGACGCCCATTTTTCAAGTTTTTACTGTTGGCGATTCTTGTTTGGTTGATTGTAAGGACGAGCGATCAATTTGTACGCTTCGAATGGGCGTTAGAATATTTGCGAATTGCAGAAGCTTTTTATCTTTCCCATCCACTCAAATCAGTAATCATTTTTTGTTTATCACATTTGATGGCCTCGCTATTTAGTATTCCCGGAGGTTGCACTATTTTGAATATCGGCGCTGGAGCCATTTTTGGCTTTTGGATGGCTGTAATGATTATATACCCTGTGACTATGCTGAGTGCGATGATTTCCTACTTTGTGGCGCGCGCTTTTTCTAGCTCTTGGCCGATCAAAAATTATGAAATTCAAATTCAGTCTATTGCCGCTAGACTGGAATCTTTGGATCCAATCCTTTTGGTAGCGCTACGCTTAAGCCCCCTCCTACCTTTTGGTGTTCTCAATTTGGTCATCGGCAGCTTGCGCCTGTCTTTTGGTACTTATTTTTTTACGACCCTCGTCGGGATTTTTTTTGACGTGACCTTGTTGTCTAGTATCGGGAGTGGTCTGCGCACGACAGCAGACGAGAGATATTTCTTTCCCTGGGGCCTTGTGGCCTCGTTCTTGGGTGTCTACCTAGCATTTTTGTTAGCTATAAAATTTTTACGTCAGTACAATGAAAAGTCGCGAGTGGAGATGACGTGAAAAAGGTTGTGTTTTTAAATCCCCAGCAGGAGATGGGAGGCATACAGTGCCTTTCTGCTTTTTTAAAAAGAGCTGGACATCAAACCGCTTTGGTCAATGACCCTAATCTTTTTGACAATCCGTGGGTTCAGTTTCCTTGGATTTCAGATTTTTTTGAGGATAGTGAATATATTCTCGCGCAAGTGGAAGACCACAGACCTGATTTGGTCGCTATGCCGGTAGTCACAGACGATTTTCACTGGGCCTTAAAGTGGGCGCGGCGAATTAAGCAGCGTCTAAATGTGCCGATTGTTTTTGGCAATTGTCACGCCACCTTTCATCCTCAACAGGTTCTAAAAGAGAGTTGTGTCGATTACGCTGTTCGTGGAGAAGGAGAGTGGACCCTCCTTGAATTAATAGAGGTTCTCGAAGGACGACGCCGACCAGAAGACGTGCTGGGCTTAGCCTTTAAGCGCGAAGGCCAAATTGTAGTTAATGACATGCGGCCATTGATAGAGGACTTAGACATTCTGCCATTTCCCGACAAGGATCTCTATTATGACGTCATGCCCTACCTTAATAAGGGCTACACGACTATGTCAGGTAGGGGATGCCCTTATCGTTGTACATTTTGCGACAACAACACTTCGATGAAGCTGTACAAAGGAGGAGTTGCTAAAACTCAGAAATGGACACGGAGACATAGTCCAGAGTATGTCGTGAATGAGATACTTTGGGCCAAGGAACGCTATAACATCAACCATGTGCGTTTTAACGATGAGGATTTCAGTTACGACAAGCGATGGTTGAGAGAATTTTGCCAGCTTTATAAAGCTAAAGTCGGAATTCCATATTTTGCTTGGGTTTATCCAAACACTATTGACAAAGAAATGGCCAAACTTCTCGCGGAGAGCGGCTGTGATGCAGTTGAGATTGGAATTCAATCGGGTGCAGAACATTTGCGGCGAGAAATTTTGCACAGAAAAACTAAAGACAATCAAATTGTCGATGCCCTCACAGCATTGCGTGAAGCTGGAATTAGGACGACTGTTGATGTGATTATCGGACTGCCGACCGAGACTAAAGATGACCTAGATGCCACTGTCCGCCTTCTCGCAAAAGCACGGCCATGGCATTTGTATGCATTTTGGTTGAGGTATTATCCTTCCACAGAAATTCTCTCTATAGCCAAAGAGCGTAAGCTTTTGGCGCCTGAGCAAATACAGAAGCTCGAAGAAGGTCAACATTCGCGTGGGCACATCGCAGGTGGAACCGAGCTCGAGCAAGATAAATTATCGCGCAGGTACCATGCATTCATGGTTCTACTGCCGTTGATGCCGACGACCATTGTAAACCTGTGTGTAGATTGGAATTTGATACGCTTTTTCCCCAGCTGGTTGAATCCCTTTGTTCTGGTGAATCTTACCAAAATGATAAAACGTGACCGTTTTAATGAATTTCGAGCTCGTGGTTGGGCTATGTTGCGCGTCGAAATTATGGCACTTGCTAAAAGAAAACTAACTAAGATTTTTAAGTCAGTTCATAAAATGAGAGAATCCTCTGTAGTTCAAGCAAGGAGATCTTAAGATGCTTTTGTTAAAGCTGATTCTTTTTATTGTACCAGCACATTCGGCGTCGTTTTCCGGTCAAACAGAAATGAACGGGATCTCTTATTCTGATTATGCCGCGTTTGAACAGGATTGGAAAATGATAACTGTGCGCTACCGTACTGACACTCAGGAGCAGCGCTTTGTCTGGGCTAATCCTTTGGCAATGCAAGCTCTGGAGAAAGGCAGTAAAGAATTTCCAGATGGCTCGGTTTTTGCGAAAATAGGATTTATCACCGAAGAAGACTCAGCTTTCAAGAGCTCTAAAGTGCCTTCGGGTGCTGTTCGCTATCAATTCATGGTACGGGACAAGAAGCGTTATGCCTCCACTGGTGGATGGGGCTATGCGCTCTTCGATGGTGATAAGGTCACATACGATGTAGACCCTATTTCACAAGCTCAAGCCTGTTATGCTTGCCACCAATTGGTTCCGGAAAGAGGAGAAGTCTTTTCGCAAATCTTAAAAATTTCTCCGTTTGCCTACAAGAGAGCGGTAGACACTGCCCGCCGGTCAGACGTGGGCGTAGTTAAATTTGAAACAATAAACTTTGAGCAACTTCCAGAATTGGTTAGGCGAAATATTCCTAAGGTTAAACACATTCGAGTGGTCAAGGGCAAGTTGCGAGAGCATGTATTTCGTGGCACGATTGACGAAATCCGCCCTTCTCTCGTTGATGAGGCTAAGAGATCAGGTCATCCGGCAGCATTGATCGCTAAGGATAATCAACAGTTTACCATTGTACATGCCGATTCTTCGCGCGTGGGTTGCTCTAAAGATAAAAGCTTCAAATCTATTTTTTCAACCAATGTTGCCAGCAGCGCCAAAGGGGCAGAGCCGCTGTTGGTCGTAGCATTTCAAAATCTTTGCCTTTAAAAATATTGGCGTAGCTCTTCGCTAATTTTATTTTTTGAAGCTACTGACGATTTGTTTTAACCAATTAGAGTCTATAGATTTTTTTACACCAGTCCAATTTGCGAAGACTCGCCAACGCCAAACAGATTGAGTTTCGGGCACGTAATAGATCAGAAGAGCACCTTTAAACTTTGCTTCTTCTGCAGAGCAAGCTCCAAAAGCCGAATTGGCATGGCTAGCGCCAATCCACGCTTCAACCTCGGTTCCTCCGAGGGTAATATTCTCTCTTATAGGTCCCATGGCGCTTGGGCAGCCGCCAAGGGCTTGCGCGATATCGCCCATATACGGGGTCTGCGGGGCCGAATAAAGTTTACGCATGGCTGTTTGTTCAGTTTCGACGAGAGATTGAGCGGTACCTTTATCAATGGGGGAAATAATCTTGATCTCGATCCGCTCGCCGGTTCCGGCTTGTGCGTCGATAAGGTGTTGTTTTTTAGACGTTCCAGAAATTTTTTGATCTTTAAGTAATTTAAAATTTTTTGTGGAGTCTACCTTGAGGCCATAGTCCCCAAGAACTTTTTCGAGTGTCGCCGCCGAAGAAGCTAATGAGCAAAAAATCAAACCCATAAAAAAATAGTGTTTCATGGTCATTGATTATCGAGGAAGTGGAAAATGGAATGCAATTCAAAGATTCTCTGCTCACGCAAATTGTCATTTACTCCTATGACATCAAAATCATTGTGTGTTGCCGGATGAACTACAAGAGGTCGTCCAGCGGCGAATTTCAGCTTTTTCATAAATGAGCTTCGGTTCCGAAGGTCCTTTCGCAATAAATAGCAGACATCCTGAAGCGGAATTGGCCAATCTCCGGCAAGACATTGACTTTGAAGAAAGCTAAAAAAGTGACTAGGATCTCGCATTAAGCGGACTCCGTCGAACCGGTACTCAAAGCTCAATCGTTTCAGCGCACCGCTGATCACCGGCAAAAAATGAATATGATGGTGGCCATCGAGAAGAGAGACGGGGATGTCTTTACCTAAAAGAGCTAACAACTGAGCCTTGGCTTCAATGAACACGTGTTCAGGATCGATGCGGCCAGAAAAACATTTGAACATCAAGGTCTGGTGATTAAACAGGTGAGCTGAGGATTTGCGAATCAAAGATTCTACCCTCTCAGGTGGCGAAAGTGGCTTTCCGAATGTAAGATTAAAATGCAATGCAAAGCGTATTTGCGGTGAAAGGGACAACAGTTCAGTTAGTCCATGAGAAATAAAAGGTGTATTTGCCATACACGACACCGAGCTCAACCAGCCTCTGCGAGCCAGGGCCAAAATTCCTTCATTGACTGCTGGTGAGAGGCCCCAATCGTCGGCAGCAAAAAGTCTATTCAGCATAGCAACCACCTGGCATCATGGAGTTAAACATTTAAATCCAAGGAGACCATCGTTGACAACCAGATTGGCCGAGATGGGCAAAAGATACCTTAGGGAAGTATTCATTTTTGGATTTCTCGCAGGACTTTTTATTTTGCTGATTGATCCTGGCGCTCTGTGGGATCGAACAGTCACCTATGTTTTTCAGACACGCGATCTTGAGCGGGCCTATCTTCTCGCTCGGGGATTTCCAATTTTTTTTGGTCCTGAGATGACAGGCGGGGGCAATCTGCCCGGATCTCTCTATTATCTTATTCTCTCAATTTCACAAATATTTGGTCGATCCTGGGCAGGAGCATGGGTGCAAATGCTTCTGCTGGCAGCTGCAACCGCGTCCCTGGGCTGGCTTTTTCTGAGAGGTCACGTGGGACGCTCCAATTCGCTAAGTTTACCGGCAGGTATTCTTTGGCTTGGTCTGTTCAGTTATTCGGTAGTGACGCGCCATTTTTTTTTGATTTTTATTAATCCGAGTTTTCTTTTTATATTTGTGCTCTTAGGCATTGTCGATATTTGTCGAGCCTTTTCTCTTAACTCAGAGACTGAACGTAGTCGGGCTCTTGTTCGCAGTGGCCTTTGGATTGGTCTTGGTAGTCAGATACATTTTTCAATCATATTTCTATTTTTTTCGGCCATCTTTTTGTTCATTTTTTCTAAAAGACTTTCATTGCCGATAGTTCCACAGAAGGCAATGGTTAGAGCGACCGCTGTATTGCTTTTTTGCTTTTCTCCCTATTTAGCTTGGCTGACTTTGCATAGAATGGGAATTGATTTTGGTCAGCAGCCCGCTTATGCCGGGGTTGCGGAAGATGTTTTACCAACCTTGGCGCATCTTCTTCAGGCGATCAATAGCCAGAATCCACTCGACACTCTTCATGTCGTCATTCTGCAGAGTTTGCGTGTCATCCCGTGGCCACTCATCGCAATTGCACTGACATGGTTGGTAAGTCGATTATTTCTTAAGAGACCAGATATGTCGCAGCCAATCGTTTATGCGTGGTTGAAGCCGCTATTGGTTTGTGCCGCTTTTGGCTTTATTCCATTTTCGTACATTTTTTTTGTTCCCATTGCCAATCGTTACGGTATGCCTCTGCATCTATCGTTGCTATTGCTCACGGTAGTGTTGCATTTAAAGCTTTGGTCGGACCGTACAGTTACGCTCATCTATATTTTTTTATCGCTGATTTTTTTGGTGAGTGTGATTTTGGCTTTAAACTTCCTCAATGAACAAGCGCTCACTCAGAGCGAGATTCTTTTGGTTATAAAGAGCTTAGTGGTTTTTGCTTGTTTGATATTATTTAAAGTCGAACTGCGGCCTAAACCCTATGTGCTAGTTGCCCTTTTGATATCCTTGTCCTTGGGTTTTGTACAAAAAGAATTTTTGACCATCCGTGATGTGGCTGCGAACGAAAGCAATATGGTTCGCTGGAGGCAGTGGGAGGCCATTTGGCAGAGAATTTTAGCTCGCACCGGTTGGTCCTTAGCGGAGGCTCGCGAGCGTATCTTTTTCGTGAATGTGCATATTGATGGAGACCCAGCACCTAGTTTTCTCAAAGTAGCTGAGCAGCTCAAGCGAGTAATGGTGTCTGGAGATAGACCGGATGGATATTTTGTCGCGATGGAACCAGACACGGAGCGAGACCTGTCGGATTGGCTTCTTAAGCAACCGTTGCCGTGGGAAATTCATCGAGGCTTGAGAGAAGGGCATATCGAAATTTTCGATAGAGAAAATTTATTTGGTGGTCGTTTAGCAATAGCGCCTTATCGATTGAAGCGGCCCGATCTATTGCCTCCCAAATTTCACACTTGGCCTTTGGCTTATGAGCAATTTCCAGATGCGGATTTGCTGGCGAAAGTAAAATCTAACGCAGGCACTGATGTTTTGGGTGAAAATCAGTATTTGTTCAAGTGGAATGAATGTCCAGATCAGCATCCCTATTGTGATGCTGGAGCAATTGTCAATTTTGAGACTACAAGAAACTATAAGAAGACACTACGAGTGAGGGTGATAGGGGCAAGTCTGTCTCAGGTATCACCTTGGATACACCCTTTGTGGACGCAAGCGTGGGAGAAGCCATTTGTGGAGGTGCGCTGTGGGCACGAAAAGCATAAATTTTTGATTGCGGATGCCGTTGGATATAAACGGGAGTACCTATTGTATGAGCCGGTCACTCGCTATTTTGTCGCCAATAATTCTCTTATAGCTCCCATCGAGCGGACATTTGAGTTTGAATGTCAGCAATCGGTGTCGGCGATTGGCATCGGTCGTGAAGCAACTACCGTAGACCAGCTTAGAAGCTATCGCCAATTGGCGAGTAAAAAACTTGAGATAAACTTGTAGAGTTTTAGGGCTACATGCCTCCCTCTCTGCTCATGGTACAAGCTTCAGTCGAAGCTGGTGGAGTTAGTTCAGAGCAGTTTGTCGAATTTACGATCCGACTTGAAGAATCAACGCAATTCACTTGTCGAGACCTCATGTAGCGGGATTCAACGAGATTGCATTGACTCCATTGTGTTGTAGACCAGTTAAAGCTGCTTTCTGAACAGCTTGCCAGAGAACAGGTAGAATTGGAGAAACTACCACTCAGAGTTCCATTGTTACATTTTCTTTGCTCTGATTCACATGAGGAGCCGCAACCTGCGGTCGTCGTTTTATATGCAGTTACCGACTTGCCGTGAGTAATCCATCCACCCCATGGTAACTGACACCCAGAATAGCGAGGCTGATCTCGCTGGGAACTGGACAATTACCGCTGGGGCAAGAATGACGATTCCACTGAAAGAGAATAGGTGATGGTATGCCTGGACCTGAAACGTTTATGATAATCATTGAAAGTTGTGAGGAAAGCGCTCCAACGCTTAGGGACTCGGAGGTGGATGCAAGACTTAAACGCATCACGCTAGAGTCGTCCAGCGGACGAGTGCAGCTTGTCCACAGAAGGGCGCTTAGAGCCAATACAATTCTCTTCAGCATTCGCCAGATCTCCCTTATCCCCAAGTGTTAGTATCGGCTTTTTAGAGAGTTGTCTTAATCTTTTGCAATTGGATGGCCCAAATCAGAATGGTCTGTTTCGCAATGTCTCAATTTGGAGAAGGTACTTGCGAATAGTCAATTTTTAACCCTCCGCAATCAATGCTTAGTGTCCGGGGAATCTTGGATTCGTTGAACTCAAATGAGCATATATGCTCGCCCGGTTGCAGGCAGTTGCTAGCTCCGCTGGATTGCACGTGGACAAGGAGCTTGCCTTTTAATCCATGCTCCGCCGCAAAATAAAATTGACTTCGACATTGTGTAGAAAATCCGCTGCAATTTTCTTTGAACCTGACCTTATCTGAGACGTCCGAGTCATTTCTCCATTCACCCAAAAGAGATGACGATGAACACACTTTTGTATCGAGCTGGAATTTTAGTTGGCTAATGATGGAATCTTCAACTCGTCGATGTTTCATGTTGGAGCAGTTTTGGAAAGCTATTAGCAGAGAGGCCAAAACAATGACCATCGCCACGATTTTACTGTTTGTAACCATACATCCACCCGAAGGGATATCGGAGTTGGGCTGGATGGGCTTAAGTTCTAATTTGTCCTGTGCCGTCTATAATCCAGCGAGGAGTGGTCAGTTCACGTAAGCCTACAGGTCCCCGAACATGCAATTTTTGTGTGCTGATTCCTAACTCACCGCCGAGTCCAAAAGCGAAGCCATCAGTGAATCTTGTGGATGCATTCCAGTAAACGGCTGCGGCATCCACGTCGGCCTGAAATCGGCGAGCTTTATTCTCATTGCGTGTAATGATTGTTTCGGAATGTTTGGAGCCATGCTGTTCAATATGATCCAGGGCTTCCGGGAGATCGGCGACGATTTTGCAGTTTATGATCATGTCTAAGTGTTCTGTATCCCAATCGGAGGAATGGGCTGGTTTGACCCTTGGTAACCCATTGAGAATCTGAAGTGTGCGTTCATCTCCTCGCCATTGCACGCCGATTGTCGCGCTGTAGAGTTTCGGTAAGAATTCTCGGGCGATGCGATCATTAACTAATATCGTCTCCAAGGCATTGCAAACTCCAGGTCTTTGAGTTTTTGCATTGGCGACTACACGAGTCGCCATTTCGAGATCAGCCTCGTCGTCGATATAAGCATGACACATACCTCTATCGTTTTTGATGACCGGCATCAGCGCATGAGCTTGAACGAATTCAATTAATTTGGCTCCTCCTCTGGGTACAACGACATCTATTAAGTCTGGCCGTTTAAGCAATTCTCCGACTATGGCGTGGTCGTAATCTTCAATTCCATAAAATGGTTTTAAACCTGAATTTTGAAAAGCTTTATCAATCAGTTGGTAAATAACTTTTGCGCTCGCCCGTGAGTCAGATCCCCCACGCAACAGGATTGTATTGCCTGCTTTAAATGCCAGAGAAAAGGCTTCGGTAATAACATTTGGTCTCGATTCAAAAATCAGGAATATCACTCCCAGAGGCGCGCGTACCCGGCGAATATGAAGGCCATTGGGCAGGTGTCGTTCTTCAGTGATTTCTCCCACGGGGTCGGCAAGTTTGGCGACTTGCCTGAGGCTTTCGGCCATGGCGTCAATTCTTTGTTGGTTGAGTGTCAAGCGGTCGCGGAAGGCGGCAGTAGCCTCAATTGGTAGATTCTCTAAATCTTGCTTATTCGCGTGAAGAATTTGATCTGCGTTTCGTAGGAGCAAGCTCGCCAAAGCTTCTAAGGCTGCATTTTTATTTTCAGCGGGCCACTGACTTAAAATTCGCGCAGACTTCTTGAGTTCAAATAGAATTCGGTCATTTTCCACGCCGGTCTCCTTTGGGCTTTCCACCGATTTGCGTTCCGGTAATTTGGCCTTGGGCGATTTCAAGTAGGCCGTTGTGTCGATCTCCCCGAATAAGATGAGCAACAATGCCGGCCCGATTGGCCCGAGCTGCCGCCAGCAGCTTAGAATACATACCTCCGGTGCCGACCTTTGAAGATAGCCGCCCCTTCGTCATCGTAAGATCCTTGGGCGTCACTTTTGGACGATAAGTGATGAGCTGCGCATCTGTACTTCGCTTTGGATCCTTATTGAAAAGCCCGTCGACGTCGGTCATCAGAATCAAGCGCTCCGCTCCCATCATGGTCGCAACCTGAGAGGCTAAAGCATCGTTATCGCCAAAGCGAATTTCTTCGGTTGCAACGGCATCATTTTCATTGAGAATTGGCACAACCTTCCAGCGCAAAAGTTCAGAGAGTGTATTTTGAAGGTTGCGACGGCGAGTTGGATCTCTCATATCACCAGCCGTTAAGAGGACTTGAGAACCCAAGAGGCCCTCGGCCTGAAGGGCAAGATTGTATTGATCCATAATTAACGGTTGGCCGATGGCGCTAAGAGCTTGCTTTTGTGGCAAAGTACGTCGTTGGCCAACAAACTCTGTTTTGTCTACGGCCCATGCGATAGCGCCGGAAGTGACCCAGATAACTTCTACTGAAAACTGTCGGCGGAGGTGCACTACTTGGCGCATCCAGGTGCGCATGAGAAGTAATCCTCCATCGCAAACCATTTTGCTTCCGGCTTTGACGACCCATCTGCGTGGCTTTACCAAGAACATCCCCTTTTAGGAGAATTATTGAAGCACTTTTGGTTGGTAGATGTCTAGTTAGCGTTTATGATATGTTGGCTTGGAGGTACTGGCAAGGCCACGCGCCGAAGCAGAGCTGCCGAGTTCCGATAAAATACGCAACTCAGATCCCATAAAATTGCTGTTTTTAAGGTGTTGTCGACGAATTCGATAGATCACCTTTTGTGCCTGGTCATAGCGCTTGGCCCGAGCGAGATGTTTTACATAGCTTTCAGCCGCCTCAGTGGTCAGTGAGCGCGCCTTACCATTGATGACATATTCGTAGTAGCGAGTGGCTTCATCTATCTGTCCGGCCTCTCCAAGGGCACGTGCATAAGATAAAAAGGCGACAGGATCCTTTGTCGACGAATCGACGTAAGGTTTGAGAGCGTTTGCAGCCTCCTTGAATTTGTTGCGACTAATTAAAAATTCAGCGAATTTCATTCTGCTCTTAGGCTCTAAACGCGCCTGACGAGAGTAGGCATATTCAACGCATGCCGATTTTTTAAGTTCCTTGCAGATATCAATCATCCGCTCGTAGCTGCTCGAGGAAGCCGTGCCAATGAGGTCATGCAATTGTAACCAACGAATTTCGACACTATATGAGCCCCAAGAGCCGAGATGCCCAAGAGTCACTATGGCGGCCAAAGAAAGAGCCGCTAATAAACGAAGGTTTGTGCGCTCGGCATTATTCTCTATGTGAGATTCGGCATTGGATAAGACATGACCACAAGAATTGCAAATGACCAAAGGTGCTGACTGACGTTCTTCACAAATCCGAATATGACAGCGTGGGCACGTATCCTTTGCAGTCACAATTCCTCCTTTGCGGGCTACGTCTTTTTTTGAACCTTAATTTGAATCCCTGGAGCGGACGCTAAGCTAAGTTGCAAAGCTGGTGCTTAGAATCGGACTGTTCGGGCCAGTTTAATCGCTAAAAACTGTCACAACGACATGTAGTGCATAAAAAATGCTCAGATTTCGCCTATTGTTTCATATTGAAACAATAGGTGGTGTAGCCACCTAAAGTTGAATTCACATCGACGGACGCAAGTCCTTAAGAACCTCTTTCACCCTAGAGTGTTTCATAATGATATCCGGGTTTGCAGAGAGGTGATGCGAATACTTTTGCCAGAATTCAGATTGTACTGCGCCTTGTGGTTTTTCGATGAGGTTTAGAACTTCGTTAGACACCCAATTTGCTTCTTTGCCGGATAATTTTGGAGTTTCATCAATTATGGTGTCTATGTTCACAATCATTTCGCTCATCAACCTTAGCCAAGAAAACGACGGATTATTTAAGGACGCATGCAGTAACTCGTAAGGAGAGACTTTGCGGCCGGATTCTCCTTCTAAAGCTTTTGCCTCCAGCATGAGCAGTTCACGGTGTAAATCTATTAGAGCCTGGGTGAGTTCGCGGAAAGCTTTATTTAGGTCATTGGTCATAATTGGAGTCTACCACAATCTTTGACGGTTCGGAAATCAGCCGAAGCGAGCTAACCAATATTGAGCATGCTTGGCGAGAGAAGGGTCTGCAGTCTGTCGCAGGATATCACGGAGAAAGTTGATCGCTTCCCGATGAGACAACTTTTTTGTGGCGGCCTCCATCGCATGAAAACGCACCACGATTTCATCGGAGTAAGATCGATTGTTAGCGGTTCGACTGATGGGAGAGCTAGCGATTTCTTTGAGCGATTTCAAGGCATCCCGGCCCTTTGCAAGTCCGAGCATATAGACACATAGAAATCGCTCGTCGCCATTGGCTTTTTTATCTAGAGCCAATTGTGTTAGATACTCAATTTCGTGTCGACGCAATTTCGCCGCTCTTGCCTTGAGCTTTTTTAATGTTTGTATTGGATTTGGATCCAATTGGCCGATGGCTTGAGCCTCTTGCTGTATCCAAAATCGCAGCGATTCACCTGATGGGAAGCGGCTTTTTGGGCTGGTTCGATCCACCGTTTGAGAAGAAGTCCGAACCTGATTTGTTGGCGAGAGAGTTTCGAAGGTTGCTGTTGATTTTGTTATAGGCAGTTCTGATGTGAACATCCAGTAGATGATGAAAGCCAATCCTAAAAAAGCGACTGAACTACGATTCATGGTTCCCTAAAGGCGTCATATATCGGAATTTGCACGGCATCTAAAGCGGGCAAACTTCCGAGTTCAGGAAGTAGCCTGCCATCGGCAAAGCGGATAACACCCGCTTGGTCAAGATGCAAAAGAGATCCTTGATAGAACAGAAAGGCTCTAGCATTTTTGGGCCAGAGTTGGGTGGGTTGTAAGCACTTGAGATATTCTACATCAAGTGCACAGTAGCTGGAATTGGAGAAAACGATAAAAGCTCCGCTGTCTCCTTCAGGGGAAACAGTTGCGAAACGAACGGCTCCAGGGAGCATTGAGGGATTGCTCCATTGCCCTGAGCCAAAAAGATAACTGTAAACTAAACCAGTTTTGCTTAAGGCCAGCATATAGCGACGTGTACCGATGTCAATTTCTTCCAAATCGGCCAATTCGGCGGGAGGTTGTATTTCTAATAATTTATAGTAGGAATACTCGTCTTCTGTAACTCTGACTTGCCCTTCCGGGCTGAGATGAAGCGCCCATGATTCTCCCTTGTTGTCCAACAGCGTGGCTCCAAAGGATGTTCTCTTAAGTGTGAAGGATGTTGGCAGCGGGCTTTGCCATTCGTTGAACTGTCGAGAAACTCCATTGAGCCGTATCAAACCCGTCGATGTTCGTACCAGCAGTTCATCGTGTGCCGCCATGGCGCTGTGATTGAATACAAAATTGGCTCGCGCCAGCAACATGAGCTTGGCCATACTTTTAAAAAGGGGATGGAAGTTTTGGCCAGCAAGATAAACTCGCGCATAATACTCCATTTCGACTCCATGGGAGCCCCCTTGTGAAACATCGGCATCACAACCCGAGACCCAAGAGTCTTGATATGGTCCATGAGTGCACCGCGTATGATAAAAGCCTTCGGTGTGACGAGCTTCGTGGATGAGAGTGCCCACACGTCCAAGTGTGGAAAGTTGAGCCCAACCATCTTGCAGTGTGAAGTGACCGCCGCGATTATAGGCCGTTGCGTAGGGCATATCATTGGCCCGTTCAATTCCGCGGGTTTGTTGTTTTAGCCAGTCGAAATAACTCTCTTTTGGAATGAATTCGCGAATAAATGTGTTGCTGGGAGGCTCGGCGAATTGGCCCTGTCGTATAATTTCAAGATCGTTAAACAGCTTTTTTGCGTCTGAGTGGGGAGAGCACAGCTCAAGACCTCCAAAGGAACTTAAGTTAATATTGAGGTCATAAATATAGTTTTGTGCTTGCTGCGAATCTGTGCACTGAAATTCGTTGTCATCCACTGGTAATGAAGCCCACGCAAAGCTTGCTAAAAAAAGCTTCAGGGCTAAGCCAACAATCCCATCCATGGATCCCCCTCATTGATTAGGGCTATCACCCTGCGACAAAAAGACAAGAAGAGATTTGTAAATAATTCCATAAGCAAAGATTTTGATGCTTGATGACAATTTGTTTATAGACGCTTACACTTCGCGCCCATGACTGAGGCAAAATTGTTGGAGTATCTAAAGCGTAATCCGTTTGTGTTGGCTCCAATGGCAGGAATTACAGATCGTCCCTTTCGCTCATTTATGCGTGAAATGGGGTGTGGCATCATGGTGACTGAGCTGGTGAGTGCCACGGGCCTTAAATTTTCTGCGCAAAAGACTCGTCGGTTGATGGAGTTTGGTGCAGACCAACACCCCGTCGGCATTCAACTCTTTGGTGACAACCTTGAGCATCTGTCCGAGGCCGCACGAGCTGTTGAGCAGATGGGAGCCGACTTTGTAGATTTGAACTTTGGTTGCCCTGTGCCCAAAGTTGTCAACAAGGGAGCGGGCTCCGCATGTTTAAAAGACCTTGTGCGTTTGCGAGATACCATTCGTGCCACCAAGAGTGCGGTGTCAATCCCCTTAACAATTAAGATCCGCACGGGTTGGGATCATGCCTCACGTAATTCTCATGAAGTTATTCAGGTGGCTTATGATGAGGGAGTAACGTGGGTTGCTATCCATGGTCGAACTCGAGCCGCAGCTTACACCGGCCTGGCAGATTGGGATTACATTCGCGAAGTCAAAGCCAGTTCTTCTTTGCCAGTGCTAGGAAATGGGGACATCACCTCGCCTGAACTGGCGATAAGGCGTCTGGCACAAAGCCGCTGCGATGGCGTTATGATTGGCAGAGGCTGCTTAAAGAATCCTCGCATTTTTATGCAGGCGAGAGCTATAGAAAACACAAGCTGCGACGAAGCCAAAGATTTGGTGTTCATCTTGGATCGTTTATACGCACACCTTTGTCAGTTTTACGATGAACGTCTGACTTTAATTCAGATGCGAAAATTCGCATCTTGGTACTCGGCGGGATTTACAGGTGCGGCTACCTTTCGGAAAGATATTTTTCAGAGTCAGGGAACAGTAGAAACCCTCAGTCGTATCAAAAATTTTTTTAGTTCAGTGCGTGACATCAGACCAAATGATACAAGCCATGAACCATTTCTAATGGGTGGTCATGGCTGACGTGACAAGTCGGGTTCTTTCCGCGCACTTCAGAGAACAGGAGACATACAGGAGAGACGTTATTTTGAGTTTCTACCTATTTATGGGCCATAATCTTCATCAATAGGATCCTCTATTAAAGATTGATCACCTTCGTCTAGCTCAATCTCCAGCTCTGGATTGAGAGTTATGTCTGGGTTTTGAATTAGGTTCGGAGCATCTCTAAAGTCGCTTTCTTGCAGGTTGGCCCACGGGAAATCATTCAGATGTGCTAATGCTGCTTGGTATGCTGGCTGGGAGAGTTTTCCAAAAACAAGCATTCGGTTAAGAATGATACTCATTTTTTTCTGGGCAAAAGCGGTAGGGCGTCCTGTGCTAAAGCTCTTGGAGTAAGCCTTTGGGTTTGGCAATAAAAATGCCAGAAAAACGGCTTCAAGGGGATGCAGTTGATCGGGTGATTTATTGAAATAATGTTTGGCGGCGGACTTAATTCCGTAAATGTTTGGTCCGAATTCGACAAGGTTAAGGTACTTCTCAAGAATGAAGTCTTTATCGTAGGCCCTCTCTATTGCTCGAGCCAAATAGGCTTCTTTTAATTTCCGCCAAAGGCTCTTCTCTTTTGAGAGGAATGCGTTTTTTGCAAGTTGTTGGGTGAGAGTCGAACCTCCACGACGAAATCCACCATGTTGCAAATTTGTCTTTAAGCTAGCTTTTAGTTCATGCCAATCCAGACCTTCGTGCGAATAAAAAGCTGCATCCTCCGCAGCGATGACGGCCTGGCGAACGTAGGGAGAGATATTTTTTAGTCGGACATATTGAGGAGAGTCCGCGCATAGATAGACCTTAAACATTGATGTTTTAAAACAATTCTCCAGCTGATGAAAATCAGGCGAAGACCAAATCAACATTCCCACCACTAAAGCGGATGCAGCGACTCCCACAAGAAATAAACTTAAAAGAGCAAGCAGCAATTTCACTTAAAAATTCCGTTGTGCTTCATCCATTCGACACTCTCCCTGAGAGCTTCTTGAGCCGGGCGAGGATTGAAGCCAAGCTCCGCTCGTGCCTTTTTATTGTCAAACCAATGATAGAGTATTGAAGTCCAGGCATTTTCGCTGTTGAGTGGTCCTTTTTGACCAAGGTCCTCCAAAAGGTCACCAAAAAAGCCAATAGATCTAACAATTGCATTTGGTAAAAAGATAGCTGGCGCGTGTACATTATTTAAAGCAGCGATTCGTTCAAATAAATCTTTGATCGTTATATTTTCACCGCTGAGAATATAACGCTCGCCGATTCGGCCGGCATCACGTGCTTTGAGCATGGCATCAACCACGTCATGGATTGAGACAACACTGACGCCGCCGGAGGTATAAAAAGGAAATTTTCCACGAGCCACTTTAATTTGAATTTTCCGGCTGCCTTTTCTTGCGTCCCCAGCGCCATAGATAGTGGATGGATTCAGAATAGTGGCATTCAGTTGACCCGCACGACAGGACTCAATCACAAGCTGTTCGGCCGTTCTTTTAGTTTCAAAGTAACCAAGATTGAGGTGCGAGACTGTGTAGGGTGAGTTTTCATTGAGGGCTTCAGGATGTGTACTTGCACCCACAGCCACTACAGAGCTCATGTAGATGAGTCGTTTATCTGACCCACGCAAAGCCTCAATCATATTACGAGTCCCCTGCACATTGACTGCTTCCATTATAGGTCTCATGGCTTTTGAATAGCCAATAACTCCCGCGAGGTGAAAGACTGTATCAACGTCTAGGCAGGCTTTTTGGAGGCTAGTTGCATCTCTGATATCACCGCGAACAGAAACGAGGTCGAGGTCCTTAAATTCATCGAGGCGTGAACTTTGGTGACACAAGATATGCACGCGCTCGCCCTGTTGGCAGAGCTTACGAACGAGCCAAGACCCTACAAAGCCGGTTGCTCCGGTAACCAATATAGCCATGAAAAGGTCTTACACCGAAAGTCGGTGAAATTAAATTCTGGAATGCAGTTTTTGTAGCATTATTGAGATCAATGCTAACCTATCTCATGAGTCAACAGCTTTGGGGGACATTAGATGAGCTTGTCTTTGTTGCAAAATATATATTTATTTAAGACCCTCTCGGAAAAGGAACTTTCCGCAGTGAGTACGCTTGGCGAAGTTCAGCATTACAATGTGGGTAGTACCATATTTGTTAAAGGAGAGCCGGCAAAGGCGCTTTATGTCATTCGCTATGGCTCAGTTCGCATTCAACAAAGCGCAACCAACGGAGATAATTTGACGGTCTCAGTTCTGAGTGCAGGCAGCCATTTCGGCGAAATGGCTTTTGTTGACGGGGAGCCGCGCTCTGCAACTGCAGAGGCCGCCGAAACAACCGAACTAGTTGCCATACCCTATGAAAAACTCGCCGATTTCTTAAGAGTTAACTCGTCGGTTGCAGTAAAAGTCTACCGCGAACTGGCCGCCTTTTTAAGTGGCCGCCTGCGCGTGACAACGAGCGATCTTAACTTTGCACGTGAAAAAAATCTGAGTCATTTTTGACCGGCATTAAGAGGGGGCCACCTGTATGCAGATGACCACAGTTTTCGGGTTAGTCGTCGGGATTGGTGGGATACTTATAGGAAATACGCTCGAGGGCGGGCACTTCGGATCTTTGTTGCAATTGACGGCTGCAATTATTGTACTTGGTGGAACGATTGGCGCCGTCATGGTTTCCCACCGCAGTGAAGACATTCGTTTGGCCATTCAGTATCTGCGGCTGGCATTTTCGGGTTCCGAAGATGAACAGCGTGCGGTCATAGCACGTGAAATTATACAAGCAGCGCAACTGGTGCGGCGTGAGTCGGTGCTCTCGTTGGAGCAAACACTATCAAAATTCAGCGATCCCTTTATGCGCATTGTGTACCGCTTTGTGGTTGACGGAGTGGAGCCAGAGACTCTTAGGCGTGTCTTTGAAGAAGAAATTTCAATCACTGAACGCCGCAAACTGGGTGCCGCGAAGGTCTGGGCTGATGCGGGTGGTTTTGCGCCCACGATAGGAATCATTGGAGCCGTCTTGGGATTAATCAGCGTGATGTCTAATATCACAGATACAGCCCTTTTGGGTCATGGCATTGCGGTAGCCTTTGTTGCTACAATTTACGGAGTAGGTGCAGCGAATCTCATTTTTTTACCGCTCTCAAACAAGCTAAAGACCTTGATCCGCTTTCGGGCGGAGACGGAACAGATGATTGTTGAGGGTGCGGTAGCTATTTTGTCAGGACTCAACCCCTATCTGACAGAACAAAAAATTCGTGCTTTTAGCTCCACGGCCAGGGTTTCATGAGTCGCCGCGATCGCTCGCACGAAGATGAACATGAAGCCGGTCAGGAACGTTGGTTAGTCTCTTATGCTGACTTTATCACCCTGATGTTCGCTTTTTTCGCAGTTTTATACGCAACATCTGAAAAGGACCTTGGTCGGGCAGAAGAATTTCAGGAATCCATAAAGCGGTTTTTAATAAAAGCCGGAGGAGCTGGCGGATCACACGTCCAAATTAATCAAGGCGAAAAAAATAATGTCCCCATTGAACCGCCCATAGAGACTTTTAGGCGTGGCCGTCAAGAAGCTGAAAATGTTTTAAATAAAGCTGAGCAGGAGATTGAAGAAAAATTCACCGCTCAGGAACGCACAAAGTACATTCAAGACGTTGGGGTGGATGAGTGGGGAGTACGAATCACCCTAAATTCGTCCGAGATATTTGCATCTAACAGTGACAAGCTAAAACCCGACGCGGTTCCATTTGTAGACAAGATGGCTGTGATCATTTCAAGCAGCAAGAGTAAAGTTATGATTGAGGGACATGTGATGCTGGACGAAAAAGCGGCGTATCGATCTACCTGGGATTTTGCGGCGGCGAGAGCGGTGAATATATTGCGCTTTATGCAAATTCAAAAAAAGCTACCCGCAAAAAAATTTGTGGCGGCTTCATTTGGAGACAGTCGCCCTTTGACACAAGTACAAACTTCACAATTGAATTCAAGAATGGAGATTGTACTTCTCAATCAAGACCTTGAGTTGTAGCCCGTTGGATCTAAAATATTCAAAATTTTTCCAGATCTTGATGTTTGGCGCAAAACCATCTGCCAAGCTTCACTTGCGCTCAGCTGGATGAGGTTTGCTGCTTTTACGAAAGCATCATGACTTTGGTCGATCTCAGAAACTTTGTGTGCACTGGCCAACTGTAGACTCTGCTCGAGCCTACGCAACTGATTGTAAACCGTAACCAGCTCTTCTTGATGACTGCTCCATAAATCATCATGGTTGGCCAAAAACCTTATCATCTCCACAGTGGATTGGGGCGAATTTGGTAATTGCTTTGCCAGAATTGCTGTTTGAGCGACAAATTCTATATCGATTAGGCCTCCTGGCAGATACTTAATATCTGCAGATTCCAGAGCTGTTTTTAGCAATTTACCCCTGATGCGCTTAAGCTCTTCTAAATCCTCGCGGCTCAGCGTTTTTTCAATGAGTTCATTTTTTTTCAAAATAATTTTTTGTCCAAGAGAGCGTGCTCGCAGATAGGCCTGACGCTCCCAAGGCTGCGCTGATTCGGTCCAATAAGAATGGAGTTGTTCCAAGCCAACGAGCAGTGGACCAGATTGCCCTGAAGGTCTTAAACGAAGGTCAATCTCATAAAGATTGCCGCTTTTGAGTGGATCGGTGAGTCGAGAGATAAAACGTTTAGCGACTTTAAAATCATTTTCATTGGGTCTTGACGGAGTTACGAAAATGAAATCAAGATCAGAACGCAAACCTAGCTCCCGGCCGCCCCATTTTCCGAGACAAACGATCTCAATGTTTGAACCACTGAATTCGCCTTTGAGCTGAGACAACAATTGCAGGCAAATTCCATCAGCAGTTTCAGTAATACGTTCATAAAGCCCAAAGAGATCAAGATCACTTAAGAATTGATTAGCGGCCCAAATTTCGGTCAAAAGTTTGCGTTCGGCCATTTGTTTGAGAAGCGTCTCGGGATCAGCAGACCAATCCTCATCGAGTTGCAAAATAAAATGATCCAGGAGCTCGGGGCGAGAGGCGAGGATCAACCCAAGATAGGGCGAGAGGCAAAATAAGCGGGCAAGATCTTGTATTAATCTGGGTGAACGCAGAAGCATGGTAAAAAAGCTGGCCTTAGCTCGGGTTGCCCGGACAAAGTCGAGTAAGAGAGCCAGACCCAACTCTCGATCGCGATGTTTGCTAAGTTCAGAAATGAAGGCGTAAAGAAATTCCTGCCGGGCGCGTTCGTCGCGGTCATTTTTATGCGAAAGAGCTGTGGCGGCAGCCAGCTGAGGCCATAGCTCTTCAATCGATTCTTTGCCAAAGCCAAGTCCTACAAGCCATTCGGTCTGTGTTTTTTCGTTCGCAGGAAGACGCACATCATTTAAATTCACTTGTCCCAGTAAAGAAGACACAATCGCATTGACGGCGCTTCTGCGAGATTCCAAATCTTCGGCTGTTGGCAGCGTAGGCAACTTTGGTAAAAAAGCTGAGTAAATGTGTGTTTGACGGTCATCAACAGACTGAACAAGGTTCTCGGTGTGGCGATAGAACCAGTAATTGTCAAATAAGGTCTTTGCATCGTGAGATTGGAGAAGTCCTCGCCTTAATAGTTGGCTTAAGGCTTCCGTGGTAGAGGATGTTTGAAGCTCAGTAATTTTGCCACCGTTGAGCACCTGAAGAGAATGAACAAAAAGTTCAATATCGCGAATCATGCCAACTTCGAGCTTTAGATGCAGTTCTTGCGGGCGTCGCTGAAATCCAGATTGGTGTACTTTAGAGCGCAGAGCCTTTAAATCATCGAGCAAAGTAAAGTCTAAAAATTTTCGATAAGAAAATCGGCGAGCGAGATCTTCAATCTGTTTTTTGAGTATATCAGATCCGGTAATTGCACGAAGTCTGACGAGCGCGAGACGCTCCCAAGTTTCACCCTGACTCCAGTAGTAGTCCTGAAATTGGGCCGGGCTGGTGATGAGAGGGCCCATCTTGCCGCCGGGGCGTAAATCGAAATCTAGTCTAAAGCAGAATCCGTGTTCGCCGTTAAATTGCAAGGTCTGTTGAAATAAGCGCAGGGATTTTTCTATCGACAAACTTTGGTTTGGATCACCTACAATCAATATATCGATGTCGGAGCTTAAATTCAGTTCCCTAGCCCCGAGCTTGCCGAGTGAAAATAAAACCGAATCAGATTTGTCGAGACCACAATCCCTCCACGCCTGTCTTAGTATTTCATCAGCCGCGACACTCCACGCAAAGCAGATTTCCTCTGTAGTTGCCGTATTAAAATAGGTTGCGGCTACGGCTTCACACCAAGCTTGATGGCGACAATGCTGTAAATATGGCAACTTAGGATCTCTCAGCAACCGTCGATAGCGAGCAAAGGCTGGACTAAAAGCATCGGCCGCAGAGAGTTGTTCGTTTGAATAAGTTTCTAGTCTAGGAATGGCGACCACTTGGGTTTGTCCCAGTTGTAATTGTCATTAGTAATACGCCGTTCATTGGTGCCATCGGGGCTCACAATATACAATTGTAAATTTCCCGTGCGGTCGCTGCTGAAAACGATATGGCGCCCATCTGGTGACCAGCTGGGGCTTTCGTTATTTGCCGGCTTACCATTCGGTTTTCGAGCATCCGTCAACCGCTTCAGCCCAGTTCCGTCGATGTTCATGACAAAAATGTCGAAGTGATTTGAGTCATAACCGGCGAACGCGATCATTTTTCCATCAGGAGACCAGGCAGGTGAGCTATTGTATTTGCCTGCGAAAGTTAAGCGGCGAACATTTGTGCCGTCACTGTTCATCAGGAAAATATGTGGGCGCCCTGCGCGATCTGAAGAAAAAGCAATTGTTCGGCCATCGGGAGACACTGCCGGCTCAACGTTCATGGCTCGGTTCGGTCCGCGGGTAAGAGGTTTTAGATTACGTCCGTCCGCACTCATGCGAAAAATATCTGCGGTCCCGTCCATGGAAAGGGTGATCAACATTTCTTGGTCGCCGGGTATAAATGCCGCGCCAGAGTTCATGCCCTTTCTATAAGAGGTGAGAAAGCGTTTGCCAGTGACGATCTCATAGACAAATAAGTCTGCGTTGCGAGTCTTGTTAGCCGTGTGATAGGCAAAGGCGGTGTAAGCCACTTTATCGCCTTTGTTGGACCAAGCAGGAGAAAGCGCAATAGAGTTATGAGAACTTATTTTCTGTGCATTAGCGCCATCCCAATCCATAACGTAAATTTCTTTGGCGGACTTCAAGCGGTTGTCCTGACGTGATGCTGTAAGCTTGCTGACAAACATTCCGCGTTTGCCCGTAAGAGCCTTGATCAAATCATTGGCGAGAGAGTGAGCGAGCTTGCGTGTGACACTCAGAGTTCCCCTATAAGTTCGCCCAAGTACAAGTTTGGCGGTTGGCACGTGATAAATATAAATTTCGAGGGAGATGTCGCTTCCAATGATATTGTAAGCCGCGCGCGTTAAAAATTCCGCACCGATAGTCTTCCAGTTATTGAAATCAAAGCCACCCACGGTTTGAGGAGCAGGCCGTAAACCCACCTTTGCGGGATCTTCTAAATAAGCTTCAGGCTTTATGAAAGTGAAAAATCCCGAGGTATTAAGATCATTATAGATGACCTGATAAAGATCCTGCCCAGCTCTAATATGGCTTGAATCTGCACTTTGGCTGCCAATGTAAACAAGAGGTGTTAGAGCAAGAAGACTCTTTTTAACCTGTGCCTGTCCAACGTCGATATATATCTTAGAATCTTCATTTTGGCCCAGGGCTGTAGTGCTAAGCAGGACGATAATTAAAAATGTCACAAGTTTTTGCATGTCCACCTCAGCAGATATTATTCAGGAAAACCGAAAATAATGCCACTTGTGGATAGCAGGCCTTGCAACCTTTGCGGCGGTGCAGGGAGCGGGGCGCTGGCGTCAACAGCTTCGATAGCTTTGGCATCAAAGACTTCATTGCCTGAAGAACTTATCAGGATTTTTTTTACGATAAGGCCACGCTCATCGATGAGAACTTGGATTTGTGCTTTGTACCCTGCATCTGCTAACCATTGCGGCAGCGAAAAATTCGCACGCATTTTTTCGCGCAACTCATCGAAGTACCGATCATATGCAATCTTATCGAGACCAGAGAGGGCATTGCCAGGGGAGATTTGATTGCCTCGGACAAGGCGTGCGGGCTCTTGGCTTTTGCCTTTTGCAAGCTGCTCTCTGATGCGGTCCAGGGCTGCGCGGCGCTTAAGCTCTTCAAGGGCTCTCTTTTGTGATTTAGCAAGATCCTTTTTTGGGCCTTTTGGATCTGGAAGAGTAGGTGTTTCTACTTTGCTTTCTTTTATGGGTGCGAGGGGAGCCTTTTCCTTGTCTGCGGTGGCTAGCGTTTCCTTGGTTTGAGAAAGCGGCAAAGAGGGTTCGTCCATTTTTTCCGGTAAACCAACAATATCGACTTTTATGGCATTGCGAATTTCAATTGGCTGTTCGGGCACAAATGCAGCACGTAGAAAAATCACCGATGCGATGGCTAAATGTCCAATTAATGAGATGATGAGCGTGCGTTCAAGTCCGTCTGCGGTCATGGAGATCCGGCTTTAGGAATTGTTATCAATCCAATTTGGAAAACGCCAGCGGCGCGGACTTCGCCCATCACTTGTGCTACGGTGCCGTAATCCACTTGGCGATCGGCCTGAATATAGATCTGCTTATTTTTGCGGGTAGAAAAAATAGCTTTGAGTTTATCCTGCAAGCCGTCCACTTTTAAATTGCTGTTGCCCGCACGCAAACTTCCATCTTTGCGAATAACGAGAATGAAAGGATCCTCGTTGGTGGAAACTCCCGAATTGGCAGTTTCTGGAAGCTGAACCTCAAGGCCTTGCTGCATCATTGGTGCTGTGACCATGAAAATGATCAAAAGTACCAGCATGACGTCCACTAGCGGAGTGACATTAATTTCACTTAAGACGGTGCGCGCACCCCCGCGCGAAGCCGGTCCGCCTGCCATTAGCTACCTCGAAAGAAGTTACGTTTTGCGAGATTTAAAAAGTCAGCGGCAAAATTGTTCAGCGCGAGCTCTTGTTTCTTAATTCGTCCAACAAATAAATTGTAGGCAATTGTTGCGGGAATTGCTGCGGCCAGGCCTACGCCAGTGGCAATAAGTGCTTCTGCAATGCCCGGAGCGACGACAGCCAAACTTGCCATGCCCGTTTGGCCGATTTTTTGGAATGAGCCCATAATTCCCCAAACCGTTCCAAACAGGCCAACAAAAGGACCGACGCTGCCAACGGTGGCAAGAAAAGTCAGGCGCGATTCTAGTCGACTAATCTCTAGGTCAATGGCTTTGCGCAGAGCGCGCTGCAGGTTATCAATGCCGCCAATATCCAATACAGGAGCCTCAGAGTTGCTGGGCAGGGATAAATTGCTCTCAGCAATTTTTTTCAGTTCCACATATCCTAGCCTAAACACCGCCGCGAGGTTGCTGTCGGAAAACTCATTCAGCTGGTCGTTTACATCTTCCAGAGATTTGGCTTTCCAAAATTTTTCTTCGAAAGGTAGGTTGCCTTGTTCGACAGCACGAAACTGCTTACGCTTTTGAAACATGATCGCCCATGAAATGACGGACATGCCCAAGAGTGAAATAAGCGTGAGTTGAACAACGGGGGTGGCACTCATAATCGCGTGCCATGCTCCCGTATTAGCAACCTGAACAGATGATTCTGAAGCCCATGCAATGTTGATCATGGGTAGAGGCTAGAATGTTTTGTCTTGCGAAGCAACCGATCAGGGAATGCGATTGGTCAATATTCCTTGAACGACAAATGGAGGTGTCGCCCGTTGACCGTCATCATCCCAAATGATTTTTCGGTCTCGACGGTTAAGTTCGTCGACTTCTCTAGAGCTTAGGCGCCCCCCTGTTGCGGCGTCAGCCTCAGAAGCAATCACGAAGTCTGGCCAAAAATCCATTGCCGTTTCTAGCCAGAGACCCGAGAAAAGATGTAGTTTCAAGAGGCTGGCTGTGTCTGCGGCGTAAATCCACTGCGGACTTTTCTTACGCAAGTAACGAGCAATGATTTGCGAGCGGGCATGAATTGCAAAGGTCTTCTCTTTGTCATGTGCGGCTACGATCTTAACGAAAATATCTAATTTTCCGGTTTCTTTGCCTTCGACAGCCAATAGCCAGTCGCGCTGGCGCGATCGGCTCAAAACCTGATCTAGAGGTGTGGGTATTGAGCAATCGGCAAGCCACTCTCCATCCTTTTTGAATACGTGAAGATACACGGCCCAACCCTCAGGAACTTGAGGTTGGCAGGCTTCACTTTTGGAGGGCTTGTAAATGCGCCAGTAATTGTTTTTAAACCAGGGATGAGGGGGGGCTTGAAATACCTGTCGCAGCCCAACCCAGCGCATAAAAAATAGGCCAGAAAAAAGCAGGATTACTGACAGAAGTGTTATTGATACCAAACGTCCGAGTGCGCGCGCCATATTCTAACCACCTAAAGCCATTGAATTTTTTATTAACACAGACGCGGAATATACTTGTTTATCTAAGCATTTTTTTAGCGTATATCTTTTAATGATCACTTGCTTCTCGACTCGCTTTCAATTAGCCCCACAGGCTCTTTGAAGTCAAGAAATGCAAGCGTTTTTAGCAGGATAGGTGCTTGTTGAATCGACTGAACCGAAAACTTGAGTATGCTTTGATGGCACTCAAAGTGATGACCCAAAAACGACCTGGAGAACTAACGTCCGCCAAAGAAGTGGTTGAAGCTACAGGTTGTCCTTTTGATGCCACCGCCCGCGTGCTCCAGTTGATGGCGCAAAAAGGGATTTTACGGTCGGAGCATGGAGCGTATGGCGGTTACTTGGTCATTCGCGATCTTTCGCGTGTATCGTTTCTGGAGCTGATGGAGTTGGTTCTTGGACCGATGACCGTGGCTCGATGCTTACACGGTGTCGATTCGTGTGAGCTCAAAGGATCATGCAATATCATTTCCCCAGTTGCGATTCTTAACCGCAAGGTCGAAGAGTTTTATCGCCAATTGAGCGTTGGTGAACTCCTGCGGGTTAAAGATCGTGAGCCTCAAGAAGCCAACTTGATAGAGGTGATGCGATGAATGAATTAAAGACAGATTATAAGCACGGGTTTGTGACGCCGGTAGAGGCTGAGACGATTCGCAAAGGATTGGACGAGGACGTGATCCGTATGATCTCGGCCAAAAAATCAGAGCCAGAATGGTTGCTTCAATACCGTTTG
This sequence comes from Bdellovibrionales bacterium, assembly GCA_038144835.1. Taxonomy (GTDB): domain Bacteria; phylum Bdellovibrionota; class Bdellovibrionia; order Bdellovibrionales; family UBA1609; genus JALHOQ01. The sequence goes on from JAYQON010000002.1 coordinate 39,785, forward strand.
GCGGCTTTTAGACACTGGCAAACCTTGAGTGAACCGCATTGGGCTAAAGCGGATTATTCTCCTATCGATTATCAGTCTCTTTATTATTACTCGGCTCCAAAGTCTGTGAAAGAGAAGCCCAAGTCCTTGGATGAGCTTGACCCTGAGCTGTTAAAAACATTTGAGCGGTTAGGAATTCCGCTAACTGAGCAAAAGCGCATTTCAGGTGTTGCGATCGATGCTGTTTTTGACTCCGTTTCTCTGGGCACAACTCACAAGGAAACTTTAGAAAAGCATGGGGTCGTCTTTTGTTGGATTTCTGAAGCGGTAAAATCGCCTCCGGGGCGTGTGGGTAATTACTTGGGCAGCGTTGTCCCGCATACAGATAATTTTTTTGCAGCCCTTAATGCAGCAGTTTTTTCAGATGGATCCTTTTGTTACATTCCCAAGGGGGTTCGTTGCCCACTGGATCTTTCAACCTACTTTCGAATTAACGCGCAAGAAACTGGCCAGTTTGAACGCACATTGCTGATCGCTGATGAAGGCAGCTTTGTAAATTACCTAGAGGGGTGCACAGCCCCTCAACGTGATGAGAATCAGTTGCATGCCGCTGTGGTTGAACTTGTAGCTATGGAAAATGCTGAGATTCGCTATTCGACCGTTCAAAATTGGTATACCGGTGATCGCGATGGTCGAGGTGGCATTTATAACTTTGTAACTAAGCGAGGCAAATGCCTGGGGCGAAATTCTAAAATTTCGTGGACCCAGGTTGAGGCTGGTTCGGCAATCACCTGGAAATACCCAAGCTGTATTTTGCAAGGCGAAGGCTCGGTGGGAGCTTTCTACTCGGTGGCACTAACTCACGATAGAATGCAAGCTGATACGGGAACAAAAATGATTCACATCGGTAAAAATACTCGTAGCACGATTGTGAGCAAAGGAATTTCAACGGGTGAATCGGTCAATAGCTACCGCGGTTTGGTCAAAATTTTACCCTCGGCTCATGGAGCACGCAATTATTCGCAATGTGACTCCATGCTAGTTGGAGATAAAAGTGGGGCTAATACTTTTCCCTACATCGAAGTAAAAAATGACACCGCGATGGTTGAACATGAGGCCTCAACCTCACGCATAAGTGAAGAGCAATTGTTTTACCTAAAGTCTCGCGGGCTTTCGCAAGAAGAAGCTGTATCGTTGCTCGTGAATGGTTTCTGTAAAGACGTGTTTAAACAACTCCCATTGGAGTTTTCGGTGGAAGCTGTAAAGCTCATTGAAATGAAACTAGAAAATAGCATTGGCTAGAGGGTTTGTTATGTTGTTATCAATTCGCAACCTGCGCGCGCAAATCAGTGAAAAAGAAGTATTAAAGGGAATCAACCTCGACATTAAAGCGGGAGAGGTTCACGCGATCATGGGGCCGAATGGTTCGGGTAAGAGTACTTTGTCCAAAATCCTAGCTGGGCATCCCGATTACCAAGTGACCGGTGGGGAGGTAGATTATGAAATTAATTTTGAGGCGCGTGATCTAATAGCAATGTCGCCGGATGAACGCGCTCGTGAAGGCGTGTTTTTAGCTTTCCAATATCCAATTGAGGTGCCTGGCGTATCAAACATGTCTTTTTTGCGTTCGGCTTTCAATTCTATCTGCAAACATCAGGGTGTTTCAGAAATGGATGAGGACGAATTTCGATGTTTTGTGGAAAATAAGGCAAAGATTGTTGATATGAACCCATCTTTTTTAGATCGGGCGGTGAATGAAGGTTTCTCTGGTGGAGAAAAAAAGAGAAATGAGATCCTGCAAATGGCCGTGCTCAACCCCAGGCTGGCAATTTTAGATGAGACTGATTCGGGACTTGATATTGATTCTTTAAAAATTGTCGCTTCAGGAGTTAACAAGCTACGCAACTCCAATAATGCGATTCTTTTGATTACCCATTATCAACGTCTGCTTGATTATATCCAGCCTGATTTTGTTCATGTTTTGCATTCTGGTCGAATTGTTCAATCGGGCGATAAATCACTGGCTCTCAAATTAGAAAAGCAGGGTTATGATTGGATATTGAGGAACGACGCATGAGTTGGGTTGATTTCGCAGCAGCTCAGTACCATAACTTCGTTCATTCGGCTCCCACAGAGGCAGAGGCACTTTTTCGTCGGCAAGCATGGGATGAGTATACTCGTTTGGGTCTTCCTGATCGAAAAAATGACTCTTGGAGATACACTACTTTGTCGGGTCTAGAAAAAGTGAAGTGGGCGAGCGCGCTTGGCGGTCTTCCGGTTCTGCAAAAGGGCTTGCGCCTTCGCGACGAATTGAAAAATGAATTCGATGTATTGATCATTCAAAATGGAGAACTGCGGTTTGAGGATTCTATTGTTGATACTTCTGTTTTTCGCTTGCAGAAGGTGGCATTTGCTCCGGGTGAAACTTTTAATGATGGCTTTTTGGGATTAACGGCTGCGGCAAGTTTGCCGGGGGCTTCCATTTCGTTGACGGCGGGAGTAAGGCCAGCCAAGCCTCTGTTAATTATGCATATCGGAGTTGGAGAAAAGGCATGGACGAGAAGCTATCACCAGCTTTTTGTCGGTGCCGGCGCACACCTTGATGTTGTGGAACTTTTTTTGGGCGTAGACAAATACCTGCGTAGCGAGATTATACGTCTTGAGGCGGCTGATCGCGCACAGGTAAATTGGCTGAGAATCCAGGACGAGTCGGGAGAAGCTTGCCACTTTAGTGATGTCCGGGCGGCCTTGAGCGCTGAAGCCATTCTGAATTTGGCTCAGTTAAATATAGGGGCTTCTTGGGTGCGTTCTACCCTGGGCGTCGATGTGCGTGGAGGGTCTGCAGAGGCGAATATTTTTGGTTTGAATCTTGGAAGTGGTCAGCAGGAGACAGATCAAAGAGTCGTGGTAAACCACTGGGCGGCGCAGTCTAACTCATCGCAACTGTTCAAGGGAGTACTGAAAGATCGAGCTCGAGCTGTAATGAACGGACGCATTTTCATCGCCCAGAACGCGCAAAAGGTAATTTCCCGGCAATTGAATCACAATCTGTTGCTGTCTTCCGGAGCCGAAGCCAACACCAAGCCTGAACTTGAAATTTATGCTGACGACGTCAAAGCGAACCATGGAGCTTCAGTTGGACGATTAGATGAGGATAAGATTTTTTATCTAGAAAGCCGTGGAATACCAAGAGCTGAGGCTCTACAACTTCTAGCCAAGGCTTTTGCCACAGATATTCTGATGAAGATTTCTCCCGAGCCCTGTCGCCTTTTAGCGGAAAAAATTTTAAGCCAGACTCTTCCTGAGTTTGTGCGACAAATGGAGTATGGTGGATGACAATGGCGTTACTACGAGAGATTCGCGAACAGTTTCCGCAGTTGCAGCAATTGATTCGTGGTCGTAGGCTAGTGTACCTTGATAGCGCAGCGACAACGCTTAAGCCTAGAAGGGTGATTGAGGCTGTTCATCAGCATCTTTCTTTCCGTGTAGCTAACGTGCATCGAGGGGCTCATTTTCTAAGCGATGAGGCGACAGAGTGTTTTGAAAATGTCCGCGAGCAAGTGCGGGCGTATCTTGGCGCCGAAAGTAAGAGTGAAATTATATTCACCCGAGGAACAACAGAGAGTTTAAATCTTTTGGCCAGTGGTTTAGCTGCCTCTTTCTTAAATGAGGGTGATGAGATTTTATTGAGTCAAATGGAACATCATTCCAACATTGTTCCTTGGCAAATGGCTGCTGCTAAACGAAAAGCTTTGGTTCGTTTTATTCCAGTTTTGGATGACGGAACTTTGGACTTTGTTGCTTTTAAAAAAATGCTCTCTCAACGGACAAAAATTGTTAGTTTGGTCCATCTTTCCAATGTTTTGGGTACGGTAAATCCTTTGGCCAGTTTTTTTCGTGAGGCACGCTCCTATGGTGCCTTATGTGTAGCTGATGTCGCTCAGTCTGTATCAACACAACCTAATCTGGTAGCGGATTTAGATTGTGATTTTTTGGCCTTTTCTGGACACAAGATGTTTGCGCCAACCGGTGTCGGGGTTCTGTATGGTCGCTATGGACTGCTTGAGAAGCTGCCGCCTTATCAAGGTGGAGGCTCAATGATATCCGAAGTACGTGAAGATGGCTTTACGGTATTACCACCGCCACACAGATTCGAAGCGGGCACTCCTTCGATCGCTGAGGTTGTTGCTCTGGGAGCAGCAATAGATTTTATAAATGAAGTTGGCTTTGATTTTATCCATTCTCATGAACGTATGGTGACGAATTTTGCCGAAGAGTGCATGGCCAGAGTTGCCGGAATTGAGTGTCTGGGCATTTCTGGTCAACGTAGTCATGTGCTCTCTTTTCTTCTCGCCGGACAACACCCATCAGATGTCGGAGCGATACTTGATGAACAGGGTGTCGCGGTCAGGGCAGGACACCACTGCTGTCAACCACTGATGCGTAGTTTAGAAATTCCAGGTACCGTGCGTGCATCTTTTTCAGTTTATACCTCCGAAGAAGATATTAACGATTTGTTAAATGCAATTTCCAAAGCAAAGGATATGCTGTCATGAGCTTTTCAATGAGCACTGAGGATATTCTCATTCGAACGCTTCCTACACCGAACCCATGGGCCATTAAATTTGTTATTAATGCTCCATTCAAAGAGACTGGTAAGGCGACTTTTAACTCGCCAGCCGAGTGTGAAGATTTGCCTTTGGTGAGGGACTTATTTTTCATTGAAGGCGTTAAGCAAGTTCACTTGTTTCAAAACACGCTAACAGTCACGCAGACGGGAGAACTTGAATATGACGACTTGGAACAAAAAGTAAATGCAGTAATTGTATCCCGTTACCCTATGCATAACCCTAAGTTCGGTGAAGAAGCGAAAATTAAGCCGCGTCCGCGCAGCGACGATCCACAAATACAAATGATTGAAGAAATTTTGGATCGCACGATCCGTCCAGGGCTACAGGCCGATGGTGGAGACGTAGAGGTCGTCAGTCTCGAAAATAATGAATTAAAGATAGTATATCAGGGAGCTTGTGGAGGTTGCCCTTCGTCAATGATGGGGACTTTAGATGCGATTCAGGGAATCCTTCGCAATGAATTGAACAATCAAGATTTGTCGGTAATTCCAATCTAATTTGGCAATCAATGAAAGACCTTAAATCTAGTTTTTTCTTGATAGTGCTCTTGGGTAGACTTTAAAAGCTCTTTCTTGCTTTCATCGAGGAGATTTTGAATCAGAGTATTGTACTGAGTGGCATCAGCGAAGCGCGTTTGACCTTGAGTAGCTCCAGCGACAAAGTGCACGCGATGGTTGTCGCCGGTGAGAGTTTTTAGAGTCAACTCAAGCCGAACCGGTTGCCCGCCAGTGATCGACAAAAGGCTTCCGTTGACACTGCCGTTAACAACCTCGACTCCCTCCGGAAGGCCCCACTTATAATCAATATTTCCAAGCGATTCATCTGAAGAAATTGTTCCTTGGAGCACAAAAGTGTCTCCGGGTTTTTCTGGTTTGCTTCCAAGTAAAGTAATTTGTACCTCTAAAGGGCCACGTAATTTTTGCGTGTGTCTATGCAGTGAATTTGGCATTTCTTTAAAAATCCAATTTTTGCCGGTTTTAATCTGCGCAGGGTGGCGATGGAAGCTATCGCTGTTATTATCGGCGGTAATGGTCGCAATGCCTATCGCAAGCATAAATATAAAAAGGACTATTGCACGAGAGTTGTTGGACATAACTTAACTCCATTGAATTTCAATCGATAATTTGCGGTGCCTCCCAAAGATCCTCCCGTATAAACATTGACATTAATCAAGTGTTTGCCGGCAGGAACCGAGGTCACAGTTTCAACATTTGTTTGGGAAGGATTGGCGCCTGGTTCATCTTGGCTGTACCCACGCATATCTGAGACAACGCCCAAGCGAGCACTTTCGTTATAAATATAAAGATCTAGGTCTGCGATTGTGCCGCTGCTATTGGCGTCTTCGTACTCTAAAGTTATAGTTCCTGATCCGGTAGATACGAAGTGATAAAAATCGTTGTTACGCAATAAATCTGAGGTGGCAAGAGTACCTGTATCGCCCACAACTCCATCCGAACTTCCTGCGGGGGTCATGCTGAAATCAGAACACGAATCAGTTGCTGTCACATATTCCGCATAGTCGGTGGTGTTTCCTCGGTGACGCTCAACACCTCGTACCCCGGTCATGTCTGTTGATGAATAATTAAAGGCATGAGCGAGATGAAAGTGACCGACACTGCGAAAGGCAAATTTTGAGTCCTTAAATCCATTAGATGTATTTACCAGAGTTCCCCAGAGCTCATTGAATTTTCCATCTAAATTTTCACTGCTAGAAAACCTGGAATCGTTCACTGAATCAATCATATCCCAGAGCATTCGAGTTACCGAAAATTCACGAAAATTCCCTTCACCCAGAACTCTGGGGCAGTCGCCATTAATTGAATTTTGGCTTGTTGGATAACAGTCACCTCCACTCATTGGTGGAGTTTCAAGATTTGTATGGAATATTTGTTCGGTCAGAGAGCCATCATCGTTGCCTATGGTATCGATATAGTAGGGTGTTGAGTTGGCTCCATAAAGCACTGCCGCCTGGAAGAAATTGCCCCACCCTTCACTCCATGCCAAACGAGGGTCGATAATTCTATTGCCGTTATGTGAACCCCCCGGAGAGTCCGAGGCAAATAGGGCATCCTCCAGAAAATGTCCGTACTCATGCAAAACTACTGAATTATCAAAGTGATCAGTGTCTGAGTTGTTTAAATCTCCGTCTTGTCCTCCCAGAATAAAAAGGCGGGAATAGCCGGGAAGATAGAAGCTGAGGCCTGATGACCCGCCGAAGTAGGCATTGGGATTGTAACCCGGCTCCCAATAGGCCACCACTTTTGGTGCAGATGTAAAATTGGCGACCTGCGAACGGAGGTAGGAGTTGGCTTCAAAAAATTGATCGAGAATGTTGAAGGCGCCTCCCAGGACTGAGCCATCAGCGCTAGCGGTGATGGTACCGATGTCGATTGATGCACTCGCTGAAACGGTGGCTTGGAGTGAATAAACTTGGTTGCGCTCAGGCATATTGAGGACCGAGGCACGCAGGTACGAAGAATTGTTGCTACGGGAGTTCACCGAGATAACATAGCTGACGTTTCCTCGGGGAAGTGAAAGGTTGATTTCTCCGTTTGCACCTGTTTCTCCGCACTGCACGACCTGACCGGATGAATTCGTTACCCGAATCTCAGCGCGGCGAATCGGGTGGGCGGTCGCGGGGTGGGTCCCGCTCGTACTTGCCGAGCCCAGACCTCCGGTTACCGAGTCACCCCATGGGTTACGCCGTATGAAATAAGCCAAACCTGTAACTGTAATTGCGTTGCTATAGGACGTTACCTGAGAACAATAAGACAGTTCGCTCGGGCCTTGAAAGGTCGGGCTGATGCGTCCATCTGGTGAAGTGGCGACCGAGTCTTTGATCTTACAACCAACCAGTGGGAATAAAAAAATGATGAGGGCCAAAAGTCGAGTCATACCCAGTCCTCATCGGCTGGATCAGCCATTGGTTTAAGGACTTAGGTATGACTAAACTTTAGGCATTAAATGAGCTCTCGCGATCTGGAAAAAGTACCCCGATTAGGCGTAAAATGAGATTTTCCCGGCCTTCAGTCTGGATGTATGGGCTAGGTAATTCCTTGAATCCAGACCTACAACGCGTAAAATAGTTCGACAAAGGGGACGAAGAAGGCCAGTGGAAAAAGGTTTCAACTCAGACATCTCGTATCTAGGTTGCCAATATCATGTTCAGACTGAAGACTGGGGTAGTGCCAATCCGTTTCTAGTCAGTCGAGTATTTCGTAACGGTGCGGTGGTCAAAAGCATAAAGACCGCATACTCTGAAGTCTTGCCTCATGGACCTTCCACTCAGTCCAAAGCCATTCGTCTGGCGATGAAGATCCAGCATCAGCAAATTCTGGACCTGTTGCTTTCTGGAAAACTTATCTAGCGATCGATAGACTGAAAGGCATGATTGAGTTTAATCATGCCTACAAGATCTTTCGCAATGGACATCAAGGCTTAAAGAACGTCACATTTAGCATTGATAAAGGTGAATTCGTATTTCTATCGGGCCCTAGTGGCGCTGGTAAGACGACATTGTTTCGACTGATATCAGCTTTTGACAAGCCAACCTCCGGAGAAGTTCATATTCTCGGTACAGATGTCAGTAGTCTCACAGCTCAACAGATGCCTCAATTTCGCCGTCGAATCGGTGTGATCTATCAAGACTTTCGTTTACTTAACGATCGCACTGTTTGCGAAAATGTCGCGATACCCTTAGTGGTGCGAGGCGATCGGGCAAATTACATTGAAAAGCGAGTACGAGAGGTCCTTGATCAAGTTGGCTTGTCTTTTAAAATCAATTCGTTTCCAGAAGAATTGTCTGGAGGTGAACAGCAAAGAGTTGCCATAGCGAGAGCTCTAATTCATCACCCTGGTGTATTGATAGCTGATGAACCGACAGGAAATTTAGATCAAGAGCTAAGTGTAGAAATTTTTAATCTCTTAGAAACTGTTAACGCTCAAGGAACGACGGTGTTTGTGGCCACGCATGATGCTGAGTTAATTCGGCGAAAATCATTTCGAGTTATTCGCATTCACGACGGTCAGGTGGTTGATCGATGAATGGATCACTTGTTCGACAACACGTTCTTCGTGCTTGGAAGAAACATTGGCCTCTGCAAATGGCCTCAGTCACAGTCATGACCCTTGTTTTGGTTATCATGAACCTTCTTTTTCTAGCCTTCACAGCCTTTAATCGCACCGTTGAGCACTGGGGTCGTGGTCTTGAAATGATCGTCTATCTTAAAGAAAACGTGCCGTCGTCAACGGTAGAAAAATTTCATCGAGAAATTGAGTCAAGTGGCCAATTTGATGAAATTCACTTCACCACTAAAGGTGACGCCACTAAAAAATTTTTGCAGGCATTAGGACCCGAATCTCTGGAGCTTTTAAAAGATCCGGGATGGAACTCACCCATTCCTGCAAGTTTAGAGTTGCGTCTTTCAGCGTCCATACCTTCACAGCGGCGGGTGTTTGCTCTTCAGGAATGGAGTGCTCGCTTTAGGGGCCTCGAATATGTGGACGATGTCTTTTATGGCCAGGGCTGGGTAGAAAATTTTTCGCGTTTTTTAGCCAGTGCACGTGGTCTTGTGGCTATGATTTGGACTTTGAGTTTAAGTGTTGGTCTTTTAATCGTTAGCAATTGTATACGGCTTTCCTTTCTACAAAGAAAAGAAGAGATAGAAATTCTCGAACTGGTCGGAGCTACACCCGCATTTATTCGCACTCCGTTTCTGGTTGAAGGCATCGTCTTGGGAATTTTGTCTTCTTTGCTCTCATTACTTTTGAGCTACTCCATTCACGCGGTTTTGATTAATTGGATGCGCTCTGAGTGGAGCTTTTGGTTTGCTTTCAGTGAGCTGCCACCACTTCAGCCTTGGTATATTTTGACAAATATTCTTGCTGGTGTTGGGTTTGGAGCGCTCGGAGCATGGAACTGTGTCCGACGCTTAAATACCGGATGGTCGGCGGCGGGGTAGGATGATCGCCTTTCTATTTTTAGTTCAAAATCTATGTGCTCAAGAGGAAAAATCAACGATCGTTGATCAAACTCGCGTAGGCATCAGCCGAATGGAAAAGCGACAACGAGAAGCTCTAAGCCAAATCTTTTCTTTGAATCGTAGAATTAAATCACTGGCCAGAAAGCGCTCTGAGATCAACTCCCGACTGATGTCACAAGAAGCCGCCGTAAGACAAGCTGCTCAAGATCTCAATCTTCTGGAAAACAAAACTATAGATCAAAAGGCTATGTTGAATCGACGATTACGCCAGCTTTACCAAGGACAAGATCGCCATAGCTTACAGTTACTTTTTTCGGCACGGACTCCTGTTGAGCTCGAGCGAAATCATCGCTTTTTAAAACGGATGATTGATGTAGATCACGATCATCTTAAAAATTATCTAGCCCACCTTAGAGCAATGAAATCAAAACGTGAAGCCCTCAAAGCCATTGTTGCTCAATTGGCAGAGTCGCAAAGAGAAATGGACAAGCAAGAAAAGACCATCATCTCAGATCTGCGCGAGAAGTCTGTTTTAGTGGCGAAGCTTCGTGAGGATAAAAATCTCAAGATCGCTCAACTCAGAGAGCTACGTGACCAGAGTCCAGAGAGTCAGAAATCATATGCATTTTTTGAGAGACGGGGTCTAATGACACCCCCCATTGAAGCCATTGTAAAGCGTGAATATGGTGCCTTTGTTGATTTTCAGCATCGCTTCCAGTTGATGCACAAGGGAATTTTCTATTCGGTTGATCGAGTCAGTGAGGTCAGAGCTGTGCACTCGGGCAAAGTTGCTTTGGCAGCTCAAATTCCTGGGTACGGTGAAACCATGATCATAGATCATGGAGACAGTTACTATTCTGTTTATGCTCATCTTAGGCATCTTAAGCATAAGGAGGGAGCCAATGTTCACGAGGGAGAAGTGCTGGCATTGACCGGAGATCATTCACCACTCTTTGGACCAGGACTTTACTTTGAGCTTCGTCATTTTGCAGATGCCATTGACCCTAAACCATGGATCAAGGAATCTGTAATGAAGACGGCCAACTCCTTTTGAAAGGGAGATTTATGTTTAAACGTATATTCAATGGCTGGACCATCTTGGCGACCATGGCAACGTTGGTAGTCTTTTCTGTATTCGCGGAAGAGCGTTACCAAGAGCTTCAGCTTTTTGCTAAGGTACTCAATCTTGTTCAGCAATACTACGTTGAAGAAGTGGATACCAAGAAGCTGATTTACGGCGGTATCAAGGGCATGCTGCGAGAACTCGATCCGCATACGAACTTTCTCCCGCCAGATATTTACAAAGAATTTGAGACCGAAACGAGCGGTGAGTTTGGAGGAATTGGAATCGAGATCACCGTTCAAAACAGCATTTTAACCGTCATTTCGCCGATCGAAGATACGCCAGCATGGAAAGCAGGCATAAAGGCTGGGGATAAAATTGTGGAGATCGACGGTCATTCAACCAAAGGATTCAGCTTAGTTGAAGCGGCCCAAAAGATGAAGGGAAAGAAGGGTGATAAAATTAAGTTGGGAATTTTTCGCGAGGGCCTTGAAAGACCCAAAGAGTTCGTAATTGAGAGAGCAACTGTAAAGATTAAATCTGTTAAGTATCTCGATCTAGATGGTGGCTATGCTTATGTTCGCATCACAAGCTTTATCGAAAATTCCTTCTCTGATCTGAAGAAGATTATTAAAGCCCATGAAAAAAAGCACAAGAGCACCCGCGGGATGATTATTGATGTGCGCCGAAATCCGGGAGGGCTTCTAGAGCAAGCGATTCAGATTAGTGATTTATTTCTTGAGCAGGGCACAATTGTCAGCACCATGGGCCGCAATCAAAAAGAGAAAGAGATCGTTTATGCAAAGAAAGCTGAAACCGTCGATAACTTTCCTCTCATTGTTCTAGTTGACGAATATTCGGCAAGCGCTGCAGAAATTCTGGCTGGTGCTTTACAGGATAACAAGCGTGCTTTGATCATGGGGCATCGATCCTTTGGTAAAGGCTCTGTTCAGTCGGTTGTTAAACTTGGTGATGGCTCAGGTCTAAAACTCACTGTCGGCCGATATTATACGCCTAGTGGTCGAAGTATACAGGCCTATGGAATAGTTCCAGATATTGAGTTGGAGGATTTTTCGCCAGATGTATTAGAACAGGCTCGGGTTAGACGTGATGTTCGCCGTGAGAGAGATATGCGCGGTCACCTGACGGGTGATGATGAGGAAAGTGATGAGGCAGGCCCTGCCGCCGCAGCAGCTCCCAAGGATTCTTCTAAATCTTTAAATAAGACAGTTAAGGGAACAAGCAAAGAGGCACCGAAAAAGATTCAATATTGGTGGACGGAAACAGATTCAAAGTCGGATAAGGAACTGTCTCCCAAAGACAGGCTGCTCAAGGATGATTATCAAGTACAGCAAGCTTATAATTACCTGAAAGCTTGGGTAGCCATAGAAGACCAAAAAAGAATCGTAAAGTCGTCTGAGGCATCAATAGTTCAATAACAACCGAGGAGATTGGAGCAAGCGCCGAAAATCAATTCTCGGCGCTTGAGTAAGGTTACCAGTTGCAGCTCAAATGGACTTTTCCTAAACCTTGTCCTGCGATCCCTATTTGATGAGCGGCGGCCTTCGATAAATCGATAATGCGACCCGCAATGAATGGGCCGCGATCATTGATTCGAACGACTACTGAGCGGCCATTGCGAGGATTAACCACTTTAACTCTGGTTCCCATCCGGAGAGTTCTGTGGGCGGCTGTCAAATCATTAGGGTTAAAACGTTCTCCAGAGGCAGTCATTTGCGGCTGCCAATAGTATGAAGCAATACCTGATTGATCGCAGGAAGATTGTGCGCGAGGAGGCTTCTGCCGATTTGATTTAGCCGATTTTTGTGTGGCCGGCTTTTTATCGGTGACTTTGTTGGGCGGTAAGGTTTTAGCAGATTTAACGGCCATTTTACTCTCTACAAAGCGGCAAAAAGAGCGTTTACCGGGGCCCCACTCGCTAACCACTAATAGACCGTCTTGATTAGATCTGAACCAAAACTTCCAAGCTTTTTCCGGTCTATTGGGGGCAGTGTTAACAAAAGAGTAGTTTTCAGTGATGAGTACCTTGCGGCTGTCTCGATAAGCATCTTGATACTTTGCCCGGGCCTTTTCCGGGTTAAGAGATGCGTAGGGGTTAGATCGGCTCGAAAAAGAAAAGCGGGCATTCATGAATACAGAGGAGTCCTTCTTGTCTAGCATTACAAAGCCGAAGCGAACGGCTTTAGGATCATATCCGGGATAAAGAAGGTGGCATTGGCCAGAATAAATTTTGCCAAAGTTCTGTTCGGGAACTCCAGAACTGCGATGAAATTCATCAGCGATTTGCAACATTTCTGGAGAGCAATTTAACCCCACACAAGGATGGGAAGGTTGTTCAGCTTTAGCGTTCAATATAAAAAGTAAAGATATTAATACAGTCGTCATGGAACCAGACCCTTCCAGAGGCAGGCATGAAGGGTCAATGATTTTAGATAAAATAATAAGGTTTCTGTTAACTGATATTACTTCGCAAGAACCTGATTAGGCAGGTCCTTGCGGGAGTTTATCTTTGCTCACTTCGGTGATCTGAGCTGACTCAACCAGCTTACTGACAACTTTTTCTTCGGTAATCTGAAACATTAAGCGTGAGCGGCGTTCTGGCTTAGAATAAAACTCTTCGATTTTGGACAGTTCTATACCTGTTTGTTGAGCATACTCATGGATTTTGCTTTCCACTTCAGATTTGGTGGCACGCAAGTTGAGTTTCTCAGCCAATGCATCTAGCAAGAATGTCGATTTGACCATGAATGTAGCTGATTCCGTAAAGTCAGCATCCCATTTTTTCTTGTACTCTTCGAAGTCCTTATCGGTGAGCCCTTGTTGCTGCAGCCGACCTTTGAAGTCCTCTATTAGAGATTCTTTTTGTTGATCAACGAGGGCTTGGGGAGCTTCAACGGGGTTAGCTTCAACTAGGGCCTTTACCAGACGATTGCGTAAATCATCTTCAATACGTTTCTTGTCGCCTTCCTCGATGTCAGCAACAATTCGTGTTTTTAATTCTTCCAGAGTATTGAACTGGCCGAGTTTCTTGGCAAGGTTATCATCAATTTCAGGTAAAACCTTCTTCTTTATACCCGTAAGCTTAACTTCGAAAGTCACCGGCGCCCCACTCAAGGAAGCTTCATGGTATCCTTCGGGAAACCGCAAGTTGAGAGTTCGACTCTCGCCAATTTTCATGCCTACGACGCCCTCTTCAAAGCCTTCAATAAACTGCTTTGAGCCCAACTCTAATTCGTGCCCCAGGGCGGAACCGTTGGGTAGGGCTTCACCCCCCACGAGACCGGTAAAATCAACGACGGCAACATCACCTTCACTGACCGCACGGTCTTCAAAAACTGTCACAGTGTCGGCGTGACTCTTTCTTATGTTCTCCAAAATAGCAGTCACACGGTCTTCGCTGATTTCAAGTTTTTCTTTCTGGACGGGTAAACCTTCGAATTTCTTAATCTGAACTTCGGGGCGGATTTCGAATTCAGCTGAAAAAGAAAAGTCTTTTTCTTCGAGTAGGGGTTCGAAAGACATTTTTGGGTAGCCTACCGGATCAAGATTGTGCTCTTCCAATGCATTTTGATAACCTTCATTGATAAGGTCGTTCAAAACATCGCTTTTGACTTGGTCAGCGTAAATGGATTTAATGGTTTTTAGTGGCGCTTTGCCCGGTCGAAAGCCCTTTATGTTGGCCTTTTTTTGGATTGCCTTATAAACTTTGTCGAATGTTTCCTGGACTTTTTCTACGGGGATTTCCACGTTGAGTTTGCGAGCTAAGCCCTCACCGCGATCAACGGTCGATTTCATGACACGTGCTCCTTTGAACAAACGAGACCTTTACCCTCTATGCCGCGGTTTGCCAACTGCCTATTCGAGCTTCTGGCGCGGCGCGCGAGGTTTAACATGATTCACTTCATAACCGGAAAAGGCGGCGTCGGCAAATCTACTGTAGCGGCCGCGTTAGCTTGGAGCCTGGCGGCGCGAGGGCGTAGGACATTATTGGTTGAGCTTGGAGAGCGGAGCTATTTTAGGCATGTCTTTCATGCGGACGTTAGCGCGCACCCAGTGGTGGTGAATTCTCATCTCACGGTGACCTGTTGGGAGGGTGAAGCTTGTTTAAGGGAATATCTGCGGCACCTCATTAAGATTGAAAAGGTTGTGAAACTTTTCTTCGATAATCGAGTAATGAGAGCTCTTGTCCAAGCGGCGCCCGCACTCAAGGAGTTAGCTTTACTGGGCAAGATTACCAGCGGACCACGAAAAATCGGGCCGGCTCTCCCTTATGATGAAATCGTGGTTGATGCCTATTCTACAGGACATTTTAGAGCTTTATGGCGCGCTCCAATGGGCTTAGCAGAAGCTATCCCTTTCGGCCCTATGGGGGAACAGTCGCGCTCGATTGTTCAAGTTATGAAAAACCCAGAGCAGACTTGTTATTACGTTGTCATGTTACCAGAAGAGTTACCCGTGAGCGAAGGACTTGAACTGGCACAGGACATTCAGAACGAGCTGGAACAGAGTCCGCGAATCGTAATGAACCGGTGGCTCGAGTCACCCCTGGATTTGCGCAAGTTGAGTGCTTTTCGAGGACAGGAGTTTGCCGACTATCTTATTCTTCTTTTGGAGAGGCAGGCGAACGCCGATCGGAAGGTTAAAGAAAAGGGGTTCTTGGTCCACAAGGTACTTCCGTGGCTCTTTAACGACAGTGTGCCCATTAAGATCCGTGAATTGGCTCTTAAGATGGAGGGAGTATGAGAGAATTGCTCCGCAGCCACAGAGTGCTTATTTGTGCGGGCACGGGCGGAGTTGGAAAAACTTCCCTTTCTGCGAGCCTTGGCGTTCTGGGAGCTCAATCAGGATTGAAGACTCTTGTCTTAACAATCGATCCGGCTCATCGCTTGGCACAAGCGCTGGGCATAGAGAAAAAACCAGGAGAAGACGTAAAGGTTGAAGCTGTACCAGGTCTAAGCGCTTCAATGATTGATCCACGCAGAGAGTTCGATGAATTTGTTCTGGGCGCCGTTGATAAGGGCATAGCAAAGGGATTATTCAATAATCGTCTTTATCAGCAATTAGCTACCAACTTGAGTGGCAGTCAAGAGTTCACTTCGCTTGTTCGTCTGATGACTGCGGTGCGGTCGCAGCATTACGATTTAGTCATTTTAGATACCCCGCCAACTCAGAATGCGGTGGATTTTTTGAAAGCGCCCGAGCGCATTTATGCGCTTTTTCAAGACACTGTGATCGGGTGGTTTTCTAATCCTACCGTAGATGAGAGTTGGTTTAAGCGCACACTACACCGCGGAACGCGTCTAGTGACAGCAGCTCTCGAGGCGGCTACGGGAAGTACTTTTATTGCTGAGTTAAAAGATTTTTTTACTCATATTGCCTACCTCAAAACTCGGATTGCTGAAATCAGTAGGGACGTTGGCGAACTCCTGCACTCGGATAAGGCGGGCTTTATATTAGTTACCGGTTTTGACGAGACCAAACTAAAGGAAGCCTTAGAGTTTCAACAAGATCTCGCTAACGAGCACTTGAACCTACGCGGGGTGATTGTGAACCGCTGGTTTCCCGAATGGGCCGAGGGCGTTGAGTCTTGGTCGGGCGACTGGGACAAAAATCCTGATTTTGAGAAATTGAGAGAATTTTATGTGAGGTTCTCCGAATTTTTTCGTAGCCGTCAGCAAGGCTTTGAGCGGTTTGAAGAGCAGCTCAGTAAAATTTCGGTTCCGGTGGTCAAGCTGCCCGATTTCAAAAATAGCGTTCAGGGCCTGACTGATTTGCAGCATATGGCTCGAACTCTTGAGGAAAAATGGAGGTCTACTTTATGAGGATGCTCTTAGCGTTGGCTTTATCGACGGGAGTATGCGCCAGTTGCTCCCACTTCTCCTCAAAAAAAAATGTGGTTCGCGAGTCAGACGTAGTCAGCGCTCCGTTTGAGCAAGGAATGAAAGCGCTCGAGACCGATGATTATGCACAAGCAGCCCGTATTTTTGATGACATATTAGTTAGCAACCCTGGATCTGAGTTGGAGTTAGTCACAATTTACAATTCCGGCGCAGCCTATGAAGGCCTTGGAGATTGCCCTAAGGCTATTGATCGCTATCGACAGGCTGTACGCGCCTCTGCAAAGAAATTTCAGCGCATAGAAGCGCAAGCCTTATTTCGTCTTAGCTTAATGTATGAATGTGTGGGGCAAGACAAAAAGGCTATAGCAGCGCTGTTGGATTCCCGTAGGCGCGGTGAACATCTTGGAGATGAAGTGGTTCAGGCTGAAATTCCGGCACGTCTGGCGGCGGCATATTCACGTTTAGGAAATCGCGACAAAGCTCTAGAGTATTTCGCGCAGGCCGGAGTTGGTCTAAAGGCAATTGTTTCTCGGGGCACGGGTGCTAATCGGTTAAAAGTAGACATTCTGGCGCGAACCCTTTTCTTTATGGGAAAGTTGAGTCCGTCCCAGCGTCGCGCAGAGACTAGCCCCGATTCTTTTTTGCAGTCGATTTCCATGCAGCAGCCACATCTTTTGCAGGCGGCGGAGTTAAATCACCCACTTTTTTCCGGCAAGGCCGCAGACGATTTAGAGCTTGCTTATGAAAATTTATGGAAGTTTAACATCAATAATCTGAGTCAAAGACGCGAGTTTTATATGCGTGGATTACAAGTGGCTGAGGAACTGCGTAAATTGAAGATGCCTGAAAGTAATGCTTTAGTGGAAAGAATTTTCGCGCATGTTGACCGGAGTCAGGCACGATTGCGAGCGGAGCTGGCTAGAATGGGTGAGACAACCCGGTTGACCCCCGAAGCCGAAAAGCGCGAGGGCCTCAAACGTGAAGGGCGTTTGGTCACGCCGGTTAAGCCCAAAAAGCAGAAAGTCAGGTGATGTCAGAATTTTTAGGGGGCCTTAGTTTTTGGTGGCGGGGGTGGGTGTTTTTGTTGAAAAGTCCCCGCTTTTTAACTTTGGCGATTTTGCCTCTTATCCTGTCGATGCTATTTATAGTGCCCTTTTTTTGGTTTATCTTTTCCCAATTGCCTCAATGGTCAACAGTATTGGTGTCGGTACTTTTGGGGTGGACCACTGAGTTTTGGCAGGATGTGGTTTATTATCCTTTGTTTCTGAGTGCGCTACTGGCGGTTATCATCGGTTCTTTTTTTCTTGTATATGTTTTGCATTCAATTTTGGCGATACCGTTTTACTCCCGACTGGCTGAGCAAACCGTCACTCTGCGAGGAAAGAAATCCCAGGGTTTGTCATTTTGGCGCATGTTGCGAGCGGGTTTGATTAAGACCGCCGTTTTGCTGCCGGTGGGATTCATCTTTTTTCTAATTTCATTTGTTCCTGGTCTCAATTTGATCGCTTTATTCGGATCAATGCTAATTTTGGCATTTGATATTATTGACTATTCATTTGAGGCGGTGGGTTTCGGTTTTCGCGAACGCGTAGGTTATTTGCTGCGACATCGGGGGCAATGGTTGGGTATGGCGGCCGGCCTGGCGTTGACATTACCTGTGCCGGCTTTTACTCTGCTCATAATTCCTGGCGCAGTCACGGGCGCGGCCCTCATACTCAAAATAGAACATGAGCTTAACCATGAATTTTGAACGCTTACATAGGCGAATTATTGAAAACAGCGATGGGGTTCTAGCTTGGTTCAAAAGCCGTAGCCGGGATCTGCATTTTCCATTTTATTCTAGCTTTGATTTGCGTGATGCTGGCTTCAAGTTGGGCCCCGTTGACGCCAATATCTTTCCTGCTGGATTTAATAATATTTGTTTGGTCGATCGAGAAGAAGCAGCAGAAGTTGCGAGAGTTTTTCTTGATGAACATTACTCCATATCCACAAAAAAAATTTTACTGCTCACAGAGGAGCACACGCAAAATCCTTATTACTGGGATAATGTTGCAGTTTTACGCTCAATTTTGGAGAGAGCGGGGAGAGAAGTTTGCCTTGCTGTGCCCAGACCTATGACACAACCTTTGGAGGTGGTTAATGCCTCTGGACAAACCTTAAAAGTATTTCCGGCTACGCGCGAAGGTGGGAGTGTAAATATAGGTGGTTTTGTTCCAGATCTTATAATTTCTAACAACGACTTCAGTCAGGATTACGAGGAGTGGGCGCGGGACCTAGATACGCCTATGAATCCGCCGCGAGAGCTGGGATGGTATCGGCGCCGAAAAGATCGTTTCTTCAAAGTTTACAATCAGTTTGCCGCTGAGTTTTGTGAAATATTACGGCTAGACCCTTGGATATTGCAGGTTGAAACAGAAGTATTCGCCTCTTTCGAGGTAGACAGCGAGCAGAGCCGAGATCTTCTGGCACAAAAAGCACAAGCCGTTCACGATCGAATCAAAGCCAAATATCTAGCTCATGGAATTGAGCGCGAGCCCTTTCTTTTTGTAAAAAATAACGCGGGAACGTATGGTTTGGGAGTCATACAAGTTAAAAATCCAGATGAGATCCGCGCTTGGAATTACAAATCTCGCAAAAAAATGAAAGCTGCTAAGGGTGGTCGTGAAGTGACGGAAGTCATCATTCAAGAGGGTATCCCGACGACAACTCTGGGCGAAGGTGGCAAGACTGCGGAACCTGTGATCTATATGATCGGCTGCCAACTGGCAGGTGGATTTTTGCGTGCTCATGGTGAAAAAAGTGTAGAGGAGTCCCTTAATTCCCCGGGTGCAGTTTTTCAGCGACTGTGCATAGCTGATTTGAGCGTCAAACTTGAGGGTTGTCCTATGGAAAATGCCTACGGTTGGGTGGCACGGTTGGCATTCCTGTCCGTGGCGCAAGAAGCACGCGAGCTGGGCGTTGAGTTTAAAAATTATAAATAGGCTTGTTTCTTTACTAAGATTTTGGCTGGCCCAAGTTTAGACGTTTCAAATTGAGACGCTAAGTGAAAGTTTTTAGCGTAAATCCATAAACTCCGATCAAATAGCGATATGTCGTTTCGTTTCGGCGCTGCATTTTTCTTAGCATTTGCCTATCTGGGTTACTTTGCTTCTATGAACGCATGGAACGGAAATATCTACGTTTATGTGGGAGAAACTCGCGCTCCTGCGGCAACACGCTCGATTAAAGATTACTCAATGTTAAGTCGCAAGGCTCTCAGTGAACGCTTTCATAAGCAGCTTGTTGCGGACGCTGCTCTTTTTCGAGATCAAGGTTATTTGGGAGTACAATTAGGGCATCCCATCATTCCTAAGGCAGAAGGTGGTTGGGATTTCGCGTGCAACACACCCGCGAGACAAGGGCTTTTTAATCGGATCCGCCTCACCTTCATGGGGACAGGTGTCGCTGAAAGCGGTCAACCGCCCAAGATGACGGTAGAAGGGTCTTGCCGTTCTGGAGGCAGTCTTGATCAATTGGCCACTTTTTGGGTTCCAATAAGTGAAATTTTACGTTCCCAAGCTCGTGAGCAAGATGTGTATTCTGAAGATCTAATTATTCGTTTGCGCGATATTCCTGATGAATGGCCTGAGAGTTGGGCTTTAAAAGAGATAAAACTCTTTAAGCAAAATGATGAAGAAGATTATATCGAGGTCGGCGCCTCGCTACTAATGGAGGCGCGTGCTAAAATGCTCGTGTTTGAATGGAAAAACAAATCGCTTTAAAAGTTTTCAGCGAGTTCAACAAAGGTGCGAACTATGATTCCGGACGCACCCTTCTTGGGGTGATACGGGAACCGAGAATTGATGTTCCACGCTGTCCCAGCGATATCAAAGTGTGCCCAAGGTATGCCGTCTCCCACCATCTCTTCAAGAAAAGCTGCGGCGGTTGAACTTCCGGCTAGGCGTCCGCCAGAGATGTTGCAAAGGTCCGCATGGGTGCCCTTCATGTCTTCGACGTGGAAGTCAGTAAGGGGCATAGGCCACACAAGTTCTCCGCTGCGCTCCGCAGCATCTTGAATTTTGCGCATGAGTTTTGTATCGCGAGTGAACACTCCTGTATGCGTGTTACCCAAAGCTATGAGAATAGCACCAGTTAGGGTTGCTGCTTCAAAAATTGCGGCCGGTTTTTGTTCGCTGGCGTAGGCCAAGGCATCGCCAAGAATTAATCGACCTTCCGCATCCGTATTAAAGACTTCAACCGACTTTCCATTTCTTGCGAAATAAACATCCCCTGGTTTTAGGGCGGATGGTCCGGGCATATTTTCAGTTGATGGAACATAGGCGACTACGTTGACCTTAGCTTTTAGTTTGGCAAGAGCCAACATGGTCCCGATGACGGCGGCTCCACCGCACATATCGTACTTCATTTCTTCCATCGAAGCGCCAGGTTTTAGGCTTATCCCTCCAGAGTCGAAAGTTAGGCCTTTACCCACAAATGCGATCGGCTTTTGGCTTTTGCCAGCGCCATTATATTCCATGACAATCATGCGTGGCTCTTCCAGCGAGCCTTGGGCCACGGCCAGTAACCCGCCGAAGCGCTCCTTTTTGATGCGTGCACGATCCCAAACGGTAACTTTGAGCCCCGTCCCTTTGGCCGCTTTAACTGTCTCGTCTGCGAGTATCGAGGGTGTGATGTAGTTGCCCGGGTGATCGCCCAACCAGCGCGTGAAATTTTGGCACTCGGATAGAATCTCGGCTCGCTGAAGCGCCTTGACCTGAGCGGCGGAGGGAGCATTGGTCATTAAAAGGCATATTTCTTTTAACTGCGGCTTGTCTTCTTTCTTGCCATTCTTTTTTCCGGCAGTTTTCAGTTCATCAAAATCGTAGTCGCAGAGTCCAAAGCCTTCAGCTAATGCCTGCAAGGCAGTGTTGGACTCACGGAAGAATTTTAAGAACGAGTCACCAAAAACCGCTGCACTCACGACTTTTTGAGCCTTGAGCGCGCCGTAAACGACAGCGGCGGCAACACGCAGAGATTCTCCGTCGATGTGATCCGTATCACCCAACCCAACGAGCAAGACGTTGGTGTAGCCATCCACATCGCAGCGGCGGAAAAAACAGGTTTCTTTTTTGTCACCAGTAAAACCAGAATCGGTCTGGGCGTAGGCGATCAGCTTTTGCAAGTTAGGGGAAAGTTTAGCGACGGAAGGTTTGTTTTCTTTTTTATTTTTAGCAGCAAATACGACCAAGGTGGAGGCATCAACGGACAAGCCCTTTTTCACTATGACTTTCATTTTTTATTTCCCTTGCGTTTTCTAATTGTTTTTACGTATTGATTTCTTTTGTGCGTGATTCTTGATCAAATTGAACCCTATTTACGCGCAGCAAAATCAACACGTGGCCGGACTCGACTTGAGGCTGGTTCTAGCACAGCGTATAAGGCGAATAAAGGCTTTTCCCAAAACTCCAGTTTAAAGGAATTTCTCCCGAGAAGTTCTTGTCAGAACTGAAGAAAACTCCATATTTGGAGATAGGCTTTAACCGCGGGAGTGCAACGGTGAATATGAATCTTGTCCCAATAGTTGTCGAGCAAACGGCTCGAGGCGAACGTAGTTACGACATTTATTCTCGCTTGCTCAAAGAGCGCATTATTCTTTTGGGAACCCCTGTCACCGACGATGTTGCCAACGTGATCATTGCGCAAATGTTTTTCCTCGAGATGGAGAATCCAGATCGAGACATTCATCTTTATATAAACTCACCCGGAGGCAGTGTTTCAGCGGGGCTGGCAATTTATGATATCATGCAATTTGTACGCTGCGATGTAAGTACGTATTGCATCGGTATGGCTGCCAGTATGGGCTCTTTGCTTTTGACTGCGGGAGCTAAAGGCAAACGCTACATACTTCCGCACTCAAAAACAATGATTCACCAACCTCTGATTGCGGGAGGAGGTCTCTCGGGTCAAGTTAGCGATATTGAAATTCATGCGCGTGAGATGATTAATACTAAGCGTAAATTGACCGAGATTTACGTCAAACATACCGGACATGATTTTGATTTTCTGACCCAAGCTATGGATCGCGACAGATACATGAGTGCTGACGAATCGAAGGAATTCGGATTGGTTGATCACGTGGTTGAAAAGCGCAAATCCAACAAGGAAAACACATGAGTAAAGAAAAGAATGGAAGCTACGGAACTCTTTGCTGCAGCTTTTGTGGCAAAAGCCAAAAAGAAGTTAAAAAGCTGATTGCAGGTCCGGGCGTTTATATTTGCGATGAGTGTATTGAGCTTTGCAATGACATTATTGCCGAGGAGCGCGAGAGAGAAGAAAGCACAAAGGTACAGCTCTCCGTTCCAAAGCCTGTTGATATCAAGGCCTTTTTGGACGACTACGTGATTGGCCAAGAAAAGGCCAAAAAGACCCTCTCAGTCGCTGTGCACAATCATTACAAGCGCATTAATTTTATGAAGGGTGGTCGCTCTAAGAAAGAGGATGTTGAGATTTCAAAAAGCAACATTTTGCTGATCGGGCCTACGGGTTCGGGCAAAACTCTTTTGGCGCAAACCATTGCCAAAATACTGAACGTGCCTTTCGCGATGGCCGACGCCACGGCTTTGACGGAAGCAGGGTATGTGGGTGAAGATGTCGAAAACGTCGTACTCAATCTTTTGCAGGCCGCCGACTATGATGTTGAGAAGTGTCAAAAAGGCGTCATATACATTGACGAAATAGACAAGATCTCGCGCAAATCAGAGAACCCATCGATCACTCGTGATGTGAGTGGAGAAGGGGTGCAGCAGGCCCTGCTTAAAATTCTTGAAGGCACAATCGCCAATTTGCCACCTAAAGGCGGGCGCAAGCACCCGCAACAAGAATTTATCCAGATCGATACCACCAATATTCTGTTCATTGTGGGTGGGGCTTTCGTCGGGCTTGATAAAGTTATCGACGCCCGGATTTCCAGCCGATCAATGGGCATTGCGGCAGATATTAAAACTAAAGAAGACAAACTTTCGGGCAAAGAAAACGTACTTCAACGTGTGGAACCCGACGATTTGGTTCGTTTTGGCTTGATTCCAGAGTTCATAGGCCGTCTGCCCTCGGTCGCGGTCCTGGATCCGTTGGATGAGGCCGCTTTGATTGATATTTTAGTGAAACCCAAAAACGCCCTCACCAAGCAGTACACAAAGCTTTTCTCCTACGAAAATGTCGACCTCAAGTTTGAGGATAACGCCTTGCGGGCCATTGCTCAGGAGGCCATCAAACGAAATACGGGCGCCCGTGGTCTGCGTGGTGTGATTGAGAGTGCAATGCTGGACATTATGTTTGAAATTCCATCCAAACCGAACGTGAAGGAATGCATAATCACCGAAGACGTGATCACCAAGCATGAAAAGCCACAGCTGATCCTTGGTCAGAAAGAAGCCAAGAGTAAAGAGAGTGGGGCTACCGGTGACTCGGCTGAGTCTGCCTAAGACTTTCGTTAGATTTTGAATCTAAATGCGAACAGGCCAACACTACCGTTGGCCTGTTGAATTTTATTTTCACGGTTATGTTAGGCCGTAATTGAAAATTTCACCCATAGATTTCAACGTAGCTGCGTTAAGAATCAATAAACCGGCTTTGACGGATAACTCTTTTGGCCTCAAAATAAAGTTTAAGATCTTGTGAAGTGGCTCAGCCGCGTTACAAGGCTTAAGAGGCAAATCTCTTATGAGGCAAATAAGGAGAGGTAAATGACTACAACGTCAGCGTCCTCAGGCAGTCAAAAACTACCCCTGTTACCACTGCGTGATCTGATCATTTTTCCGCACATGATGATGCCGCTGTTTGTGGGACGTGAAAAGAGCATAAATGCTCTTGAAGAAGCGATGAGCAAACAAACTGACATTATTTTGGCGGCTCAGCGTGATGCAAAGACAAACAGTCCCGAACCCAAAGACATCTATTCCGTAGGAACTGTAGGTACGATCATACAATTGTTGCGGTTACCGGATGGCACTGTAAAAGTTCTGGTCGAAGGAAAACGTCGCGTTCATATCAAGGAATATGTACAGACCGACGGTTTTTTCGTGGCGGCAATTGAGGACATCATTGAAATCACCGCAAATGAAACTGAAGCAAAGGCTTTGGTGCGTTCGGTAAAGTCGACCTTCGAAACCTATGTAAAGTTGAATAAGCGCATTCCTCCCGAGATACTGATGCGTGTATCAACCATCGAGGATATCGGAGAGTTGGCGGACATTATTGTCGCTCAGTTAAATCTAAAACTGGAGGATAAGCAGAAGATTCTGGAGATTTTTGATCCTGGCCAACGTCTTGAAGAGCTGCTCAATCTAATGACCAGCGAAATTGAAATTCTCGAGGTTGAGAAAATGATTCGAATTGGCGTCAAGAAGCAGATGGAGAAATCTCAGAAAGAATATTATTTGAACGAGCAGATGCAGGCGATTCAGAAGGAGCTTGGCGAAAAAGACGATTACCAAGCAGAATTGCAAGAGCTCGAAGAACGGGCCGCTAAGAAAAAATGGACAAAAGAGGCGGGAGAACGTGTACGCAAGGAAATTAAAAAATTGCGTATGATGTCTCCGATGAGCGCTGAAGCTACAGTT
Source organism: Bdellovibrionales bacterium (assembly GCA_038144835.1). Taxonomy (GTDB): domain Bacteria; phylum Bdellovibrionota; class Bdellovibrionia; order Bdellovibrionales; family UBA1609; genus JALHOQ01. Next base: position 64,898 of record JAYQON010000002.1, read on the forward strand.
GTGCGCAATTATGTTGATTGGATGCTTGATCTTCCATGGAGAGACTATGCGGAGGAAAAACATGACATTGAAGAAGCTGAAAAAATACTAGACGAAGACCATTGGGGTCTGGAGAAGGTCAAAGAGCGCATTCTTGAACATTTAGCTGTGCAGTCTCTAACCGATAAATTGCGTGGACCCATTTTGTGTCTCGTTGGACCGCCAGGAGTAGGAAAGACTTCTTTGGCTCGATCTGTGGCGCGCTCATTGAATCGCCCTTTCACGCGTATCAGTTTGGGAGGAGTCCGAGATGAGGCTGAAATTCGCGGTCACCGCAAAACCTATGTGGGTGCGATGCCCGGAAAGATCATTCAGGCGTTAAGGAAAGTTGATAAGGGCAATCCGCTCATCTTATTGGATGAAGTGGACAAAATGAGTATGGACTTTCGCGGAGATCCCTCGGCGGCTCTTCTTGAGGTTTTAGATCCTGAGCAAAATAGTTCGTTTCAGGACCATTATCTCGAAGTTGATTATGATCTATCTCCCGTATTGTTTTTTACAACAGCCAATTCTTTGCATCCCATTCCTCGGCCCTTACTTGATCGGATGGAAGTGATTCAACTCGAAGGCTACACGGAGAGCGAAAAATTCAATATTGCGAAGCGCTATCTTGTGCCCAAGCAGATTGAAATGCATGGATTAAAAGATCGCAAAGTTTCTTTCAATGAGCCATCGATCAAAGAGATCATTCGATCATATACGCGTGAAGCAGGTGTTCGTAATCTCGAACGTCAAGTGGCCACAGTTTGCAGAAAGCTAGCTAAGGACATCGTGCGTGAAGAAATGAAGGCGAACCACAGCAAAAAAGGTAAAGCCAAGGGCACAGCTTCACACATGATCACGCCGAAAAAAGTGACGGAGTATCTGGGTCCCAACAAATTTAAATTCGGAAAAATTGAGGGTGCCAATGAGATCGGTTTGACCAATGGGTTAGCTTGGACCGAAGTCGGCGGGGATTTACTTGTTGTCGAGGTGTCTGTTGTTCCAGGTAAAGGGCGTTTTACGGTCACTGGTCAATTGGGTGATGTGATGAAAGAGTCTTGCTCGGCAGCAATGAGTTACGTCCGATCGCGCGGACCTCTCTTTGGTATCGACAAAGAGTACTTCGCTAACACCGACGTTCACATCCACGTTCCAGAGGGTGCCATTCCCAAAGATGGTCCTTCTGCTGGAATTGCAATTACCACCAGCATTGTGTCATCAATGTTAAGGGTGCCCGTGCGTCGCCAAGTGGCCATGACCGGAGAAGTAACTTTGCGCGGTCGTGTGCTCGCCATTGGTGGTTTAAAAGAGAAAGTGATGGCAGCGCATAGAGGTGGCATTCGAACTGTGATTTGTCCTAAAGAGAACGAAAAGGATCTTAAAGATATCCCAAAAGAGGTGATCAAAGATCTTAAAGTCATACTGGTCGACCATGTTGACCAGGTATTGGTGAATGCTTTGGACGTCAAGAATGCCAAAGAAATTTTTAAGGCCCGTGGAGAAAGAGGCTCCGGACTCAAGGCTCAGTATACGGGCCACACGGCGCAGACTCACTAGAGCCCAGCTTCGAAAGATCAAAAATCGGCCGCCTAAGGGCGGCCGATTTGTTTAAGTAGAAGCTAACAATCAGACCCAGACCAGCGGCCCACACTAAAAACCACAAGGTTAAATGACCGTTCACCGGGATTGGTTTTAAGTAATGCCATTGCGATAGCGGTGCGCAGCTCACGATTGAGTAAACGCAGGGCTTCGCGGTTGCTCATGCCTTCCTGATAGAGCTGTTCTACTGCGGCATTTACGAAAGTTTCCTTATCAGAGATTTTAAGATTGAGTCTTTGAGCATGGCTTTGTTCTTGCAAAATTTTGTCTACATGTAGAGCTAAAACTTGTCTAAACTCAATTTTGCTTAAGCTTTCAGCTAACGCAACTTCTTGTACTCTATCCAAAAGGTATTCGCTCATACCATCATTGATGATTTGCTGACGAAGATCTGATTCCGTCGTATCTGACTGTGTTTCGGATTGGGGGCGATAAAATCCGATGCGATTGGCGAGGCTGGCTTTACTCATTTTGATGGCAAAATTGCCAGCGATGATAAAAGAAGCGTTGCGCGCGGAAACACGAGCGGTGTTGATTCTTTGTCCCTTATGCGAGTGAGCGGGTAAATCAAAGATCCCGGAGTCAAGAATGTCCAGCAGAGCATCCACCATATGCTTGGGTGATTTATCCGCTTCATCGATTAAAAAAACAGTAAATGCGTTGATTTCTAACGCGGTCTTGATGTCACGCAAGAGATCTTCGGGCTGGCTATAGGCAGAATACTTATTCATCATGATGCGCACAAGAGGAAGCCCTAGAGCCTCGGCGTAGGCTGCCGCTAACTCACTTTTTCCTACGCCTTTTGGTCCCGCGATCAAAACACTCATGCGTGGTTGTTTAGGGTCATTGGTTCCGAGCAGCGCCGATACCGCTTGGCGAATCAATATGGCTTTGGCTGATTTTTGACCAATCACGCGATGATTCAATTTTTCGGGCAAGGCAACGAGTTTTTGGCGAATGGCTTCAGGCTCAAAATCTTGTACTCGTACTCCATGTACGCGTGCCGTTGCGGCGTCAATATCTGGCAAACTTAGGGCCCACGAACTTTGCCGGAGATCCTTCTCAGCAAAGGCATCTAATAGAATTCGAATTCCTTTGCGCGGTTGGGCGTCGACAGGGTTAAAACGTTCAGAGTTGTCAAAAACGCGTTTAAGAATGGCTGATTCCGGAACCTCGCGACCATTTTTTTTAGCCCAAGCTGCATATATAGCTATTGCCTCTTCCGCACTGGGAGCTTTTTGCTCAATGACTGCAAAACGTTGAATAAGTGCGGAGTCGTGTGAAAACGCCCGAAAAAATTCGCTGTTGGTCGACATTCCAAGAATTCTAATTTTTCCAGACGCCATATGTGGCTTTAACCATTGAAAAAAGTCATTAGAGTTTTCGCTGTGAGTGCCCTGACCAGCTAGGCTATGAATTTCGTCCATGACAAGAACCACAGGCCCCATTTGCGCACGAGCGAGAAGAGCTTTAATTCTTGATTCCATGGAGCCAATGAAGCGAGTTCCGGCACCTAAGCTTGAAGCATCGATATTCAAAAAGGCTGTTGAACGAGGTAGTTCGGGAATTTTTCCTAAAGCCACTTCACGTACAAAGCGCCTGATCAATTCGGTCTTTCCGCTTCCGGCGGGCCCTAAGATCACCGCGCTTCCCAATTCTTTTTTTATGAGCGCGCGTCTTAAATTATTTCGAGTTTCATCGTCTAGGGGATCATAGTCTAAAGTTTCTTGGCGCATCTCAGTGCTTAAATTTTGCGTGAAAGATGTCACTAGGCGAGAAGGGTCTGCGAGAACACCGCCACCCTTATCAACAGGTTGCACGTATGGAGTTTGGAATTTCAATTCCTGTTCGAAGGCGCGCAAGTCGATTTCGCGATTGCCGTCAACACCATCGAAAGTGATCAAATCATCATTTATGTTCTCACTATTTCCCAGTCGCTTTGAGTGATAGCGCTTATCTACGCTTATGAATTTGCCATCTTGGCGAATAACAAAAGTTTCGCCAGTGTTCAAAAAATCTCCAACGTCAGCTTGGGTTTTGGCGAATTCAGCTAAATTTCCCGGTTCTGCATGACCGATCGAGAGCAATAGGTATTTAGTACCATCACTGCTAGTAAAATAATTGGCCGTCCAATGCGTTGGATATGAGCCTTTCTTTGCAAAAGGTAAAGTGATCACTTCCCCGAGGTCTGTGATGATGAAATATTGCGCTTGAGCTTCGACAAAAATAATTTTGAAACCCGCGTGTGAACTATAGGTTGTAAAACCCTTGCTGATAATTTTATTGGACTCACCCGGGATAGTGCTGAGCTTACCCGTTATCAAAGGAACGAAAAACCCTTTTTCATTGACTCTAAATACGCCGGCGTCCGCCTCGAAATGCAACTTTAAGCCATTGGCAAAAGTAAATGTTAGCGGTGGAGTAACCACCGGGAGCCCTGTTTTTGCCGGGTCATCCTTACTGTCTTCGGCATGACTAAGCGTGGTTAAAAAAACGAAAAGAAAGCAATACAATAGACGTCCCACCCGAAACCCTCCTCAAATTGGAACCAGCACCATAGCGGCACCATTGCACCGGGTAAATTCGAGATAATTTATGGGAACTCTTAGATAAGTTGAGAGATCTCTTACATTCTTACAGAAAACCAGCTTTGGCGCTCTGGATGCGGCGTCCAACACCCTGTAATTCCAACAACGCGGGGCCGCTAAGGGGATTAGCTTGTGAATTGAGGAGTTTTTGTTCTAAAAATTCTTACACAGGGCCCTGAAAAAATAGGACGGGGGAAATTAGGTGGACGGATCTAAAATGGCAACGGAGGCCATTCAAAGAGCGACCGAACTTTTTGAGATAGGAAGGCTCAAGGGTGAGCTCGGCGATTTTAAGACCGCCATCGAGCAGCTTGAGGGAGCTTCCAGGCTTTACGCTCAAGAAAAAGAACACAAGCTCTTTATTAAGAGCCTGACTTTGTGTCTGCGCATGTATGCAGAGATGGAAGATCAAAGAGCCATCCAGTCGATCAAAGACCGACTCTACGACTATGTGACCCGTGAAAATATCGATTTGAATTCAACGACGTATTACACTCTTGCCCTGGTGTCTTCCTACCGAGGTGAATTTGCGCAAGCGCTTGAATTTCTGGAAAAGGCTCTGGCTTTGGCTCTCGCCGAAGACAGTAAGGAAGATATGTGTTACGCCATTCACGGTCTTGCCGCTGTGTATTGGAGTCTCGGGCGTACAGAAGACTCTCTTAAGGAAATCTACAATCTGCGTGTGTTCTTTCAGGTTCTGAAACTGCAAGACTTAGAAGTGTCTTCGCAAATTCTTAATGGCTACATTCTCGTGAGTTTGAAGCGATATGACGAGGCATTAGATATTTTTTGGAAGGCCTTTGAGGCTCTTAAAAATCAAAAAAATATGTACACCTATGTCAGCCTTCTATTTGCTATGGGTTACGCTTATGCGGAGGCTGGTGAGGTTGATTTGGCTCGAACTTACATGCGTCTGGCCCAGCAAATGGCTGATCCACAAAATTTTGTTTTTCTCACCAGAAAAATCAACGAGCTTGTACGTCGTATCTCCGGAAAAAATGAAGGTATTTTTGATCTTATCTTCAAATCCGCTTCGAACTCGGTTGTGGAACGCAAAAAAGGTAAAATCGACTTCAAAAATCAGTTTATTTTATTGGATATGCTTAAGCTTTTTCTGCGCAGTCCGGGAGAGGTTTATTCAAAGGAAGAACTGGTTAAAGCTGTATGGAAGCAAGAGTATGATCCAGCGGTTCACGATAATAAAATATATGTGACAATCAAACGGCTGCGGCAATTAATTGAGCCCGATTTTGATAAACCCAAATACATTTATCGCGCCAAAAATGGCTATTATCTAAACAGAAACGCCAAGGTGTCGATTGAGCAATAACCCCATGGGAGCGGAAAAAATGAATCTGATGAAAGCAATCATCATCGTGGCGGCGCTGCTGTGCGGAGGGGCCCATGCTGAAGGCTCTCCGGATCGCTTTCAGCTTTATGGGCAGGGCTTACCTTTGCCATGGCCATTTCCTTGGGCCAAGGATTGCCCTGTGAACTGGAAAAATATGGAAGGCCGTTATGGCCTTTCTGATAATCTTGAGCGGGAGGAAATCAACCTCGACATCACTGTTGTTGAGCGCATGGGTTTTAAGGTCGTGCGGGTGGCTCGTTACCATCGCGATGGGCGACTTGTCGCCGATGGATTTACTTTTGTCGGTGACAGTCAACGAACCATACGTTTATTGCTGAAACCTAAAATTCGCAGCCAACGGGCCATTTGGGCTACCATTCAGTTACATTATCAGGGTTTTGAGTTGCTTTGCTCCGAGGACAATCTTGTTCCGATTTTAACCCTGGAGATTTCAGGCTCCTCTGGGCCTTCACAGACCCAGTATGTTTTACTTAAATTGACCCGCCACTAGGGCTTGATTAAGTTAAAAAACAGTTGGCATTAAAGCTCGGCTGCTATATTTTGGCGCCTTCGTAGGGAATTAGCTCAGTTGGTAGAGCGCCACCCTTACAAGGTGGATGTCGTCGGTTCGAGCCCGGCATTCCCTACCATTTCTTTCTCACCCATTAAGTGGTTCTTCGGTTCTCAAATTTTCAGCCTATTTTATTTGTCGGTTGGCTTTTTGTCTTCGAACCAATGCTAAGTTCGTGCGTGCTAGCTCGAGGTTGGGGTCGGCGTTAATTGCATCCACAAAATGCCTCTCGGCGGCGGCTAAGTTACCACGAGTTAAAGCCAAGACTCCCAGTCCATTATGGGCCATGGCAAAACTAGGAGCAATACGTAGAGTGGTTTCGTAATCTCGCTGAGCTTCGTCATTGCGTTTGAGCTTCAATAGGCAGAGGGCTCGGTTGTGATAGGCGTAAGCATATGCCGGAAGTGATGAGAGGGCTTGGTTTTGCCAAGATAGACATTTACTAAATTCCCCTTTGCGATAAGCCAACACCCCCAGGTTGGTGAGAGCCTCGGCACGCACCAGCTCGGTTAAGAGTTTTGGGCTCGCAGCGAGTGATCGCCGAAAGTATAGCTCTGCATTTTTAAAATCGCCTTGGTCCAGATACCAATTGCCGCGCAAATTGATAATTTTGGGGTCACCTGGGGCTTTTTCTTCAGCCATGGTTAAGGGTTTGTCGGCTTCCATTTTGCGGCCAAGGCGCAAAAGGGCAAAGGCTTGGTTTTGTGCATTGTCTGCAGTATCGGTCAAGCCCAGACGCAAATGTTCTAGAGCCTTGTCTGGCCGTTCTAGTCCTATAAAGTAGCGCCCCAAATTTTCATGGGCGTGCCGCGATCCCGGCTCTGCGCGCAGAAGGCTCTCCCACATAGTGAGTGAGCTTTCCCAATCGGCTAGGCGCAGCCAACTGCCAGAGGCCCAAAAGCTGAGCATCAACAGCCACAGAAGCCGAAGAATCCAACGCCATGACCCTTGTGTAGCCAGTAGCCGCGCCCAGGGCCAGAGAAGGCCACTTTGCGAGACATAGAGATATCGATCGGCCACGGGAGTGTGATCCCCAAAAGGAATAATCTTTAGCATCGGAATTATGGTCACAGCAAAAAAGGTAAGGCCTAAAAATAAATCTCTACGAAAAATGGCTGAGCGCCATGCTTGTCCAACTGAGGCAAATATAGCGAAAACGACGATGACTAGAGCTGTGCTGTTGGGGCGGAGATCTTCAGTTGAGTACAACAACTTAAGATTCACTGGCCAAATAGTTTTATTGAAATAAAAAAGCAATTGCCCAGGTGTTCGCTCCAGTCTTTGAATAAGACTCAAAACTTCGCTCTGTCTTACCTCATCTTGGGCCAAAACTGCCGCTATTGCTGCGATCAGCGAGAGTGTCACTAAACTAAAAATATAAGTACGATTTTGTTTTATCCATATTTTGAGATCCGCTACAGAATCTCTCCTGGTATACTCTACGCCTAAGACGACGATAGGCAGCATTAAAGCAAATGGTTTGGCTAACAGGCTTAAACTCGCCAAAATGAGTGTTATTGATTTGCGTTCGCGCAAGTGCGCGTAAAGCGCCCACCAAAAAAAAGCAACACTCACTACATCTTTTCGCTCAGAAATCCACGCAAAGGACTCTACATGGGTGGGGTGCCAAGCAAAGGCTGCAGCCAGCACGCCAGCAACCCATACCGATTGTGAGAGCTGTTGGCTCAAAAGAAAAATGCCCGCTACACCGAATAGATGAAAAAGGAGATTGCTTAAATGAAAAATCCAGGGGTTTAGACCAGCGATGCGAGCATCGACCCAATAAGTAAAATTAGTTAATGGATGATAAAGTCCGGCCACTGGAGCAAAAAGAGTCTGCCAGCTCAGTGGCTTTAGTAACGATGCATTGGACTGCACAAGATAGGGATCATCAAGATTTACAAAACCGTACTGGACAACCTCAGCAAACAAACCCGCCGTGATCGCTAAAACGACACAGAGAACTAAGAAATTTCGCTGAGAATTAAAAAGTACTATGCTCCCCATGAAATAAAAGCTTAGCACTCTGGTCAGCGAGTGAGAATCTGTTTTCCTACAACTGTCAGCACTTGAAAAATGGGCCAAATGCGTATGGTCTTTTTTTGCTCGGAGTTTTTATAAAGTTTGCCCGAATGTGGTACAGCCCGAATGGCAGTGATAGTAAAAAGTTAACTAACCGTTTCTGCGTCGTGAGATACGCCTTTGGCAAGCCTTTGCGGATTTTTCGTCAATCACGATGTCACCAATTCTGCCAGTTTCCATCAGTGGCTGTAGACACTGAGCAAAAAACTGCGCTCGCTCTTCAGGGGTGTTGCCTCTGACTAATCCGGCCTGTTCACAAGCCTGAATAATTTTAAGGCAGGGACGATCTTTGGATGAATCTAGAGACATATACACAAGGCCCATCAAAGCTCCGGTGATCATCGTGATAATGGCGGCTTTATACATAGGTAAACCTCACTGAAGGCGTGAATATCGGTCAAAACTTTTTTCGCCACTCATCCGCAGTTGCAGCTGATCTCCGGAAACTCTGAAGTCGAATATTTTATTATCGAGGGTCAGGTGGCAGGACTCAAGGGGCGATGACTGTGGAGCGGAGAGTTGTAGTGAATGATCAAGGACGATTTGTTGTGGCCCCAACCATGCATCCACGGTTGCCGAAATCGTAACGCTGCTTTTATTTCCCATGCACGTTAGTGAAACTCCCATTTCATTTTTTGAATTGAAATAAACGGATATAAAGCGAGCCACTCCACCCTTGTCAAATTTCGCTTCATCCGCCGACCATCCACCAAATAGAGTGTTTGGCACATTTGGAAAATCAGATGGTTGGAAAGTTTTTTTGCCAGGATCGCTTTTAACGCGATCCTCAATCTGCGAATCCCCACTCGCAGCCTTTCTATGATCACAAGAGACTTGAAGACTAACCGAGGCTATAAATAAAATGGCGTAAATTGCTTGGATCATGACGTTTACTCCGTGACAGAGGATTACGTATATTCCATCAAAGATTGGCGTTTCTAGTCACGACGCACTCCGATCCCTAGTTTTTGCTTAAGCTTTTATTTGTCTGCGCACTGACTATCGACTAAATTTTTTGCGCCTGAAAGACGGTACCAAAGACTTTCCGATAGGCCAATTAGGACTAAAAGGGCGGGCAGGGTAAACATGCCTAAAAAAATCCAGAATAGAATTTCCATTTTTGCATTGAAGTCATGATTCCATATGAGAAAGCCGGTCACCAAAACACCGAAAAAAGAAAAAGTGAGAACCTGAATGAAAATAAAGCCCACGATTATGGCAATCATGGTCAGGCGCGTAGCTTGCAGGACTCGCAGATAAGCCAGTATACTGCGTCTCTTGACCTCTCTTGCGACACGTTTCTTAAGGTGGAGTCGCAGAAAAAATACGAGAGTTTGAAAAAGCGTATTCAATCGCGTTCCCTTGATCCTCTGAATCCGAATAAGAAGCCAAAGATAAAGAAGATCAAACCGACGATGCCTAGCGCCGCCCATGGATTTTCTTTCACTTTTTCTTCTAGATTGATCTTAGTTTTTTGAGCTTTTTCTTCGACCTTCGAACGAATTTCCTCAATTTGCGGTGATAAATCCTTGATAAGCTCCTGGAAGCGCTCAAGTTCCTCAATGGCTTGGGATAGATTTTTGGGTTTGTCGCTCATGGTATTTCTCCTGGGATCATGTCTTCTTTTCGGTTGCGCGGGCTCGTATCCTTAGGTAACCCACACTCATGGACTTAAATTGGCTACTTCAACAACCGGAAAAAGCTCGCGATCAGGCATGGGAAGAATCTGTTTTGAGACTTCTTTGTGAGACTAAAGTCCAGCTACAATCTGAGACTCCTCAAGAGGGACCTGATGGCTGGCCTTATCTTTTTGTTCGTACCGGAACTGAGGGTGCCGAGCCATTCGTACACGTTGTCCAGTGGCTCGCGCGCCGAGGTATTGGCCTGGTTGTGAATCCGCACAAAATGCTACCCGATTACATTTTCAGTTATGGAATGCTCTGGAATTTTGTAGAAACTGGCCGATTTATTTCACCCAGCGAAGGCTTTATCGCTGCGAAAAATGATTCTCCCGAGAGCTCACGATTCAATTGGGTCATGGGCGCTCCGACCGAAAAATATCTGCCGTCTTATGTGCGGGAAATTTTAAAAAGCTTTTTGGCTCAGCAAGGCTATGCCAATCCGAAAATATTGGTAGCTAGTCAGGCGCCTGAGCACAAATTGACAGATTTGATTTTTTCAATTGAGGCCCTCAACCATCTGCAAACCAAGGATCAAAAAGTGATGGCCGAAGCTGTGGGGTGGTTCTTGCCCCTGCACTATAATCTGGTGTTCGCTTCTGAAAAAGGACTGCCAGAGTTTGTGGATTTGTAAAGCTTTCGATTTATCCTCTAGATTTTGTTTGAGTTGTCATCGTCTTTGATTTCACCCGGCTCCGGCAAGAGATCGACCAAGCAACCTCGCCAGTACTCTGGAACTTCCGGTGAAAAAACCACTGCAAGTTCAAAGAGGCCTTTGCCAATATGGTCAGCTCGCGTCACTGTTCCGTCGAGATCCAAATTCATTTGTGGCAAATACATCACTACTTGGTGGCCGACCAAACTTTCTAGGGTCAAATTTTCGCGAAACTCTTTTGGCACTAGCTGGGTGCGATCAATGCGCATTCGAAAGCCCGATGGGGATGCATCTACTATGACGGCCTCGCGAGCGACCACTGCATAATTCGAGAGTGAGGTAAGCTCAGACACGTGAATAAAATCGACCACCTTACGAGCCTGGAGCCTTCTTTCTGCCTTCATAGATTCAACATCCTTTGCTTCGATTCTCTTACCTCTTTCCTATCGGAGAGTCTGGACCAAAGGTTAAGGAGATTAGCGAAACTGGACGCTGGTACGGTGTTTTAAAATGAGACTTTTTCTCGGCTGAAGTTAGGCCACTACTTTGTAAACCGTGGCCCGACTCGCACCCATGCGTTGAAGGCGTTTATGCTCCAAAGCCCAAGAGGCCAGGCGCTTAAATGAGGATGAGGATATACCCAGCTTGGCTTGGACTTCTCGAGAAGAAAAGGTGGTATTAGGACCAAATAGGCTATGAATTTTGCGCAAACAGATTTCTTGTTCATCAAGTCTGATTTTTTGTTCTGGTAAAACAAAGGCAAAAGCTCCGTGAACCTTGAGCCGGTATTGGCCTTCATTTTCTACTACTTCAACGGGAATTTGATTGGTCTCAAACCAACGTCGAAGTCGCCAAAGCAACTGGTGAATTCGGTTGGGCGTAGTCGAGGCATCAAATTTTTCCTCCGAGAAGAGCTCGGCAAAAATGGAACCTATGCTCCAAGGCCGATAAAGGTCGCCCAGTAGTACGGCAATGAGTCTATGAACGGTGTTTCCTGGAGAGGTCTTAATTTGCATGCCATGTATCTCGCCAGTAGAGACATCCATGTAGGCTCCTTGCGGGTTGCCAAAGACAAATCGGGTGTTGTCTCTCTGTTTGCGACCTATTATCTGAGTCACGTGTTCTCGGTAGGTTGCGAATGGAGTACCCATCAATAAATGATCGAAGCTATTTTGATCAAACTGAATTCGATTGCTGAAAAAATCTATATCGCGAAGATGCTCAAATTCTTGGGCAAATTCAGCTTGCGAGCGAAAGTGATTCAAGGGCTCAAGGGTTTGCGTTTTTAGTGCATCGATCACAGCGTACCACTTGCGAATCTTTAAAGCCTCTCCACTTTCGGTTAGGATGTGTGCAGCTTTTTCTAAGTTAGTCAGAGCTAGGTCCAATTCATTTTTATGAATGTAGATTTGAGCACGAAGCTCATGACCATTCGCCCAGAGCTGCTTATGGCCTTCAATCTCCGCGGCTTTAATAACTTCAGTTAAAATTTGCTCAGCATCTATCCATGCACCCAGGGCCACATGAGCGGCGGCGAGATTTATTTGTCCGACCCGTCGTGAATAAGCGGAATCTGCTTGTTCGATATAGGTTTTTAGAAGAGGTATGGCTTGCGCGTGTTCAAAGCGGGTCATATGGCCAAAGGCCTTAAATAATTTGGCCGAAGGCAGGTCTTGAATGTCTGCGAGTATATTCAAAGCCTCGTGGGTTGCGCCCACCTTAATTAGGCTTGCCGCATACTCCGCCTGTTCTTCTCGAGAAGCAGGTTCTTGAGCGTCGAGTTGCATGGCTGGCCATAGTAATTTCAAAGCTTGATAATCCATGCGGGCTCGACGGTAGAGGTTGGCAAATTTCAGACGCCACTCTTTGGGGATTTGGTCGCTATTCACGGTTCTCAACTTAGCAGCAGCATTAGAAATGCGCCCAGCACGCAGGTCAGATTCACAGGCCTGAATCAGCTCAGTCATCGCAAGAGCTCTCCTTGTGGGGTTAGGATGCACTTTCTTGATTGTAACCTAAGAAATTATCGCAATAGAACGTTATGCTTCGATACGTCTCAACATGAGACAAATTATTTTATTAAACAAACTGAATATAAATAAAGACGAGTTTTATATATGATACCGGTCGCAGTGGTGGGTTGAAGCCCTCTGAAAGAATAGAGTCCATGGCGCAGGTCGCGCCAGTGGCCAACGCGAACCTCGGATAACACCTGGGGTTGCGTATGTTCCAAAGCTTTAAAAAAGCTTTCCTTGGCACTCCAAAGGAGAAAGCCCTGCGGGCATTCTTCCAACTCAGAACGGCTGGCTATGCGCTGAACGACTGAAAGACTAATTCTCTTTAAGCTTTCGATGTCAAATCCAACTCTGGTCGGTCGACAGACTGAAGCCCAACCTCCCATACCCAAAGTGTGAGATAGGCTTAATGAGTAAGTTTTTGGTCTTGGAATTTTATTGAGATCCTCAATGTTCTCAGAGAGGTCAAGGGCTCTATTCGCTGCGGCTCTTAGTCGCCGTCGGTGACCTGGCTGTCTGGCGCTCCAGTTGACGCTGGTGTGTAACTGTAAACTAGGGTCAATTTGATGGCAGGTTGAAATCAGCCGTTGAAGATTTTTGGCCATGAGACCGTTTCTCCGCGTGTGATGGCCATCATCCGTTGTAAAGAGTGGCGGGCTTTTTCGATCAACACCGGCGGAAGGGCAATCTCTGGGGTCAATTTTTCTAAATTTATCTCCATCTTCTCTAATGTGTTGAGTTTCATGTAGGGACATTGGTTACAAGCGCAAGAGCCTTGAGCTGGTGCCTCAAGCAGAAAGGCATCGGGACGAGCTTTTTGCATTTGATGTAAAATTCCTGGCTCGGTAGCAACTATAAATTTTCGGTAATGAGTGTTGCTCACTTCCGCCAGTAGACGTGACGTTGAGCCAATCACATCCGCATAGGCGAGAACATTTTCATCGCACTCAGGATGAGCGAGTACGAGTGCATCGGGATGTTCAGTCTTCAATTCAAAAAGTTTGCGCGCTGAAAAAAGGATATGAACTTCGCATGCTCCTGGCCACAGTTGCATATCGCGATTCAATTTTTTGCTAAGGTAACGGCCAAGATTGCGGTCAGGGCCAAAAAGAATTTTACGATCTTCAGGAATGGCCTGAATAATTTTCTCAGCATTGCTCGAGGTCACACAAACGTCCGAGATCGATTTTACCTCAGCTGAGCTGTTGACGTAGCTGACGCAGATGGCTTCGGGATATTGCCTGCGCCATTCGAGATATTGCAAATAAGGTGAATGATCTACAAGCGAACAGCCAGCATTGATGTCAGGAACAAGAACTATTTTTTCAGGAGAAAGGATTTTAGCAGACTCGCCCATGAAGACAACGCCCGCTAACAGAATGATGGGTTTTGTGGTTTGCTCCCCCAATTGAGCTAGAGCCAAGCTGTCGCCAACATGATCCGCCAGATCTTGAATTTGACCGTCCTCGTAATAATGAGCCAGGATCAGAGCGTTTCGTTCTTTTTTAAGTTTGATTATTCGATCTCGCAGGTTGAGCATGCAGCGAAGGATAGCAGCTACCGATCACCCTGGGCAGGGGGGTGCACAAAAAAACGGCAATTACTTTGAAAAGGCATGGACGTTGAGGCTTAAAGCTCGCCGCCTTTTAGGACATTGATTATAGCTTTAGATACGGTTCGCAGACTTTCAAAAACACCTTTACCTTCAGAGGCAGTACCTTCGAAATCAACAGAATTGTATTTATTCAAAGCTGTGCGCAGTTCTGCCACAGATAGGGCGTTGGGCAGATCGCGTTTATTGTATTGAATAACGAGAGGGATATCCCGAATGTCGTAGCCTTGCTGCTCGAGGTTCTTTTTCAGGTTTTCCATCGACTGTAGATTTTCTTCCATCCGCTCAGCTTGTGAGTCAGCCACAAAAACGACTCCATCAAGACCCTTTAATATCAGCTTGCGGGAAGCATCATAAACAACTTGTCCAGGTACCGTGTAGAGATGGAACCTAGTTTTGAAGCCGCGGATATCGCCAACATTTAAGGGAAGAAAATCAAAAAACAGAGTGCGTTCGGCATCACCCGGCAAACTGAACAGCTCAGACTTCTCTGGTGAAGCTGTTTGTTGGTAAACCCATTGGAGATTGGTGGTTTTACCGCCAAGTGATGGACCGTAGTAAACGATCTTGCAGTGAATCTCCTTGGCATTGTAATTAATGAATGACATTTAATTAAACCTGCACCCGATTCTCAATAGCTCGTCCAAGTGTTCTATAATCAATATAATCAATATCGCCGCCGATGGGAACACCGTGAGCGATACGGGATGTCTTGATCTTCATGTCTTTTAGGATTTTTGCCAAGTAAAGAACGGTTGTATCACCTTCTAGATCGGCATCGAGGGCTAAAATAACCTCGGTGACTTCAGAAATGCCGTCTGAATTTGGGGTTAAACGATCCAGAAGTGCCTGAATTTTGAGATCTTGTGGGCTCACCCCGTCCAAGGGCGAGATGGCCCCATGCAAAACATGATAGCGACCGCGAAACACCCCTGAAGATTCAATACGTTCAATATCGGCAGGATCCTCGACCACACAGATAGATTCACTAGAACGCATGGGGTCTTTACAGAAGTGGCAGCAGTCGTCTTCTTCGGTGAAAGCAAAACAGCTCGGGCATTCTTGAATTTTTTCTTTGACCGCTTTCAAAGCATCTCGCAAAGCCTGCACATACTCGTTTGGCGAACGTAGGAGATGGTAAGCGAGACGCTGAGCCGTCTTAGGGCCGATTCCTGGAAGACGGCTGAGCTCATGCACCAGCTGATTGAGAGAAGGAATTTTTTGTAGCATTGTTCAAAGACAATTAAAACATTCCCGGAAGCGAAAAGCCACCGGTGATCTTTGCCATTTCTTGATCAGACGTGGTCTTTGCAATACGGATAGCCTCATTGACAGCCCCCGCCACCAGGTCTTGCAGCATATCTTTGTCGCCTGACGAGAGAACATCCGACTGGATATCCACCGACTTCACTTTGTAATCACCCGTGACAATCACTTTTACCGCGCCGCCGCCAGAGGTTCCTTCAAATTCACGGGCCGCAAGCTCTTCTTGGGCTTTTTTCATGCGCGATTGCATTTGGTTCGCCTGTCTCATGAGAGCTTGCATACCGCCGCCACCAAAACCTTTCATGGTTTAATCTCCTTGATCGATTTGATTTCTGATTTAAACACACTCTGAGCCGACTGCACCAATGGGTGCGCCTCAACGGTTTTGCGGAGGTTTTGACGGCCTTCTTCTTCCATTTTCTGTGTGAGCGCTTTAGGTGTCACTGTTTCACCCGATGGATCACCCAAAATAATATACAGAATATGGCCTGGACCCCAAAAGCTATTGATGTAGTTGATCACTTTTTTCTTGAAGTCAGGCTGGTTAATTTTATCAAATAAAAATTTGTGCTTAAAAGACACACCAAGGGTCAGATTTTTTTCTTCTAGTTTGAGAACGAAGCAATTTTCCAACTGAGCCCCGATCAACCCATTAATGGCTTTTATGCGTTCCACAAGATCGCGATAGCGGTGCTCTAACGGGTCAGTCGGAGATGGGAAATCCTGACTTTTGGCAGAAGCCGTGTCTTCAGGGGAATTGTTTGCCTGGTTGAATGTTCGGGTTTTGGCGGGCTGCACTTGAAGCTGTCCATTGGTGAAGGAGCTGATCCGGGGTGCGGCACTCATTCTTAGTAAGACCATTTCAAGGACGATTAAGGGATCAGAAGCTCGAATCAGGTCTTGAGCGCCTTTCAATCCCATATCAAAAAGTAGGTGTAAGTCTTCTTGTGTGAGACCGGAGGCAGCTTGAGAGAGAGCTTCCTTTTCTGAGTCCGGTAAATCTACGAGTGCTGAATTATCGCTAATTTTTAATATCAAGCTATTGCGGATTTGCTCCATGAGATCGAGCAGAAGAAGCTTTGGATCATTGCCACTTTGGTGTAAGCGAGTGAGTGCTTCCATCACGGCGCTGGTATTTGCTCCCATTATACCTTGAATCAGATCGATTAAAAGTTTTCGGTCAGTAAGGCCGAGAGTTTCAACAACCAACTCACGTCGTAAGTCACCATCAGTAAAATTGATCACTTGATCCAACAGGCTTTGCGCGTCGCGCATCGAGCCATCACCTTGGCGAGCTATGGTCCACAATGCCTCGTGCTCAAATTTAACTTGCTCGCGTTCGCAAATGGTTTGCAAATGTTGGGTGATCACGCGGGTGGGAATACGGCGAAAGTCAAAGCGCTGGCAGCGGGACAAAATCGTATCTGGAATCTTATGCACTTCTGTTGTTGCCATTACAAAGTAGACGTGGGCTGGTGGTTCCTCGAGCGTTTTTAACAAGGCGTTGAATGCGCTTGTAGAGAGCATATGAACTTCATCAATAATGTAAATTTTGAACTGACCAGAGGAAGGCAAGTAACCAACCGTATCGCGAAGTTCGCGGATTGCATCGACGCCGTTGTTGCTGGCCCCGTCAATTTCAATGACATCGAGAGAACGGCCAGCAGAGATCTCTTCACATTCCGTACAATGGTTGCAAGGGATAAAATCCTTGGCGTTTGGACAGCGTAAAGATTTAGCCAATATGCGGGCGGATGAAGTTTTACCAGTTCCACGTGGTCCGGTGAAAAGTAATACCGGATGCAGCCGCTGATTTTTTAGTGCATTGATCAAGGTGGTGCGCACATGGTCCTGGCCGACCAAACCGCCGAAATCTTGCGGTCTCCACCGCCGGGCGATGACTTCGTAGGACACCTGCGACACCTCTTAATGAAAGGCTCAATCAAAAAGCGACCGGGCACTCCGTATCACACAGAACCCCTACTACCGTTGCTTCCTTCCGGACCTGGCGGGATTCGTAAGAATCGCTGTTGTACGGGACCCGGCCATAATATGGTTACATCCCATGGGGATGGCCGTGATTTGTTTTTGCGAATGCGGCGCTTCTAGTCAAGATGGGTTTTATACATGAGCCGCATAACGCATCGCCTCTATTTTTCAGACTAAGCGATACGCAAGACTTTCAAGTTGTCGAAGCTCTTCAAACCAATAGGTTTCAGAACCAAAATCAGGAAAAATCTGCGGAAAACTGGGGTCTTGCCAACGTTTGGCGATCCAGGCGGCGTAGTGAATGATACGCAACCCACGTAAAGGTTCCATGAGGTGTAGCTGGTCTTCTTCAAATTCTCTAAGCTCTGTGTAACCATTCAGAAAAGCATCAATTTCTTCGTTAAAGTCGTCTTCATCGTGTCGAAACAACATCCAGAAGTCCTGAACCGGCAAGCCCATCCCAAAATCATCGAAATCTATTAGAAAGAACTCCTTGGGCTTTCCGGGTTCGTCGGTTTGTAAAACATTGCCCCGATGGCAATCACCGTGAATCCTCTGAAACTTACGCGGATCCATCTCCTTTTCTAAAAATTCAAGAATAGTCTGGGCGGCCGATTTATAGCGTTCACGCAAATAGGGAGTTACCAGTGGAATAATTGTTTTGAGTGCGGGTTGACCTATGTTTTGGGCATCAATGATAGGCCTATGGCGAGATGGCTTAAGGGCGCCGACATTATGTAAGCGGGCGAGAACTCGTCCCAGCTGGGTTAGCTCATCGAGTTGAAATTCTTGTGGCATTCGGCCTCGGGCCTTAGGAAAGACAGCGCACCAAAGTCCGCCATGTAACGACAGTGTGCTGCCAGCTTTTTGCTTTAGTGGAGCGACCACGTTGACACCGGCCATAAGGCAATCTTCCAAAAAAATATGCTCTTCACGAATCGCCGATTCGCTCCAACGCTGAGGACGGTAAAATTTAACAATAATCTGGGTATTTTTTGGGGTCTCCACCCGCACGCTGTACACTCGGTTTTCGTAGGAGTTGAGCTGCAGGTACTCGCCGGTGGTTCGCCACCCACAGCGCTCGACAGCGTTCAAAACAAAATCAGGGGTCAACTGATAAAAAAGGTCGGATTTCTGAGCCATTGAACTCCGTTCCATTGCTCCCCTATACTAGCGAACGTGAAAGAGATCATCCAATTTGAAGGTTTCCAACTCGAAATTTGGCGCCGCCCTAGGCAGCGCAGTATGCGATTAACAGTGCGCTCGGAAAATGATTTGCGGGTGACGTGTAATTGCAGCTGCCCAAAACGTCATATATTGGCATTTGTTAGATCATCACGCGATTTTATCAAAAAGCGCGTGCATGAATTGAACCAGCAGCGCTTGCGACATCCGACAAAACGCTATCTCACGGGAGAGACTCTACTGTTCATGGGAGAGCCTCTCCGGGTGCAAGTGATTTGGACATGGATGTCCGTAATCCAAGTGGGTATCGATAAGGGAGATTTTGAAATCAAGGCCCCAATAAGCTCAAAAGAAGAAGATCGAGCCCAAGCGGTACACAATTTTTATCGTCGCCAAGCCCAAAAGCATCTAAAGGCACGTCTTCTTTATTGGAGCCAGCGCACAGGGTTGAGCCCTGTTGGATTGTCGATCAGAGGGCAAAAAACAAGATGGGGCAGTTGCTCAGGGTCGGGCGAAATCAGCCTCAATTGGAAGCTCTTAGCTGCGCCACCAGAGGTGATTGATTACGTGATTGTTCACGAACTGGCCCATCTCAAACATATGAACCACTCGCCCAGCTTCTGGCGTCTTGTGGAACAATGGGTTCCCAATTTCAAAAAATATCGTTCTCAGTTGCGTGCAATGGAAGCCGAAATCACTGTTCAATTTGCAAAAGGGGGTCCTTCACGCTCGGGTTTCGTCTAACCTTGTGTCTAACCGATGGATGAGACAAAAACTGTCCATCAGCTGTAATTTATTCCAGCGCTAAAGAAGATAAACTGATATAGATTATTTTGGCATGGTCCAAGGCTTGCTACTCGGTTAGAGTGGTGCGTGTAAACCTCGTAGGGAGTTCAGTTGAACTACGTGAAGGCGATTTTGTTCATGTTATTCACTCTTTTTGCGCTTCTTTGCGTGGGTTATGCTCATTCTCAGACAACCGTAGATTCCATTCCCGGCGGGTTTTACGAAACCGATCACCTTTTTTCGGCCAACTGCAGTTTAATGGTTGATTTCGAAGGAGCGGAGGTCAAATTTCGCATTCCTATCCATTCGTCTTTGGTTTTTAAAGGTTTTTGGCCATCTTCTCCCGGTCAAGTTACAATGAATGCTTGGCGTTCGGAGACGGCTCAGTCAACTCTTCAATCGGGTTACAATTTCAAAATACCAACGCCGGATGAAACTCTCAGTGTACGCTTTGCTCTGGTCAATGGGGCGCTTCATCCAGTGAGTTACTCTTTTGAAGATCTCAGGCTCAAAAGTATGTCTGCAGGGCATACCGCTGAAAAAAAATGTATAGGCCTTAAAAAAATTCGTTAGTCTCGCGTTTGCAAAACTGAATGTATGTGACTTCGTTCTGAGCGGTTCTCTTTACTTCACGGAATTGTCGGGTCCTACCATAATTAACTGTGGTTTATGTGTAAAAGCTTCCTCCTGATCGAACTCAGCATAGGCTGCAATAATGACCAAATCGCCAGCATGAACCTTACGCGCGGCTGCTCCATTCAGGCAGACTTCACCCTCTTTTCCGTAAATTACATACGTGGCGAACCGCTCACCGTTGTTACAATTATATATTTCGACGCGTTCAAAGGGTAATAAACGAGCGGCTTCGCAAAGCTTTGGATCAATTGAAATTGAACCTTCATAGTTCAGATTAGCGTCAGTTACGGTAGCTCGATGGATTTTTGATTTCAACATAGTGATGCGCATAGAAACACTCCTTTAGGCATTGAGTTGAAGGGCAATATGTAATCCGTGTAAAACTAAGTCGGGATTTTCTTCGTCAAAGATCTGCGCACCTTTGAAAAGAGACGCAAATCCTCCTGTACCAATAACTTTTGGTGGAGTACCGGCAAAAGCCTCTATGGATATTCGCGCGCTAATTTCTTTAACTTGGCCGATAGTTCCCCAATACAACCCGGATTGAATGCTTTCTACTGTGGTCTTTGTAAGACAAGCTTCCGGCTGCAAAATTTCTACCGCAGGTAAACGAGAAGTCCTCGATTCCAGTGCTTCCATGGATATTTTTAAACCTGCGGTGATTGCGCCGCCCAAATAATCTCTATCTGCACTCACCGCACAGTAGGTGGTTGCCGTACCAAAATCTATGATGAGTAGATTTTGGTGGGGATAAAGATGGGTGCCTGCAATAGCGTTTGCGATTCGGTCAGATCCTACTTCCAGAGGATTTTTGTAGCGCACCTTCAAGCCTGTCTTTACCCCGGCCTGAAGGACAAAAGGGTTAATTTGGAAGTACTTCATGCAAGCGTTTTTGAGTGAATGTAAAACTTCAGGCACAACCGTGCAGATGGCGATTTGCTTGACGGCACGAGGGTCAAAGTCGTTTTCGCGCAAAACTGAGCGCAGAAAAATACCAATTTCATCGCTACTTGCCCCTGCGCGACTCGTGCGTCGAAAGCGCAACTTCAGTTCATGATCAGTAAAAATGCCACCATAAATTTGTGTGTTGCCTACATCAAGACAAAGAATCACAACTCTACTCCTTATCTAAAAAAGTGATTAATGCGTCTGCCAACTCTCCTACGGTGGTGAATGCTTGTGGGAGGCAAGATCGTGTGAGCAGTCGGCAAGGATGTTTTTGTCGGTCAGCCGTCACCTGAGACCAGTCGTTGGCAACTATAGCGTCAACCCGCTCGTCCCAAATTTTTTGGGCGGCGGAGAGAGTCTCACTTTCTGTGGCGTTCAAGGTGAGTTTAAAGCCAACAACCTTGATATGAGGGTTGCGCGATAAACCTTTTAGTTGCGGTAACAATTTAGGGTTGAGCTTCAAGCGTAACTCAAGGTTGTGATCGCTGGGCAGTTTAGATTGTGTTTCAGGTTTTAACGATTGGCCATTTTTGCGAATTTCTGCCAGAGAGTAGTCGCTAACGGCGGCGCAGTGGATGACTGCTGAGAAATTTCTGCCGGCAAGTTCGCACTGAAGTTTTTCTTCAAGATCTGAGAAACTTGAAAACTCAATAGGTCGGACTGGAGCATCTGCTGGAAACGCTCCTTGACCGTGCATATAGGTGACCGACCAACCCTGCTTAGCGAATGCTTTCGCCAATTCGCTGCCCGTTTTCCCTGTACTAACGTTAGATATAAAGCGGACACCATCAATTGGTTCTCGGGTGGCACCTGCCGTCACGAGAATCTCTTTAGTGCAGCTGAGCGAGGGATCTGATTCGCCGTATTTTGAGTGCGACTTTAAAATTTTGATTTGTTGCAAGATTTTTTCTGGTTCCAGTAGCCGACCCCAGCCTGTTTCTCCACAGGCCAAGAGACCTTGATCGGTCTCTGCGACATGAAAGCCGCGTTTTCTTATTTTTTGTAAGTTCTCTTGGGTAGGAAGTGCGTCCCACATAGCGCTATTCATGGCTGGGAAAAGGTACATCGGTTTGTTTTGGGGCCATGCCAGAGCTATGGCACTGACCATATCGTCAGCGAAGCCCGAAGCAATGCGAGCTAAAGTTGAAGCGCTGGCAGGGCAGACGAGTGCCAGATCAGCCCAACGAGTGAGGTGAATGTGATCCATTGCGTGGTTAGAATCAAAAATATGACTAAGCACTTTTTTTCCAGTTAAACCCTCGAGCGTGGCATTGCCGATGAACTCCTTAAGAGCTGGGGTAGTCACGACTTGGACCTCATTGCCATCGTGGACAAGCTTTGAAATCACTTGGCATGCCTTGAAAGCCGCGATTGATCCCGACATCAAAAAAAGAATTTTAGAGTTCGACATTGTCGATTAACCTCACATTTCCTAAATAGGCGGCGACAAACCGACGACCCCAATGTTCCTCCACATATTCGACCTTGAATCCAAGTTGCGTAAGCTCAAGCTGAGCACTCTCGCAGTTGTGGGCAGATTTGAGAATTCGAAAGAGGCTGGGTGCCAAGTCTCGCTCGGCAATTGTAAGACGAATATTTCTTGAACTTAATGCTAGGCCATCGGGCTCGCGAACCGTCGGGCAAGCGATAATTTCAACGGGCAAAAAAAACGCCCGAACCATATTCTTTATGAGCTGCAACTGTTGAAAATCTTTTTCGCCAAAAAAGGCATGTGTGGGTTGAACTATATTTAAGAGTTTTAGCACCACCGCGAGCACTCCCTCAAAATGTCCTTGGCGCTTTGGTCCGCAAAGGACTTGGGAGTCTTGGGTTTCTAAAACTTTGAACCGGTAACCATCGGAGTAGATCTCGTGTGGATCAGGAAGAAAAACGGCCTTCACGCCTTCCGCCTCCAACAGCTGTAAATCGTGCGCCAAGGGGCGAGGATATGCATCAAGATCACTCGGATCATTGAATTGGGTTGGGTTGACAAAAATACTAACGACCACCGATCGACATAAGTTTTTGGCCGTTCTCACCAGATGCAAGTGGCCCGCGTGCAAAGCTCCCATGGTAGGGACAAAACCAATTTCAGCCAACGATAAGGTCTTCATTTCAGCTACAGTTTTTACAACTTTCACTCGTAAGTCTCCTGAGGTGATGGGAATTGACCCGCGATGACATCTGCGTGAAAGCTCTCAAGGGCCGATTGAATAAGTGAGGCACCGTCCATGTAGCGGCGAACAAACTTGGCCCTGAAACCTGTGTTGAAACCCAAAAGATCTTGGAGTACTAAAACTTGTCCGTCGCAGTGAACACCGGCACCTATTCCAATTACGGGAATTTCCAGGCGGCGGGAGATTTCGGCGGCAAGCTCCCCAGGTACGCATTCAAGAACAAGAGCGAAACATCCTGCGGCTGCGAGACCAAGCGAATCTTCGAAAAGGCGTTGTCTACTTTCATCACCACGTCCCTGCACGCGATAACCGCCCAAGGCATGAACAAATTGAGGCGTCAGACCCAAGTGACCCATCACAGGAATGCCCGAAGAGGTAAGGTGCTTGATAAATTCAGCATTGCCATTAAAGCCCTCAAGCTTTACGGCTTGAGCGCCAGCTTGCATAAGCCGGCGAACTCCTAAGATATTAGTATCTAAACTCCCTCGAAATGAAAGAAACGGTAAATCAGCAACGATAAATTTTTTGGGGGCTCCTCGATGGGTGGCAGCCACGTGAGTGACAAGCATTTCTATGGTTGCGGGAATTGTATCTTCGAATCCATGCATCACCATGGCGGCTGAGTCGCCAACTAAAAGTATATCGATGGGTGATTCATTGAGTATTTTTGCGGACCAAGCATCATAACAGGTGACCATGGTTAACTTATGTCCACGTTTTTTAGCGGCACGGAGTTCGAGGATATTCATAAAGAGCCCTCCGGGGGTTTGAGTCCAAAGTGAGCTGCCAGTTCTAAATAGGCATTGTAGGCTTTGTGCAAGTCGCTGACTTTCGCAAGCGCCTCAAGGTGCGTCCGGACCACTTGCCAGTCGCCGCGAGCTAAAGGGCCGGTGAGTGCCGAGGGATGATTGACTCGGGAGTTAGTTACTACTTGGTGGAGAAAGGGCGATAGCAATTCACGCGGTAAATTTAGAGACTGCTCAAATTCATCACCAATGCGTTGCCAAAGTAAAAAAGTGGAGTTGCCAGCCAGAGAGCATAGGCTGTGGTAGAGTGGCCGTAGATGGGGGGCTAAAGCGTAATGCGGGTTGACCAGACCGGGTAGTAAGTCAGCAAAATCTTGCCCGACATCAATTATGAAAGGAATGCTTTTGTACCACTCAAGCGATTCTATTCGGTCTCCAAAAGTCATCAAAGGGTGTGCACTGAATGCGCTATTGATTTGTAGAGCCCCTGAAAAGTGCACAATGGTCTGGCCAGGCAAACATTTTTGAACCAACTCGTTGATGGCTTGGTCTTTTGTGGCCACAAGGACATGGGAGGCTTGGGAAAGAGTCTTTCTCAAGCGCAATTCGGTGTCTAATTCCGTGAAAGAGTTAAATGCAGGGTCGGCATTTCGTGACCAATTTACAAAGGGCAGATTCAGGCAACTTAAATAAAACCGGAGGTGGCGAGCCAGCCGCCCCGAACCCAAAAGAGCATAGGAAGAAAAATGTTTGGCCTTCATTAGGTACCTGTCCTCTCGGGGATCAAGTCCATGGTCGACAAAAATCTGCTTTGCGAAGGTTGGCTGTGTCACGCCATGACACAAGGCATTGACCTTATTGGTTAAACCCGTTAACCGTTGGGTGTTATGAAAATTCACCGTTGGATTTGGATTTTGATCGCCATCGCCGTTTCGACTACGGTTTATTTTACTATCCGGTATGGTCTTCGCCCGAAGCCGATTCCAGTAATGAATCCGACATCGTTCGAGCGTCTAGAACAGATCGGAATTGTTACCTACAAGCGTTTACGCCAAAACATTCGCAGTGAACGAGTCGTTTTGCTTGGCCTGAGCAGTGACGTTCCGGGCAATTCAGAAGTTTGGTTGGGACTTTTGCGAGCGGCCGCCGCAGATAAAGAAAAGGTAGTAGTTTTTCCCAGTAGAGCTGATTTTCAAATCGGCATGGAGAATACCTTTGAATGGGTACCTTACTCTGAAGAGGCCGACAACTCCGGGCAATTGTTAGAACTAGCCCATGAGCGCATGAAGGGCGGGCATCTGGTTGTCATTTTGGGCTCAAGTAATGAAGTGAGTCACCTTGTGGCTGGGTCACTGAGCCAGAAGCTTGATCGTTTGGTTGGCCATCCCGTGCTCTCTATATCGACTTTGCCTCTGAGTTTAGATGAGTCTGAGATTAGGCTTGCTGAAACTGAGTGCCTCGAACCGTCTTCTGAGGGAAATCCTCTGCGACGATTGCATTGCGCTGCAATCCGTTCAGGCCGTAAATTTTTAAAGAAAAAGCTCGATCCAGAAAAAGTTTGGGCCGTGTTAGAACGTCACGGCCTTAAGGAATATTTGCTCTTTATTCATCAGCCTTAATTGGCTCATCATGCGCCAGCGGTCGACGCCATGAACGATAATATGACCGTGGTGATTCCAACATAAGGTCGCTGAGCTTGGCCATATATACGCAAGCGAATCGGTCCACTTGGTATGCGAAGTAACTTTCTTCAATGCCTGCTCGCATGACCTCTCCCCAGTAAGGGTTAAAGATTTGCTGTTGTTGTTTGATCAGCGGAGAAAGGGTCTTATCAATATCGGCGATTTCAGCAAGAAGCTTGCGGATAGCGTCGTCGCCCGCGTGACTATTTTGCTCGATTTGTTCGCAGATCATCTCATCAAGTTTGATTTCCAGGGGCAATTTTTGTTCCATCAAGCGATTGATTTGATCGACGATGGGTTGGCAGCGACCCTCTTTAGCGAGTTCCTCTTCAAGTTCTTCTACGACCAAAGCTGTACGCCATGCGCAGTCCTTCTTTAAGCGCAAAATATCGCCGTAAATATGATCTCCGATATAAAGAATTTCATCCGGGTCAGCATCCAGATCAGCGGTAAAAACATTAGCCGATCCTCCCTGGTAAATTCCGGGTTGAAGTTTATCCTCCATATTCGTCATTAATCCCGTACTTGGATCAATCTTCAAAAAACGCTGATTGTCGACAAAGAAACGCGGTTTGGCGGCCAAAGTGATGGTGTAGTCAAAAAGATCCTGCCAACTTTTGTGATCTTTAAGGAATGGATTGATGGTGTGATCAAGTAGAAGTTTGGTGTAATTGAAATCGGAATTTGTAGCTAAAAAGAGTTTCTTACCGTGTTTACGAAAGCGCTCTAGTCCGGTGACTAAGCTTGGATCTTTCACAACGTAGCGATCCAGATTGCGGCGAACTTCGTTTTTAAGACTACCGTCGCGATGAGCTCGATCAAGCACAGCATTTAAATCATCCGCGATGCGCACATAATCGGGAAGATGTGCTGCTTCTGAACCGTCTTTTAGATCCACCAACTGCATAAACAAACCGGCAAAGGCGATTGAAAAAGCGGTATCAATGGCTAAATAGTTGCTATCGCGCAAGTCGATGTACACCGATTTATAAAGCCGGCTTTGCTCTCTGTATTCGATAGGCTTCAAGCCATGGTAAGATACGCGGATGGCTGAGTAACGACTGAGTTTCAGTACATTGCCTTTTTCTTTGTCAATAACCAGTCCGCGAATTGCCCGATCGTAGGCAAAAGGGAGCTTTAAAACTGAAGCCGGATATCCTTTTTCTTGCACGAGCTTTTGCAGCATCATCTTGTGGGTCAGCTCTTCAAAATTAGCACTATTGTAGCGGACCAGGGTGTGGTCCATATCGAACCCAAGATAACGAATGCGCTTCAGATTTAAAGTGCGATTAACAAAAACCTTTCCCATTAACCCTCGTTTCGACCTTCAGTTTTAAGGTCCATTTGATTCCATAAAATCATGCCACCCTTCATATTGAAGACGCTGGCGAACCCATTTTGTTTTGCATACGCAGTGGCGCGGCCACTACGTGCTCCGCTGCGACACACAAACACCACAGTTTTGTCCTTTGGCAGTTCGCTAAGGCGTTCAGCCAAGGTGTCTAACACAATGAGTTGGGATCCCGGCACGTGGCCAAGCTCACCGGTAAACTCATCGGGACGGCGAACATCAATGATACAGAGCTGTTCGTGCTTATCCCAGACCTCTTTTGGATCTACATCTTCCACCCCAGCATTTTCGGGGTTTGCTTGTCTTGAATGCATTTCGCTTTGACGAGGCATATTATGACTCCCTGAATGATTCACTTAGTTAGCCCTGTCCACAGGCTTTTGTCACGGGCCTTTACACATGGTCAGATTCATGATTGTTTTGAGAGGTTTACCGGAGGACAAAATGGAGCCCATCATGGAGTCGAACGCCGTGCTTGAAAACCCTCTCGCTTTGGATGGATTAGATTTTATTGAATACGCAACTCCTGAGCCGAGTGCCTTGGAGCAGGTGTTTTTCAAGTTGGGATTTCAAAAAATTGGTCAGCACAAACGCAAACAGGTGACCCTTTACCGGCAAAATCAAGTCAACTTTGTGATCAACAATGAGCCTGGTTCCTTCGCTGCGAAGTTTGCCAAGCAACATGGTCCTTCGATATGCGCAACTGGTTTTCGCGTGAAGAGCGCGCAGCGTGCCTTTGATCTAGCAGTTCAACGTGGCGCTCGCCCCATCGAGAGTAAAGGTGAAGGTGCAAGCCACAGTTTTCCTGCCATTTATGGGATTGGCGATTCAGCCATTTATTTTGTTGACCGTTATCGGGCCCCGGTCCACTTCGATGATGATTTTCGTTATCTCCAACCTGAGTTAATGCCCAAGGGACGAGGATTGACGGTGATTGACCATCTGACTAACAACGTCCCTAAGGGCGAGATGGATAAGTGGTGCGATTTTTACCGGCAGATTTTCAATTTTCACGAAGTTCGTAAGTTTGATATCCGTGGTGAGGCGACCGGGCTGACTTCCAAAGTTATGCGTTCACCGTGTAAGAAGATCACCATTCCTATCAATGAACCCACTGAAGGGAAGTCACAAATCCAAGAATATCTGGATGAATACCGTGGCTCAGGAATTCAGCATTTAGCTCTTCTGACCGGCGATATTGTGAACAGTGTTAAGGGCTTGGGTGATGCAGGGATTCGCTTTTTGGAAGCTCCACCCGAAACGTATTACGAGGCTGTGCCTGGGCGCGTGCCTAACGTTAAGGAAGACCTTAGCGTGCTCAAGGGCCATGGTATTTTGGTGGATGGCGACCACAGCGGTTACCTTTTGCAAATTTTCACGCAAAATCTGATAGGCCCAATATTCTTTGAAATTATCTGTCGTCGAGGTCACCAGGGTTTTGGGGAAGGTAATTTTCAAGCCCTATTCGACGCCATTGAGCGGGATCAAAAGCGCAGGGGATATTTGTAAAATGCATATGTACTACCAAGGTCAGTATACCCGCCAAGCACACAAGGGTATTCCCGAGGGTGCCTATGAGGAAGAGCAGGGATTAAAAGGATTTTTCGGCCCCGTATCTCATCTGATCAAACAAAAACCAAGCACACGTTGGACAAAGATCGAAGGTCCTTTGCGGCCACAAATGTTTGATCTGGTTAAAATGAGTCAAGCTGAGGGATGGCAGAGGTTATTGTATAACGCCCAATTGACGGTGTCTTGGTTGTGTTTAGATTCGAAACCTGAACATGGTCAAAGGGCCTTTCGCAATGGTGATGGCGATCTGTTGTATTTTTGTCATCAGGGATCCGGTGAATTGTGGAGTGAGTACGGTCTTTTGAATTATCGAAAAGGCGAATACATAGTCGTGCCTAAGTGCCTCACTCATTCTTTGATTCCTAAAGAACGATCCGTTTTTTTTGTAGTTGAAAATTTATCAAGCCATTATGAAGAGCCTGATCGTGGTTTAGTGGGAAAGCATGCCATTTATGATCCGGCGACGATTTCTAAACCCGATCTTGAAGCCCAGCATACTCGGGTTAAAGAAATGGGGGGCAAAGTCACACAAATCGCCGTTAAGCGCTTGAATGAAATTACTCGTTTTGAATATGATTCCCATTACTATGATACTTTAGGGTGGAAGGGTGATCTCTATCCCTACACTTTGCATATTGATAACATGATGCCTTTAATGAGCCATCGCGCCCATTTGCCCCCCAGTGCCCACACGACTTTTGTGGCTCGTGATTTTGTCATTTGCACTTTTTTGCCCAGACCGTTGGAAAGTGACAAAGACGCTTTGAAGGTTCCCTTTTACCATCAAAACATAGACTACGATGAAGTTCTGTTTTACCACGCGGGTGATTTTTTCTCGCGCGACAATCTTCACGCAGGAATGATGAGCTTACACCCTATGGGGTTTCCTCATGGCCCTCACCCCAAGGCCATTAAGTCCATTGATAATAAAACTGAGACGAATGAAGTCGCAGTCATGGTTGACTCTCGTTGGCCTCTGTATGTGGATAAAGGCATGGATGCCGTGGAATTGAAAAATTACTGGCAGTCCTGGAAAGGTTAAAAGACGTGAAATTGACGCCCCAAGAAGCGATGGCTTTGGCCATCGAAGAGGGGAAAAAGGGCTCAGGGTTTGTTTCGCCCAATCCTCTTGTCGGTTGTGTAATCCTGAGTCGAGATTATCATTTTCTGGCTAAGGGGTATCACGAGCGTGTCGGGGATGCTCATGCCGAAATCAATGCATTAAAGGCAGTTCATGATCCAGCGCTACTCGTTGGAGCACATGTTTTTGTGACTCTTGAGCCATGTGCTCATAAGGGACGCACAGGTTCGTGTGCTCGTCATCTTGCCACATTACCTATAGCTTCTGTGACCTATGGCATAGAGGACCCTAACCCCTTAGTGTCAGGTCAGGGGGCGCGCATTCTGCGTGAAGCCGGCAAGCAAGTTCAGCTGTTAGGCGAAATGCAGTCAGAGCTAGAAGAGTTGGCGGAGATTTTTTTACTGAATATGCGTCAACGACGTCCATTTGTGAGTCTTAAGATTGCCTCGTCATTAGACGGTCAGGTGGCATTAGCGGACGGCACGAGCCAATGGATTACGGGGTCGGCTGCGCGTAAGCAAGTTCAGCTATTGCGAGGCTACCATGATGCAGTTTTAACTGGTTTAGGCACGATTCAAAAAGATAACCCGAGATTAAATTCAAGGGATCTTCGCTTTATCAATAAAAAACAAAAGCTAGTGATTCTTGACCCTTCCGGTAGTTTGCAGTTTCGTGATCGACCTTTGCTTCAGGTGCGCTCTCCGGAAGATATACTTTGGATTACAGGTGTTGATGTGACTGATGCTCGCGATGGTGTTGTTGCGCGGTTTGTGCCGATGAACGATGATAAATTTGATCTTAGCGCTGTTTTGGCCTTATTGATGAAGGCCGGTATTTTTTCGGTGATGATTGAAGCAGGTCCATTTACGGCGTCTACCTTCTTAAGCTCGCACTTAGTCGATCGACTGTACCTGTTCATGGCCCCTAGTCTCATAGGAGCAGGGCAGAGCTGGACTTCGGGTCTAACTATTCCCAGACTTGATCAAGCTCTCAGGCTCAGAGATTTCAGATGTGTTTCCTGTGATGAAGACATTTTGGCCACTGGACGTCTGCTTTGGTCCTAAGACATTGGCTCAGTTTGCTGCTAACGTTATGATATAACTAATGAGAATGCCTCTGCCTGACCGATAGATAGGGCATGCAGGGTTTTCGAATTCGATTTTCCTTGAGATATAAATTGCTGCTTTTGTTGATCACATTGCCATTGATCAGCTTAGGTTTATATCTTTTCATAGCAACAGATCTGTTTAAGGCCGATAAGAAAGCCTATGTTTTCGATTCAAGTGCCACCGTTTCACGTTCCTTAGCTACGCAGATGCGGATGGAGCTACAATCGGTCTATGCGAATGTTAGGGCCCTTGTGGATGCCTTTGACTTTAATTCCAGTGATTTTCCTGAGACAACAAAAGAGCTTTTTCAAAAAAATATACGCATGCATGCTCTGATTTTATATCGTCGTCAAGATTCGGGGGAGTATGCAAAACTAGCACAGTTAGTGAAAGATCAGTCGTCGCTGCAGAAATTCGTTGCTGACGGCAGAAATCTGCAGTTGATGCGCGAAGAGGCAGCTCGTCAGGGTGCGTTTGTCGGCGAGTATGCAGACATTCCGGGAGTGGTGCGCGCCTCGTTCCGTTTGGGAGAGCGTGAAGAAAAAAATCATATAATTTTGGTTGTGCTTTACCAGGCTGACGATTTGATGAACGCCTTTGAAGACGCTCGTTTGTATTCGAGCTTCGTGCTTACTCGCAGCGGTTTAACAGCCATAGGCGGCACAGATATTGCGGACGCCGATTTAGCTCAGCTAAAGAATGTTCTCAGCTCGCGAGCAACAGACCGTACTGCCGATATGAAGCTGTCAGATGGCAAAAATTATCTCATTTCGTATTCTTTTGTTGGTCTCGGCGACTTAGTGGTCATCTCAAAGGTAGATCGCGCTAAAGCTTTCAAAGCTGTGGAAGTGTTAATTGCCAAGTCATTTCTCTTCTTCGTTGCGCTGATCGCGAGCACTCTTTTAATAAGTCTGTTTGCTTCGAACCAGCTCACTTCAACTTTGCGAGAGTTGTTTGAGGCCACAAATAAGATCGCGACTGGTAAATTTGATGTAAGAGTCAAAGCACGTTCAAAAGATGAGGTGGGGGGCTTGGCTGAAAGTTTCAACTTCATGGCCGGCGAAGTGTCGCGGCTGATGAGAGAAACAGCCGAAAAAGCTCGGATGGAAAACGAACTCTCGACCGTTAAAACAGTCCAAGAAACACTGTTTCCAGCCGCGCAAGCCGAGTTTGGGCCACTCAAGATTTGTGGTCATTTCGAGCCAGCCAGCGAATGTGGCGGAGACTGGTGGAATTATTCACGTTTGGGAAATAAAATTTTTCTCTGGGTAGGGGATGCTACAGGCCATGGGGCGCCAGCCGCTTTGATCACAAGTGCGGCACGCTCTGCTGCTGCCGTAATTGAATCCATGCCGGGAATTTCGCCGGCTTCGGCTCTTACGATAATGAATCGAGCCATCAATCAGACCTCAAAAGGTCAGATCATGATGACATTTTTTATCGCGGCCATTGACCTTGAAGAGCGTCGCTTCACCTATGCATCAGCAAGTCATGATCCGCCCTTTCTTTTGCGCCGAAAAGGGGCCTTGTTTTCAAAAAAAGACTTAATTCCTTTGAATGAGGTCAATGGACCTCGTCTTGGAGACAAAAAGGATTTTTCCTACGCAGAAACCACGATTGCGTTTGAACCAGGGGATCTTATCTTTTTCTATACCGACGGAATAATGGACGTTGAGGATCCCAAGGGCAAAAAATGGGGTGAACGGAATTTCATCAAATCCCTAATCGATTCAGCAAATGTCGGACCTGAGAGCCAAAAAAAGCTCGACCAACTCCTCCAGCGTGTGAATGACTATCGCCAGGGCTCCCAACTTATTGATGATGTAACGATGGTCATGTGTGAGTTCGAGAAGAAGGTTGCATGACAAAAGCTAAGAAGCTTGCCACTAGCCAAATTGAGGAGGTGCATGTTGATCGCGTGAAATGTGATCTTCGCGCACAGGAACATCAGATTGCCATTTGCGATAATTTTGCTCCTGCGGAGCTCCTTACTTATGCAGCAGAAAAGGGCTTTTTGAACATTTGCCAGCGGCAGGGCTTTGAATTTGAAAAAGAACTTTTGTCTTCTCGACTCCTGATTGAAAATTCAAAAAGTTTTTTTGAATTTCCTCTCTCAAGCATCTTATGCCCTCAGAATGTTGGGAAAAACTCTGAAGCTACGCTTGTTCTAAGTGACCAAAGTTTCAATTCCTCCTCACAAAAATTAGAGATATTGAAACACTTCGTCCAAGTCATGGAGAGCCAAGGTCTTAATCAATCAATAATAGAAGATGCCATTTCCGTTTGTGACGAACTTTTCACAAATGCCATATTCAATGCCCCTTTCATTGATCCTAGCAACCAGTTCAATCCTGGTGTTAGCCGTACAGAAATGGAAATTATTTATGAATCTGGGAAATTCAG
The DNA here is from genome assembly GCA_038144835.1 of Bdellovibrionales bacterium. GTDB lineage: Bacteria > Bdellovibrionota > Bdellovibrionia > Bdellovibrionales > UBA1609 > JALHOQ01. Next base: position 98,002 of record JAYQON010000002.1, read on the forward strand.
TCGGATATTTATAGGCAAAGATGAAACTCGCCTGGTTATAGGGTGTAGAGATCCGTTTGGTAGCCTAGACCTTAGTTCATACCTAAAAAAAATTAAAACCACTTATGACAAGGGCCCCGCTGCTGTAATCAATTTTGGCCCTGGCGGCGCAGGCATCGGCAGTTATATTATATTCGACTTAGGGGCCAGCTTTTATTTTGGAGTATTGCCTGGTCGGCTGACCCAGCTGTGCTGTGTAATGCCCTTGGGCATCGGATACCGAAAAAGGTCGCTGCTCCCTAAACATTTGCATTGGATTCAACGTTGAGGAGGATATATGAGTTTTTCTATTAATAAAAAAAATGAGGCAGCCAATTTAGTTTTCGAGATAAAAGGTCAAATTGATGAAGATGCAACTTTCAGCCCTCAAGATTTGGCAGGATCAACTTCTGTAATTTTCGATCTGAATGAGGTTACCGCGATTAATTCGGTAGGCATTCGCGAATGGATCAAGTGGACCAAAAGTTTCCCGAATGGCATTGCCTTTGCCGTTCGTAGATGTCCAAAAATTATTGTCGACCAGATTAATATGGTTGCCGGCTTCTTGCCAGACCAAACAAAAATATTGAGCTTTTATGTCCCCTATTTTGCTGAAGAATCCGGGAATGAAAAAATGGTTTTATTCGAGCATGGAAAAGAGTTTGACGGGAGTGAACTTTTTCCTCCAAACGAGGTTAAAGATGACTCAGGTGAGGCTATGGAAATGGACGTCATAGAGGCAAAGTACTTCAAGTTTTTAAATGGTTGATTATAGCGTTTTTGACTCTATTCTGGATTCGGCATTTGTCATCGACGGTGATGGCAGGGTCGTGTATTGCAACGATGCGGGAGCAGCGTTTTTTCAATCGTCTATCCGCAGGCTGGTCAATAAGGCGGTTCTGAGCGATTTTGTTGAAATACGAGAGAACAATATCTTTCCGTTCACTGAAGCCTCGTTGGGTCGTCGCGAGCCAACGCCCTTCATAGAAACCGAATTCAACTTAATTAAGGGTGACCGAAAGGGAAAACTTCAGCTGGCGATACGTCCCTTAAATGGTGAGCACTGGTTAGTTTTTTTTCGCGATGTGAGTTTGGAAGAGGCGCTCTATACAAAATTTCGTTCCGAACTCGCACAAAAAGAGGAATATGCTCGCAATTTAGAAAAATTGGTCGAGGCCAGAACTGCAGAACTACGCTCGGTAAATCAATCTTTGAATGCGATTTTAAATTCTTTAGGTCAGGGATTTTTTACCTTCAATAAGAAGGGAGAATGCGGGCCCATTTACACGCGCGCATGCGAGACGATATTAGAAAAGGTACCCTCGGGCGAGCCAGCGTGGCAGATTTTGGCCATCGAGGAGCATCATCGGCCTCAGTTTCATCAATGGACTGAGACCCTGTTCAACGAAGTATTGCCGTTTGATGATCTGAGAGCTCTTGGACCTGAGATTTATCCTCATTCCAAGGGACGACATATAACTTTGGAATTCTATCCCATTCGTGCGGACGGGAACTCCATTTCTGAAGTGGTTGTAGTTGCAACTGACAAAACGGCGGAACATGAGGCTCAGCAAAAGTTAGAAATTGAGCGCCAATTCGGCGCCATGATCCTCAAATACACGAAGAATAAAGAGCAGTTTCTGCTATTTTTGGCGTCGATCAGGCAGACCATGGTAAAGTTACTTTCTCTGGCTAAACACCCGCTTTTGAGTAGTGAATTAAACGAAAGCTTTAGAATACTGCACACGCTTGAGGGAGAGGCGGGGGCTTTTTCAATGCGACAACTTCGCCTGGATGCACGCTCATGCCAGGAGTGTATTGAGGACTACAAAAGTTCAGAGGCAATACCGGGAGAGGTTCAGCAAGTTTACTTACAGGCCTTGTTGGACATGAAAGGTCGCTACGAGGAATTTTTGTCCGCCAATGAGAATATCTTTTCACTGTCAGATCTAAAAAAAGGACGACAGGTGGAAGTTACCTATGAGACCTTGCGAGGTTTTTATCAAGAGCTATCCGATGCCGGCATTGATGCGCGATTGAAGAGCAGATATCAGGATTTGTTTTTTAAGGTCTCTCTGCAGAGTCGACTGACATATTTCGATGGCCTAATTCAGAATGTGGCTGAGAGGCTCGGCAAAAAGGTCAGACCCTTACTGATCGAAGGTGGAGATTTGCGTATTTTTCCCGAACCACATGAAAAAATCTTTGCAACTATGGTGCATGCCTTTCGCAATGCGGTTGACCATGGCTTGGAAATGCCTGAGGAGCGTGAGTGGATAGGAAAGGATCCTGCGGGACAGATAAAAATCAAGGCTGAATTTTTTGAGCAGAAAATGCGTCTAGTAA
>JAYQON010000003.1:0-42076 GCA_038144835.1 Bdellovibrionales bacterium
GTTTGGTTTTAGCCGACGCGCTCGACGTGGCTGTCACCAATAGGAGTAAACCGCGATGTGTGGTTGATATTGCTACTCTCACGGGCACCATAAAAGTGGCTCTTGGTTCGCACGTGGCTGGATTATTTTGTAATGATATTAAGTTGGCGGGTGCGCTGTCCTCTGCATGCCAAAAGGCTGGAGATTTTGCTTGGCCAATGCCATTGATCCAAAAGTATCGCAACTCGATGAACTCTCCTTTTGCGGATTTTGTAAATGCGGTGGATGGATTTGGCGGAGCAGTGACTGCGGCCTTATTTTTAGAGAGGTTTGTTCGTGATGTCCCGTGGGCTCATTTTGATATTTATGCTTGGAAGGATGCGGCCGACGGGGCTTGGTTGGAAAGCGGTGGCAGTGGGCAGATGGTCGCAGGTTTAGCTCACTGGTTACGCGCTCAACCTCAGGGACGGTAACCAAAGAGTTGCCTGGACTCAATCAGCTCACGTACGATGGGAGGTACCAAGGTTTTCCACTTAGCATCTCCCTTTACCAAAAGGTCATGAACATTAGAGCAGGGGATGGATGTATCGACATCCTCGCACTTTAGAATGTCGGTGATAAGTCCATTTTCGGTAAGATATTTGTACAGGTGTAAAAGTTTTTGAGCCGGAAAGAAGGACTGCGATGTCTGGCAAACCTGGGCTTCTTTGTGTGGGTAAACAAAAACCCGCGTGTGCTCGTCAAAAAGTCGACTCATACCTTCAAGTATTCCGCCAGATAGGCTGGAATAAAATCTGTCGTCGAACAATTTGGGTAATAGCGCGGCTCCAATCACGATGCCGATGGCCTGATCAGTGTATTGACGTAAAAAGAACTTCAGTTGGTAAAATAGTTCGAAATCAGTGACTAGAACCTCTTGTCCTAACGCTGAAAGCGTGTCCACTCTATGCAGGAAGTCCTCATCATCGATATGCCCGTCTTCGAGGGCCAAACCGTTCATCGTCAGTTCACAAAGCACTTTTGGCTTTAGGCCGTGAACCAAAGGGTGGCGCTCAAATTGATTTGTCACCTTTTGCAGAACTTCTAAGTTCCAATTGGTAATTGGTCTAAAAGTACCTCTTTGCGCCAACACGGGTTGGCGAAAAAGTGCGTCACCGACGTGTAAGACGTCGCCGTCAGTGCCAAACAAAACCGCATCGGTCAGTTTTTGTTTGACCAGCGCGAGATTCAATAAGCGATTGTCGAGGTGTTGTAGATCCGGACCGGAGAAACGAATCATATTCACTTCAATTCGCTTAGTGCTCAAACTTTCTATCAGGGCGGATATTCGGGCCTCGGGTCGCTCGGGAGGGTAAAAAGCCATATGGATCAGATTGACTCCCAAAGTTCCAAGAGCTTCTTGCTGCTGCAAGCGAAACCGATCCCAAAATCGAATGTGCATGATGATATCATTTGCCGGTCCGTCAGGCCGCAGTTGAAAGCGGATACCCATCCAACCGTGAGACTTGATATTTAGGTCGGCCTGAGAACCCGTGGCGACGGTATTGGCCAACGCGAAGAAACGCGTGTTGGGGCCACGCTTATCGCGCAGTCGCTCTTGCAGAAGAGAAAATTCATGGTCGAGCATTTTGAGTAGCCGAGATTCACAAACATAGCGACTTTCTTTGCCGTAAATTTCGTCGCTAAAGGTCATATCATAGGCGGAGATGCTTTTGGCGATCGTGTGCGAGGCTCGGCCCGCCTGAAAAAAGTGGCGTGCGACTTCTTGTCCAGCGCCAATTTCAGCGAAGGTCCCATAAATCGAGTCATCCAGGTTAATTTGCAGAGCTTTTTTGGCGGGGCTGTGATCGAGTTGTTCCATAGCTCACCGTAAAAGGACCCGCTGTTTTTGGCAAGTGGGTCCCTCAAGGTGTCGCTATTAATTGCAGCGAACCATTTTGGAATTCATCAGTTGCTCGACCAAGCGGGTGACGGGCAGAGAGTTTTGCCTATCCTGATTCCAATAGGCCATGAGATCGCGTTGAAACTCAAACTTCTTTTTGCCGATGAGGCTCACGTTGCGCCACTCCACGTCGAGTACTTTAAATGACATCCGGTTGACTGAGATCGTCAGATCGAGATGACGGACGCGCACACGCACACCAACTTTCGAACTTCCTTTAGGTGTTTCTCCTAGCACCTCAAATTGTGTCCCTAGACCCTTAAGCGTTTGGAAAAACTCATTCACTATGATGGATGGAACCACAGCCATGAATTGGTCTATGCCTTGGCCATCTCTTTGTAAATTTGCAAATTGCCGCCCCAGAAGTTCGTTGCCGATCGACGCGTGATCGACGCGTTCAAGCGTCAGGGCACATAGGCCGCGAACACGTTGTCCATCATGCGGAATTGTGGCGATCTGCAAGAGTTTTGCTACGGTTTCATGCACGGCGGTCATTGCAGGCGTGGTGGTGGCTTGGGCTTGAACTGCGCAAAAGGTAAAAATAAAAATCGATAGCGTTTTTTTCATTACAATCTCCCCCTCCTTTTAAGTCCTTTTAGGACTTAAAATTGAAAGGGGGAGGCTTAGCGAATATAAAAATTTATCTCAAGACGATGTAGCGCACGGCAAGGTGCTCGGTTTTAGCTCGCGTTATCGCGCAACTCACGCCGTAAAATCTTACCCACATTGGTCTTGGGCAATTCCTTACGAAATTCAATGTGCTTTGGCATTTTGTAAGATGTAAGGTTTCGCTTACAATGTTCGAGAATTTCTTCTTTGCTGAGAGAGGGATCCTTGGCGACTACAAAAATCTTTACAGCCTCGTTGGAGTGAGGGTCTGGAACTCCGACGGCAGCCACTTCCAAAACTTTCTCATTCATCATGACCACCTCTTCGATTTCATTAGGAAAAACATTGAATCCTGAGACCAGAATCATGTCCTTCTTGCGATCAACGATTTTGATAAAGCCATCGTTATCCATAACACCTATATCCCCAGTTTTGAGCCATCCGTCGTCACTAAGGATTTTGGCGGTTTCGTCAGGTCTTTGCCAGTACCCCTTCATGACCTGAGGACCGCGCACGCAGATTTCGCCAGAGTCGCCCGTCTTTACGACGTGGCCTTCATCGGAGCGCAATTCAACCTCAGTAGAGGGAAGCGGAACTCCAATGTAGCCAACACGATCATTACCATCGATGGGGTTGCAGCAAGCGACGGGCGAGGTCTCTGTTAATCCGTAGCCTTCAACCAAAAGAGAATTAGTGGCTTTCATCCAGCGTTCGGCCACAGTCTTCTGGAGAGCCATTCCTCCGGCGACTCCGATCTTTAGTTGCGTCCAATCGACTTTGTTAAAGTCCGGGTGATTCATCAAGGCGTTGTAAAGAGTATTTAGGCCGGGGAAGACGGTAAAGGGTGTTTTGCGCAGAGTCTTTATGAATCCCGGAATGTCACGGGGATTGGTGATCATTAAATTGGTTCCACCATATGAGAAAAGACCAAAGCCATTCACGGTGAGAGAAAAAATATGGTACATCGGTAGAGCTAAAATAGCAGTTTCTTTTCCTTCTTCGAGTTTGGGCTTAATCCATTCTAGCATTTGCAAAACATTGGCAACGATGTTGCGGTGAGTGAGCATGGCGCCTTTAGAAACTCCCGTCGTGCCACCTGTATATTGCAGAAAAGCGATGTCTTCGGGGTTGCATTTTTCTGGCCGAAAGCTTGTTTCGGCCCCTAGATCCAAAGCTTCATGAAATGTGTAAGCGTCGGGGAGATCATAGGCGGGAACCATTTTTTTAACATATTTGACGACGCTGTTCACTAATAGGCTTTTGGGAAAGCCCAACATATCTCCGACTTCGGTGACGACGACAGTTTCGATCGATGTTTCGGGCAGAATTTCTTGTAGCATGTGGGCGGAGTTGGCCAAAATTACGATAGCTTTAGCCCCTGAGTCGCGAAATTGGTGTTTCATTTCACGGGCGGTGTATAGCGGATTTGTATTGACCACGATCAATCCGGCGCGAAGGGCAGCAAATAGTACAATTGGATATTGCAGCAAGTTTGGCATTTGAATTGCCACCCTGTCGCCGCGTTTTAAGCCGGCTTCATTTTGCAAAAAAGAGGCAAAATCAGCAGACAGATAGTTCAAGTCTTCGTAGGTGAGGTTTGCTCCCATATTGACGTAGGCATCGCGTTCGCGAAAGCGCTGTACACTCTCTTCAAAAATATCCACCACCGACTGATATCGGTTTGTATCGATTTCGTGCGCTACACCTGTTGGGTAGTTTTTTAACCAAGGTCTTTCCATGTTCCCCTCCCTTGCTAACGAAAATTGGCTTGGCTAGGCGCACTTACAAAGGCATAACCGGGCCACTATGTTTGTGTTTTCTCAAATGGTTTTTGTGAGCGTTGCTCACCGGTACTGGAATAGCTTATGGAGTTCCGAGCGGAACCGCAAGGTTTACGGTAGCTTGGCTTCGGCTGAAGGTTTAGGTAGCAACCTGCGACTGGTTCTCGCAGCCAAAACCCACACAACCCAAGTGCCGGAAATTGGTCTGGCTTTGGAACGGCTAAAATCCCTAACCGATCATTGCTGCCTTTTCACGGACCGAGATGAATTTGCGCAAGTGCCCTCGACCTTAGAGAACATCACGCTGTGGATGGCTAGGTGCATACCTGGACTGAACGAAGGGCAGTGGTTTTGGCTTGATGTTTACGAGACGGAAAGACTTTTTTGTCGCTATGAATTTGAGTCTGGTCGAGTCATCTTGGGGCAAAAAATTGGAAATTTGCATTTGAGTATTCAAGGGGACGTCGACGAGGCCAGTGGCATTTTGCTACCGCGTGATTGTGCTGCAAGTGCAGTGCGTGATGTGTTTCCCGCTTTTAGCCAGCCAGAAGCGGATACGAGTGAATGGCTACAACGGTTGTTTTGCGAGCTTTCTAAAAAGGTTCCTGGTCTTTGTGAGTTGGCTGTTGACTTGGGACGTCAAAAGACATTGCGGATTGTGCCAACTGGTCAATGAAGGCTTGATCGAGTCACGTCGACAGTTCGTATAATGTTTATCAGTTAAGCGGGTTATAAATAATGGGCTGTGGAGGTTGCACAATGATACCGATCAGGCAAAAATCGTGTTTTCTAGCCCTGATTTTATTGGCGAACGTTCTCCTAAGATGTCGCTCCAATCCACATCAAGCGAAAAACATTGAAACTGAGATGGCTCATTCGCAGGGGCTGGGTGATGAGACTGTCGGCGTCAGGAATGGTGATTTGATCATACAGCGAAAAATTGCGGTGAATGAGGAGTTGCGAAGATTGCAATACACTGTGTATGAGCTGGAGGACCGCGTTTATGGCAATCGCCAGTATGGTTCCAAGGGTCTTTATGGTGCCCTTAAAAATTGTCGCGAGGAGTTGGTTTCCAAACGGCTTGGGGGCAACGGTAAACTCATGTGGACCGAACCCATTGAGCGAGTGACAGAAAAAGAAGACAATTTCACCATCGGTATTGACGAAAAAGATAAAATCGTTAGTGTCAGCGAAGAGTTTTTAAAAGACCGGCTTAATCGCTTTCAGAGTTACCGCAAAACTTTGCTTAAGCGCCAAACTGAATATGAAGAAAAGCTAGAAATCTGTGATGCGGAATTAAAAGCCAAAAAGGAGGGTATGGCCAGTGCAACTCCGTAATCTGATATTGATGATTTTGTTTGTCGCGGGATCAGGTGTTTGGGCTGAGATTTTTTCAGAAGGTGCCCACTGTGTAGCTTATAAAGTTCAAAAGACGGTTTTTTTTCTGAGTGACCGAATAGTTATTGGCAAAAATTGTGACATCTCCGCACAAGTTTTGCCTGAAGTGGGAGGGCTTTATCACATTGAGGTCAATGTTCCCGTGCGAAGCTTTCGCAGTGGTGAAGCTGAGCGTGATAAAGATGTTATGGTCATTCTGAAGTCAGATGAACGGCCCGAACTCACCTTTAGGTCGAAAGCTTTGACGGCTGAGGAATGGCGCCGTTTGTTCGCTAAAGATCAGTTCGATCTTGAGGGTGAATTGATTATTGGTAAAAATTCGTTTCCTCTGAAGATGGTCACGCGCTATAGCGAAAAATCGGAAAACGCAGAAGTGAACGGTATGGTGCAAGTGAGATTTGCGGATTTTGGCATAAAGCCACCCAAGGTCGCTGGGGGGTTTATTGCCAAGTCCAAGCCTGACCTTGAGCTTCATTTTCGTTTGCAAAGTCAACGGGTGCTTGGTGCCGATTCCATTCGGCCGATTGTTATTCAAAAGTAAAAGTGAGAAATTTATGCGTTTAGTTGTTCTTCGGCATGGTGAAAGTCAATGGAATAAAGAGAATCGATTTACCGGTTGGGTGGATGTCGATCTTAGTTCTAAAGGTCGAGAGGAAGCTCGTGCAGCAGGCAATCTGTTGAAGCAAGAAGGTTTAGAATTCGATTTGGTGTACACATCGGTGCTTAAACGCGCCATTCGTACCCTGTGGATTGCACTTGAAGAAATGGATGCGATGTTTTTGCCGGTAACTACGTCATGGCGTCTGAACGAGCGCCATTATGGAGCCTTGCAAGGCTTAAATAAGGCGGAAACTGCAGCAAAGTATGGCGATGAACAAGTTAAAATTTGGCGACGCAGTTATGACACGGAACCACCACCACTTGCCGACATAGAATGGGAGAAGCAGAGGCAAGAACCACGCTTTAAAAGCATTAATCCTTGGGAGTTTCCGCGTGGCGAATCTCTCAAAACTACCTTAGACAGATTGTTGCCGTTCTGGGAGAAAAACATTTCACAACAACTGCTTATGAATAAACAAATTTTAATTGTCGCGCATGGCAATTCACTGCGTGCATTAATGCAACATCTTGAAAGGCTCACGCCTGATCAAATTATGGAAGTCAATATTCCGACGGGCATACCACTTGTCTATGACCTCGATGATCAATTGCAAGTCACGGGCAAGCGCTATCTTGGCGACATGGAATCGTTAGCGAAGGCTCAGGCCGCCGTGGCGGCGCAAGGTCAATCTAAAAAAGCTACCTAAACAAGCAGTTTAAATCCAGGCAATGATCAGGAAACGGCCAAAAGCTAGGCCGCTCGACCGGAAGCGGCTGGTTAATCCAGTAGCCATAAAGATGAGCGCGCTGTCGAAAGAGCTTTGTGGGCACGTGTACGCGTTCATCCATTAAAAAGTGAAGTTGTTTTGGTTCACCAGTAAAAATATTTAAGGCTAAAGCTTGCTGCAATCTCGCGATGGCTTCCGCGTGACCCTTGTACTCTCGACTTAGCGGTGGAAGAGAGTTCATTGAGTCAAGAAGTTGATCCATACAGCTTGAGCGCAAGCGATTTAAATTGGTCATTTCACTCTCTTTGTCAGAGATAAAAGAGCTATGCAGAGTGGGTGCGATTAAGGCCACTCGCGGCCAGTCATCCTTGGTGAGAAACAGGGAAGTGCCTTGAATAAGATCATACTTTCCGGATCTGGCTTTTTGTTGGAAAATTTTAAGTTGTGGTTCCAAAACAATTTGAACGCTAATCCCGAGTCTTTCTAAATCTTGTTTGTAAAGATAAAGCATACGGCGATGTAGATCATGGTGGACGAGAATACGAAGGTTAGCTTTTATCTTGGGATCGGTGGTTGAAACCAGACGCCCATTTACATTTTTATACCCGGCTTGAAAGAGAAGAGACTGGGCGACCAGTAGGCGCTGTCGATGACTTGATTTTGCCAAGCCCATTTGAGCGTATGATTCAAAGTCTTGTTCAATATTTTCAGGAACCTCGGATCCACATTTGGCAAACGCGGCCTTTGCCTCAGGACTTGGAATTCCTTTTGGCTCCATCGCGCTTTGATGCAGCAAGCTTCGTGGACGAGTGAGTCGGCTACCGAAGTAAAGACCATTGATTTGCTCAAAGGGGAAAGCCAAGATCACGGCTTGCCGAATTTTCATTTTTTGCAAAAATAGACTCTCAACGTTGAGCAATAACTCCGCCAATGGCGCTCCATTGCCTTTGTAGGGTTCTGCTTGCATCCCTATGGGGAGGCCTTTTTGGCGTATCTGAGACAAGGTGTGATCAACATAACTCGGATTTTTTTCTTCAAAAATGTGCAGTCGGCCCGATGAGAGCGCGGCGCGCACGGCATTTTCATCTGGAAATGCGTGGATTTCTATTCCTTGAAAATTAAAAAAGCCATTGCGAACAGGGAGATTTGATCCCCAGTAGTAATGGTTTTTTACCAGGGCAACGACGGTACGGCTGGCTCTGTCTAATCGATATGGACCCGTGCCCATGTAGGCCACATCTACGCCTGCGAGATGCGACTGATTCTGCAAATGTGCTTTGACAATCTTGATTTGGGCAATTTGCATTATCAGGTCACGTGCCGTTTGACCTTTAACTTTAAAGGCAAAGCGGACGCCATGTCCGGCGCGACGCACGGATTCTACGGCCTCATTAAAATGAAGCGCATGCATCGGGTGGTCGCGAAGGAAAACTTGGTACGAAAATAAAACATCCTCAGGTGTAACTCGATGGCCATCTTGAAACTCGGCGGCTGGATCAAGCTCAAACAAGACATTGGTGAAGTCATCCGAGTAACGAAGTGCGCGCGCAATAAGTGGGTAAAGCGCTTCGCTGTCGTTGATCGGGTCGCGCAGAAACAGTGACTCAAACAAAAGATCATCGATTTGTTGTGGACGCTGGACAATGCGCCCAAATTTAAATTCGTACGGGTGTAAACTTTCAATTAAGCCAATATGCGCGAGATGAAGTCGACCTTCTGGACTTAGTCCTGTCACCACTTCTGGAAATTTTTGAGCTTGCGACCCCCAGGGAACGGGCTGACCGTAGCGAGAAAAGGTCTCGCTGCGAGTCTCATTCGCCCACGCGATAAAGGAACTCATGAAAATACTTACAATAAATAATAAAATTTTCACATGAGCTCCAAGCCATCAGAATTATGGAACATTTGATAGGTATTGGAAGCCCACACCAGCAAAATTCACGCCCATCGGCACTGTGCGCCGAGCCCCCCTTAGTTTTAGTGGGGGGTATCGGGAAATGCTGAGGATGAACGCGGATGTGTTTGCGGTGCTGAATGCCAGTCGGCGGCAGTTATATCGAGAATCTGGGTTAAGATTTCTTCAACGGTATCAGCAAAAATAAAGCGCAGACTGTTCTGTACCTCTTGTGGGACATCCTTTAGATCGTGCTCGTTACGTTTGGGTAAAAGCACCGTTTCAATGCCAGCCCTATGGGCAGCGATCATTTTTTCTTTGATACCTCCCACGGGCATCACAGCTCCTCGCAAAGTGACTTCGCCGGTCATGGCGATTTTACTGCTCACTGATCTGTTCAAAATGAGGCTCGCGATCGAAGCCAGCATTGCCACTCCGGCGGAAGGTCCGTCCTTTGGAATGGCACCGGCGGGAACGTGCAAGTGAACATCTTCGCTTTCATAGGAGAAAGGGGTCCCAGAGGTGTGTCCTATACGAGAGCGCACCAGAGTGAGTGCGATTTGTGCGCTTTCTCGCATCACATCTCCCAGTTGGCCTGTGAGAAGTAATTGGCCTTTCCCGGGCATACGACTACTTTCGATGTAAAGGATGTCGCCGCCCATGGGTGTCCATGCAAGACCAGTCACTACGCCAGGCGGATTACTGGGCGCGACACTCTCGTGCCTAAATTTCGCGGGTCCTAGAGCCTCCTCAAGGTGAGGAATGTCGATATGTACGGGGACTTCTCCGTTTAAAATTTTTTCTGCGCTGGCGCGGACAAGATTGCCAAGTTGACGTTGAAGCTCGCGCACTCCCGCTTCCCGGGTGTAAGCGTTGATGACATTGAGCTGAGCTTCTTCGCTAATCTTCCATTGGTCGGCTGTTACTCCGTGTTCATCTAATTGCTTGGGAACCAAATGGGTGCGGGAGATGTGCAGCTTTTCAGCGGTGGTGTAACCGCTCAGTGAAATTACCTCCATTCGGTCAAGAAGTGGTGCTGGAATTGAGTCGGTCGTATTCGCCGTTGCGATAAAGAAGATTTTTGAGAGATCAAAGGGAACATCTAAGTAGTGATCGAGAAATTTAGAATTTTGCTCCGGGTCTAACACTTCCAGCATGCTGGCGGCAGGATCGCCACCCCAACCACGGGTCATCTTGTCAATCTCATCAAGCATAAACACGGGTTTATTTTCTCGCGCACGCTTGATTCCATCTATGATTCTACCCGGTAAGGCGCCAACATAGGTTCGGCGGTGACCGCGGATTTCAGCATCGTCACGCACACCACCCAAACTCACACGCACAAATTGTCGACCCATAGAGCGAGCGATACTTTTGCCCAAACTGGTTTTTCCGACCCCTGGAGGACCAACAAAGAGCAAGATATTGCCCTTTTTTTCTTTAAGTTTCAAAATCGCCAGATGTTGTAGAATTCTTTTTTTGATTTTTTCGAGCCCATAATGATCCTCGTCCAATATTTTTCGTGCTTGCTCTAAATCGATGGGTGCGCTGGCTCTTCCATTCCACGGCAGAGCCACTAAAAGATCGAGGTAGTTGCGGATGACGTGGCTCTCTGGTGATTGCTGGCCAACGGCTTCCAGGCGCTGCAACTGTTCGAGAGCGACTTTTTGAACTTCCTCTGGCATGTCCGCATTTTTAATTTTTTCCTGATAGTCGGAGCCCGATCTAGACCCTCCGTTACTCTCGTCCAGTTCCTCTTGTAGTGTGCGAATTTGCTCGCGCAGCAGAGCCTCGCGTTGTTGTTTACCAAGTTTGCCGGATAGCTTTTGATTAATTTCTTTTTGTAGTTTCAGTTCTTCGCGGTACTGAACCAAGACCTCGAGAAGTGTCAGGAGACGGGCCTTGAGAGAAGTTGTCTCAAGAATTTCTTGTCGTCGACTTAGTTTAATCTCAAGGTTCTGGCTTACCATGTGAGTTAGTAATACCGGATCCTCGATAGAGCTTAGTAACGTGGCCAGTTGGTCGCCACTACCGGGAATCAAGGTAAGAACCTCAGTTCCTAATTGCTTTAGATTAACAGTGAGTGCGCGCAAGGTTTCACCTTCAACATCGATCACTTCCTCCAGAGTTTCGCCGTAGGCACGCAAAAAGTCTGAATTTGAATCGAAACGCTCGATGCGAAAGCGCTGTTCTCCGGTGACGATAACTTGATAGGCGCGCTCTGAGGATCCCTCATGTCGTTCAATACGTGCAAGCACTCCGACTCTAAAAAGATCGTCTGGCCCTGGTTCAGAGCCAGTGAGTTCACGTTTTTGCGTGGCAAGAATGACCCACGGTGACGATTGATTGAGTGCATATTCTAAAGCTAAACAGCTGCGTGGGCGGCCAACCACAATCGGTACAGTCTGACCTGGAAAGAGCAACATGTTGCGCATGGGAATAACTGGTGTTGGCTGCAAGGGTAGAGTTTTCATAGATTGAATGTGAAGCCCGACTTCTCGCTGTCAAGGCAGCTGCAGTTCTGATCTATAAAAACAAACCCACCACGGCAGCGGTCATCAATGAAGCCAATGTTCCTCCGATCACGGCACGCCAGCCTAAGCGCGCAAGATCAGATCTACGAGCAGGTGCTAACGGGGCAATGCCACCAATTTGGATGGCAATAGAGGCGAAATTGGCAAATCCGCTCAAGGCGTAGCTGAGTAAAATAAAACTACGTTCGCTCAATTTGCTGCCAAGTTCAGACAGATGAACATACGCTACGAATTCATTAAGCACAGTTTTTTCGCCAAGAAGAGCACCGGCTAAAAATACGTCTTGCGAGGGGATGCCCACGCACCAAGCTATGGGTGCGAAAAACAATCCTAAAATCATTTGTAAAGACAAACGCACAGGTTGCTCTCCTCGCAAGCCCTCAGGAACTAGGGTCGCACCCCAATTGGCGAATCCTATCAAGTCGCCAAAGCTTCCCAAGATCGAGTTCACCATTGCGATCAAGGCAATAAAGGCAATGAGCATTGCGGCCACATTCAAAGCGAGTGTCAATCCCTCGCTGGCGCCACTGGCGGCGGCATCAATAATATTGGCGTGTGGACTCTTATCTGCCTCTTTGGGAATACGGCCGTAAGTTTCCGGAGTCTGTGTTTCGGGAATTAGAATTTTGGCGATCAAAAGACCTGCGGGAGCGCTCAAGATGCTGGCCGTGAGTAAATGTCCAGCAATATCGGGAATACGATCACGTAGCAGTCCGACATAAGCCGCCAGCACTCCCCCTGCGGTATTGGCCATCCCGCCAACCATGACACACAGGAGTTCACTACGAGTCATGCCGGGCATGAATGGCTTTATAATCAAAGGGGCCTCGGTTTGCCCTACAAAAATATTCGCGGCGCTGGCCAGAGTTTCTGCACCCGAAGTCTTCATGGTTTTTTGCATCACCACAGCGAATGCATGGGTTATTTTTTGCATAACCCCCAAGTGATACAGTACTGACATGAGAGCACCGATAAAAATGATTGTCGGCAGCACCTGAACGGCAAGAATAAAACCAAAAGTCTTGTTGTCGAGCAAATTGCCAAAAACAAAGCGACTTCCTTCGAGAGTAAAATCGATGGTGGCGTTGATGGCATTATTAGCAGCTTCAAAAACAAAGAAAAGCGGACCAGAAATTCCCAGGGCAGGAACGCCTAAGACAATCACGCAGAAAACCATTTGCAGAATCACACCCCAAATCACCAGGCGAAAAGGAAACTGGTCGCGTCGCTCGGAAGCCAACCATGCAAGACCTAGCAAAACGAGAATGCCAAAGATTGAAAATAGACGTTCCATGAGGCTCGCGACTTTAGAACGAATTGATCTCTTCGTCACCAAACAAAGTGTCTCATTTTGAGTCACTGTCTCAACTAAAGTCATAGGTAAAAGTGTCCGATATGTACCTCGTATGCGATTGAAGCCATGGTCCCTCTACCGATTAGCTCTCGCCATCTCATTGGCACAAAGTCCGATATTTATTGAAACGGCCCAGGCGGCCTGTTTGACCGCTAAGTTTGATAAACAATGTCCCGCTCCTAGTGGAGCGAGTTTTGCCGCTGGCGGGGGTGGTGTTGCTGCGGGGGCCGGCCAACTAGTTGGTGTTGCTGCGGCTCAGGGCGCAAGTCACGCAGCCTATGCAGCCAAATGCCGTAAGGCCTATGAGAGTTGCACAACTCAATGTAAAGAAGATTCAAGCCGTTGCCAAAAGTACCAAACTCGTGCGGAGGCAGGTGATGGAGCTGCTCAGCAGGCGGGAGAAGCGGAAAAAGGTGCGAATAAAACTGGCGAGGCCTCTGGCAGTATGGACCCCATGGCTGCAGGTCTCTTAGGTGCTCTTGCTGGAATGGCCGGTGCGATGATGGCGCAAAAAAATAAGAAAAAAGAAGAACCCGTGTATGACGGGGCTTTGCAAGCTAATGGTACCATCGATTGCAGCAAAGCTGATGCTTATGATTACAGCGCTTGTAACGACCACATGTTGACCATGTGTTCAAACAATATGGACGATACTCGCTGCCAGCCTTTTTCAGCCCGTTATTGCGGTGGTGGTGGGTTGGCTTCTTCACCCGGAGGGATGGTGGCCGGTAACCCTGCTATAATTGTGGGTGCGGTGGGCGAGGGTGCGGGTTCGCGTTATTGTAAAAAGCTTCTTGCTTGGAACTTCTGTAAAACTGGTGGAACGGAACGATGTCCAAGCTGTTTACAACTGATGAATGAGCTCTCCACCACCTGCCAGTCAAATCCAGTGCTATGCATGGCGCAGAATTCGCCTGAGCAGACAGCTATGGCCAGGCAAACCTGCCCCGGCGACCCCATTTTTTCTGATCCAGCTTATGTAGCAGGCGGTGGTGGCGCTAACGTGTCGGTGAATAATTCAAATCTTCCTCCGCCCGTATTGCCTCAGCAAGATGGACTCATCTCCAATCTGCAAATGCCGGTAACCGGTACGAACACCTCGGGCGCGGCCGGAGGTGGGGTCAGCAGCGGTTTAGTTTCTGGTGGAGCAGTGGTCAGTGGCGTGTCTGCCAACACGGGGGGAGTTTCTACCTTTTCCACGGCCTCTGCAGACTTGTCTGCGGGCCGAGCGGCGCGAGAAGCCTACGTCAAAAGTGGGTATGGGGCGGGAGCAGCAGGGGGCTCGGGCTCTGGAACTGGAACTGCAGCTAAGGGTTTTGGCAGTGGCAATTTTCATTTTGCTGGAGGCGAAAAGGAGAGAGTTGCGCATGGTTCTGGACCGGCCCCCGATGTGCAAGGTCGCTTTGGTCCAAGTGTTTTTTCAGTGGGAACGCAAGCATTACGGGCACGCTGCGAGGCGGGCAAATTGCTTAACTGTCCGTGAGTAGACCGTTTACGGGCTGGCTGCGGTGTAAATGGCGTTGAGCTCCCCATCAATAGCATCAGCGAGTGTCTTTGCAATCTCTGGTGAGTTGATCTTGTAAGGGCGGGGCTGGTTGGGTCCAGTTAAAACCCACTGCTGGAGTGGAGTTTTGTCAAATTCCTCTAAGAAGTTCTCCAAGGGTGTTAGGTCCGCATACTGAAAATACTTATTTTTAAAGTACTCCCAGCTATTGTTATGAATTCGCGCTCTCCAAATTTGGATGGTTTGTACAATCGCACTTCTGATGGCTGCGCGGTAAGCTTCAAGATGTTCATAGCGAATAGTTTTTTTGTGCAGTCGGCGACAAACGTTGGAGCCCGAACCGCTTTCGCCGCAGAAATCGATACGCACAAACCCCATGGCTCGATTGTAATGGGTGAGCAAGTAACTCCCACTCCAAGTTTCAAGCAAGTGCAGGCGAGTGTGTCCATCTTGATCAAAAAAGCGCCCATTTTGAGCTTGGGCTTGTAAACTGAAACCTAAAAAAAGAAGAGCGCTCAAAAAACTACGCATATCAGTGACTTGTTCAATCTTGAGGCCAAGACCAGTTGGCAGCGTAATGAAGCCCACGATCTTAAAAATTTACTATTTACCAAAGAGTGACAATTTTTGGTTCTAATCCAAAAAGGGAAGCACTCGTTCGATCAATGTAACATCTTCTCCCCGGCAGGTTTGGTTGTCGCAGTGGTTAGAAATTCGACAACCGTCTTTGAAAGTAAAATCCATCTCTCCGCGCACCAAAATGCCCTCGATCAAACCTGTCACAGAGTTGAATACGGCGGAACCGGAATTGCCCCCATAGGTATCCAGATTCGCAACCAAGTGTTCCGTTTGAACACTGCGCACGTAGGCGCCTCCGGCAATTTTGAGCGGGAGTCCAGCAGGGTGTCCCATCACGCTTAGACTAGCTCCGGCTTCGATGCGACCTTGTCGGCGCAGGTCCAGAGGTGGCACCGAGGTGACCGGGCGATCCAAACGTGCGACGGCAAAATCTTCGCCGGCAGGATTGGCAACTGAGTGGATGAGCTGCTTACAACTGTAAACCTCTTGGGTGAGTACTTGTCGAGGCAGAGTCCCTTCGGAGTCGACACGAAATCCAAAAACAAACTTCGTTGCCTCGCAGTTGGCTTGGGACCGGACGCAATGGCCGGCCGTCACAATCAAATCTGGTGTAACCAGAAATCCCGAGCAAAAGGCGGCCGTTTCTTGTGAGAAGAAAGGCTCACTCGTGCACAATCCCATGCTTTGCCCGTAGGACACTGTTTTGATCTGCGTCCACAGCCCTTGATTTTCTAGGTTAGAAGCGCGAATCAGGGCCACGGTACTTTCTGAAAGTTTTTTTGAAGCCTCGTCTGCTTGATAATAATCAAGGCGATCATCATCTCCGTAAATGACTGTAGGACGCACCGCCAGGGCTTGCTGAACCAAGAGAGCCGGAATAAAAAAGAAGCTGATAAGAGTTAACCGGCGCAACATACTAAACCCTCCCCAAGACTGGATTTCGGTCGAGCGCCTTTGTAGAGCGCTGAACGAACCAATGATGAGGGACTATCGGCGAGCGTTTTAAAAAACTTGTTTGGGACTGATAAAATCCGGGCCTAGGTTTGTGCTGGTGACTCAATTTCAAACGATCAATACGAAAGCGGGTGCGTTTGTGAAGAAGGTAAGCCGAGCGCAGAAAAATCGAGATGGTGAGAATGATTTCAATGAATACTTTGGAGCTCTTTATGGTGAGCGTTGGGAAACTTTGAAACAATCTCTCCGAGTCGAGGGACCAAAAGAAAATCTACACAACCCTTTTTCTAGCGGCCTTCAAGGCTATGCATTAGATCCTGCATCATTGGTTCCTGTGCGTCACCTTAGGGCTGAGGCAGGTCAATCGATTGCTGATTTTTGTGCCAGCCCGGGGGGTAAACTCATTGCTTCCATCTTCGCTCTTAAAGGCGAGGCGTATTGGTTTAGCAATGACCTTTCAAGTGCCCGGGTGGCCAGATTAAAAGCCGTCTTACACGATTGTGTTCCCTCCGCTGTTCTTAGTCGGATTAAGGTATTCCATGGAGATGCCAGTCGTTGGGCTTTTAAATTCAGAGAAAGTTTTGATCGTATTCTTGTGGATGCTCCCTGTTCAGGAGAACGGCATTTGCTAAATTCGCCCAAAGAGCTCGGGCGTTGGTCGCTCACGGGTTCAAAGCGCTTGGCTGTGCGCCAAAACGCTTTATTGTGTGCGGCTATAGATTGTGTAAAGCCTGGTGGCAGGGTGGTGTATTCGACGTGCTCAATTTCTGATGTTGAAAATGACGGAGTCATTGAACGTTTGCTGAAAAGTCGTATGGATCAATTTGAGATTATTCCCGTGCTGGGTGAAACGAGCGGTGAGGCTACACGTCATGGTTGGATTTTACTACCCGATCGAGCTGGATGCGGGCCGATTTACTTTTCGGTGTTAAGAAAAAAAGCGGCAGTCTCAAATTGAGAATCAGTCGACTTTTTTGACAGGCGACCGTGAGTTGGCACCTGAGAATGCTTTTAACGCTGGTCTTTTGGAATGGCTCTTGCCTCTCTTGCAGGTGAGTGAAAGAGGAAGTGCCTTATGCAAAAGTTATTTTTATTATTTATGGCCCTTGCGACTTTAGGACTTACGGGTTGTGGTGACGATGATGATGGGCACAAACATCGTCACAAATCGGCCAAGCAGATGTTGCATGATTGTATGTGGGATGAAAGTGGCAAGTGTCAGAAAAAGCTTGGTGCCGCTATGAATGATCCGCGCTACAAGGGAGCCATTGAGAATATAGTGGCGAGTGACCCTGCCTTCGCAACTAAGATGAACAATGGTCAGCTCACTCAAACGGATTGGGATAAAGTTCAATTAATTGCTCAAAAAAACGAGGCCTTGCTTTCTAATACCCCTAGTGGATCCACCACCACTGTCGCAGTTCCAGTCTTACCCGATGCCGGCGCGGGTCAGACCAATACCGGTGCGGGTCAGACGGGTGCCACCAGTGGTTCGGGAGGTATAGCTACCGCATCAACAGCCGGTGAAGCCTCATTGAGCTCGATTGGCGCTCGGGATGCCGTGCGCTAGTCGTTAAAATGTACCGATTGAGAGATGAAAGCGGAAAACGCGTTCATCGGGTTCAGGATTAATCTTAAAAGCGAAATCGGCAGCGGCGGGTCCTACGGGAGTGTTGTAGCGTAAACCAAAACCTACGGCATCTCGATAAGGTCGTCCGAAATCATAACCACTGACTCTGACTGCCGCGCCGTCATAGAAAATAACACCGCCATAGTCCTCATAGAGAGTAAAGCGCAGTTCGGATTTGAAGAGGTAATAATTAGAATCAGTTTTGATCAGCCTTTGGTTGCCTCGCTCGACATTAAAGCCATCGGGGTCCAAAGCGCTGCGACCGGTGCCATCTTTGGGAATCCGTTCGGCATCACTCGCTGAATCAAAGCCGCGCACCGTAGAAATTCCTCCCAAAAGAAAGGCATAGCTCGTCGGGACACCGCTGCCTGGTTCTTGGCTTAGGTTGGCAACGTAGCCGGCACGTACCGAATTGGCCCAAACAGTGCGTGGTGATCCAAATTGCTTGTAAAAGGTGTAGTTGGCTTCGCCGCGGACGAATTCGATGCCCGTGGAACTTCCAAAACTTGGATTTGAGTAATCAATTACGAAACGAGTAAAAGAGCCGCGTGTTGGAAGGAAAGGATTGTCGCGGTAATCGATATCAATTATGGGCCCTAATGTTGCGATTTGTTGAATATTGGGTGGACACTTTCCACGTAAAGGATTGTAAGTTGCCTCATCGATACAGCGTCCTTGTCGTTCCCACTCTCTGCGGGATTCTAAGCTCCAGGTTTTCCAAGTAAGTTTTGTGAACCGGGTCAGATCACGTTCCGCCAGTAGGTCCACGCGATTGCTGGTGGTTATTTTTGTTAGCTCATTTTCACGCTCGTACTCAAAAACTCGCTCAGAGCGAGTGAGATTCAAACGGCCGCGGGTGCGGGTGCCGAACAAAAAGGGCTCAAGATATCCTGCAGTGATCTCGTGCTCGGGGTAACCAATCTCAGCTACGTTGGACTTGACTTCCAGGCGTCCGCTGAGGCCGCGGCCCGTACCCCAGAGATTATTGTAAGAGAGACCCGTAAAGCCGCGAATAGTGAGATCGCGTTCATTGTTGACCCCTCCACCGAAGCGAAAAACTCCAGGATCGCGTTCGACGACCGAAATAATTAAAGTGCGCTCACTCACGCTGGTTCCTTCTTCCAGGGTGCGAATATCAACCCGGGAGAATAGGCCCATTTTGTTCAACCGGGCTGTCGCGTCCTCGAGTTTTTGCGGAGTAAGAACGTCGCCGATACGAAAGTCGGCTTCTTTGAGAAGAACTCTCGATTTAGTGAAACTATTGCCTTCCACAGCGATGGCGCTGATGCGTATACGTGGTCCTTCAAAAAGTCGAAATAGTATGCGTGCTTGGGTGCCCTTGTCATTGTACTGGATAATGTCGTCGCTCTCATTGAGCAGTTTCATTTCCAAAAAACCCTGATTGCGATAGAAGGCCTTTAGCTTTTCTATTCCAGTTTCGAATGAGTTTAAGCGGAGAGGGGTATTTGTTTGTAAGTCTGTCACTTGGGCCAGCTCGAAGCTTGAGAAAAAGCGATTGCCTTCAAAATCAAGGGCCCGAATTTGGGTTTGTGGACCTTCTTCCACCAGAAGGTAAACTGTAACCTTGTCGCGTTTGTCGTTGTAATCAATTCGCGATGAAAGAACTTTGGCGCGCAAGAAGCCTTGGTTGCGCAGTTCAGTTGTTAGATTTTTAAAGCCATTTTCGAGATCGAGTCGATTATAGTATCCGTCGGCAACCAGATCAGAACTATTTTTTAAGATAAAATCTTGATAGTACGAGGAGTTGCGCGAAATTCGTCCCTGAACCTCGATATTTTTGATTTTGACTCTGGGCCCTTCGTTAATTTTAAAAAAGACACGTTTTAAAAAAGAGCTTTCGCTGGATGCGACTCGGCTTTCGATAGTAACATTGGGAAAACCGCGAGAAAGATAATGTCGGCGCAGGCGTTCCGCCGACTCGCCAGCAGGGTCAACGTTCTTACGTTCTTTATTTTTTAGATCAATGGCTCTGTAGATTCCTGCTCGAGTTTCAAAATTGTAACCTTCAAAGAAAAACTCCCAACGGTAGGGTTCGCGCAACTCAAGTTGAATCTTTGCCTCTGTTTTTGCCTCATTGTACTTTGCTTGCGGTCCAACAACTTCGGTGTTTAGGTAGCGATTAGTAATCAAAAATTCGTTGATATCGGCCATAAGTCGGCGCAGCCGCTCGGTGGTTAACGGCTTTTTAAGTAAGCGTCTGAATTTGTAGTCTAGCCGAGCCTTCAGTTCGGCATTGGAGGTCGCGAAATTAAGCTCCGTGATTCGGCATGGCGGGTTTTCTACAATACTAAAAACGATTTCAATGTTCTTGTTTTCCAGTTTGTTAAAATTGACCTCAATGATGGCGTTAAAGAACCCTCGTTCACCATAGTGGTTCTTCATCCGTTCTCCCGCAGCCACCGCGCGTTTACGGTCGAAGCGGTCGCCAGTTTTGAAATCGACGTAATCGCGCAGCTCGTTGGTTGAAATTTGATTATTGCCTTTGAACTGAATCGATTCGACGACTCGTAAAGGTTTGGCGATAAGAGTGTAGTTTCCATCTGGACGACTTTGAATGAAAACATTCTCAAAAGCTCCAGTGCCAACCAGTAATCGTAAGGCCTCATCCAACAGCGCCAGATCGGCTTTGCCATTAAATAGATCAGGCAGCAGTTGGCGAAGCCGTTGCTCATCTTTAAGTGGAACTTCACGCAGCTCCACGTCGGCGGCGCGCGTTTGCGCACAGGCTAGACATAACAGGATGGGTATAACGTACTTTATCATCACTTGAACTGAACCTTATATTCCAAATCCAAACCAAACACGTTTTTTGTTTTATCGTCTTTTTGGTCGGCCACGTTGTTTTCGCGTCCGTCCCATGACCCGATGACAGACACGTTTTTATTCATTTTATACTCAATCTTAACATTGTTGCTGGGGTTCGCCTGTAATGTGCTCGAGGCAGATGCACCCAACTTGGGAGTCCATTGTTTGCTGATTGTTACTTTTGGTAGCGAAGCGTTTTCTGGAGTGGGTTGCGATGATGAAACTTTGACGTCCACTCCAAAGGTGTCTTTGATTCTGCGGCCAGCCGCTTTTTGAAGTATGCCCGCGCCTACTGCGGTGGAGGTATTGGCCGCTTGCGACTGAGAGGAGCGGCGTTCATCCAAGCTCTTGGTGGTTACTCCTAGGGCTAAGAGCGAAACGATTTCTCTCTGACTGAGAGGAGGTTGAGAGTTCAGGATGATTTCGGGCGATGGCCCTCGCCCCTGCACTAAAAGGCTGACATCGTATTGATGTTCAGTCGTTCGCAGTTGATCGTCTTGCACACTTTCCGAAACGCGCGCGGCTGCTGTGAGGTATATTTTTGGACTTTTCGGAGGTGCGTTATTGTACTCCACAAAGGCCGAATTGACTTCAAAAGGCACATCACGGAAAAAAATCTTTGCCCCTGGCAAGGGGGTGAGTGTGCCTGAGAGCACGAGTCTGTCGGGAGTTCCAGTCGCTTTAAGAGAACCATTGATGCTCGCCTGGATGAGCGAGTTGTTGATGGCTAAGGGGTTACGCAAGTTTGCGTTGATCATGAAGGAAAATGGATGAAAGGCCTCTTGATACATAAACCTTGGTAGGTAGGCGCTGGCTTTTACGTTTGTGCTTGTGGTGGTGTCTTCTCCAATTTCATACGTAATTTCTCCGCCACTGATGGAGTAGTCGATATCCATTGTGTAGGGAAAGGTGCTTCCGTAGACAGCCACGGAACCATACCCATTGGTGCGAAAACCTTCTGGTACATTGAGTTTGGCGTCTTTGAAAGTGGCTTTGATGTCCACGGGACGAGATGAACCATTGAAACTCATCTTTCCATCGCCGCTCAGCTTACCCCCGGCAACGTCGGTACGCAGACTATTGATCACAATTTGATTGCCGTTGAAAAGAAGATCGGCCCGGATATTAGAGAACGGGTGGATAAAATCAGCAAGCTTCGCATAGCCCTTATCCACGTAGGCCGAACCGCTCAACATGGGCTTGCTGACGGAGCCACGCAAATCCATGGCTATTGACGCCAACCCACGCAAGTCTGAGATGAAGGGAGTGAAGAGTCCCAATAGACTAATATCGAGTTTTCCATTCAGCGATGCATTCAGTGCATTTCGGCTAAGACCGTTCACATCCAGCTTGAGAAGATTATCACTCTCTTGAATTGCGAAGTTTTTTGAATTGATTACGCCATCGCGCATGGTGAGCAACATGGGCTTGTTGGCAGCCAGGCGTTTGGCGCCTTTGCGCACCATGAGTTGGTCGATTTTGACTTCTCCGCTAGCACCCCAAAAACCACCGCGTTGCGCCTGCAGGTTAATCTCGCCACTAATCAAACTGGCGAAATCCAATTGACGGGCGGATCGAGACACCAAAGAAAACAGCGTCAAGAAATCCCATTTGCGGGCTTTGGCCTTTAACATAAAGGGACCTGTACTTTGAAATGGCCA
This sequence comes from Bdellovibrionales bacterium, assembly GCA_038144835.1. GTDB lineage: Bacteria > Bdellovibrionota > Bdellovibrionia > Bdellovibrionales > UBA1609 > JALHOQ01. The sequence goes on from JAYQON010000003.1 coordinate 21,974, forward strand.
GGTGAAGTCTGTGATCAGTGTTTGGCCCAAAAATTGTCCTGAACCCTCCATTCGGTCGGCAAGGAAGTTGAGTTTGACAACTGAATCTTCGGCGGGCTGGTCACCAAGAACCACCCGCGAAAAGCGTCCATTGAGCTCGATATGTGGTTGAGGTAATTGGCCACGCACCAACACGCTGAAATCAGCCATACCTTGCGCATCTAGACCCATGGCTAAAATGTTTTCGGACTGCTCGATACGCATACCTCGGGCCACCACGACGGTGTCAATTTCGCCTTTGCGATTAATTTGACCTTTCAGCTCGGCAACGCCCGAAGATTTGGTGAGAGTCACCCGCTCACTGCGCACAAGCCCATTAACCGATTTGACATTGAAAACGAATTCATCGAAGGCTTCGTTTGCTATCTGTCCGCGAAAAAAGCTCGACCGAAGATCGTAACTGAGATCTTGAAAGTTTAAGGGGCCGTGAGCCTCAAGTTTACCCTGACCCGTACCGCTCGCGCTAAATGGGAGTTTGGTTTTGCGTTGAAAAATGGATTGAATGTCTTTTAAATCAGCAAAAGGAATTTGAGCACTGACTTTGAGACGTCGATGGCGCAAATCAATATCAGCCTTACCATTGTAACGTGACACTTCATATTGCCCTTGAGCATCGTTGAAAGTGAGATGCCCGTCCTGGTAAGCGACTTTGGCGTTCAGATCACCTAGCGGGTAGTTTTCAAACCAGATTTTTTTGCCATTCAACTGCATTTGCATAGCTGCAGTTTTCGCATTGCCTTCGGTGCTGCCGTTCAACTTACCGCTGCCCTCAAGTTTGAGGCCGGCCAAATTTTTCACGTCCGCAAAATCAACGTGATCGCCTTCATACTTAATCTTGAAACCATTCTGGTAGTTGATGATACCGCTGGAGCGACCTTTTGACGACTGACCGACCTTGACATCCGCGGCGTACTCGACCTCATTCAAGGTGACTTTCGCTTCGCCATTGGCGTTTAGATTCAGGACTTCAATAATCGTTTCAGGATTTATCCGACTTTGATACACGTTCAGGCGGGGAGAACCGATTTGCCCTTTACAGGTTAGAGCGGGCGCATTGTTCCACACGCCTTGGCAAAAAGCTTCTCCTCGGAAGGGGAGATGCACAGGTACGTTTTTTATGCCGATATTGCGAAGAAGCGAGGTGAGATCAATACGTTCAGCTTTCACTTGAGCTTTGATTTCTGGAGTCTGGCCGAGAGTTAAGTTCATTTCCCTTAAAACGACGCGCCCTGCGTTGTTCTCAAATCGCAAGCGTTCGCTGCTGATCGATTTCAGATCAGAGGATACATTGCCCTCAACCGTACCAATCACGTATTTGCTGATGATCAAATCACTAGTTTTTAACTCACCCTCGAACCGATAGGCTTTACCATCGCGTAGCTCGGTGCCGATATCTAGTTCTGCTAAGCCGTTGAGTTCGGGCAACTTTAAGTTTTGGCGGAATATACTTTCCCAATGATTTAGATCGGGGAGCAGCAGTTTGATGCGAGCGTCAATGGCTCCGTTTTTTATTTGTCCACTGCTGAAATCACCACTGAGTCTGCCGCTGGCCACAACAAAACTCTGATCTGCTCTTAATTTAAAGGCTGAAATTTGAGCCTCATCAGCTTCAACAAGGGTACGCAATTCGACTTGCAGATTAAGGGGATCAATTGGTCCGCTTGGCTTTAAAAGTACGCTTGGAGCTTCAAGTTCAACAAATAGAGAGCGGTAACGATTCTCGATGAGTAAATTGAAATCAGAGATGCGAAACACCAAATTTTCGGGCAGCAAACGACCTTGTACTTGAATGCGTTCAAAGCTGATTTCATCGATGGGGAGCTTATAGATGTCGCCGAAGTTCAAATTCTTTCTTCCGCCTTCTGAGTTTTCAAAAAGTTCAGGTCGCAAAAATAAATTAAGTTCTGAGTCACGAATAAAGAGTCGAGCGAGGCGAATTTCTCCTCGCATCAGCGGCCATAGGGAGATACGAGCCCCTACCTGTTTGAGATGGGTGGGGGCCAAGTAGCGATGTAGGGGAGGTTTAGCGACCACACGCACATCGTCCATCACAATGCCTAAAGGCAAAAGGTGAAAGCTTAAATTGCTGGCAAAAATTTTGACTGGCAGATGCTTTTTACTTAATCGTTCAACTTCTATTAATAAAAATTGCTCAAATTTGGGTAAGTGGTATTTGTAGCTAAAACCAACCATGAAGCTGAAACCTGCAAACACAAGGGTTCTGAACAGCCATTTGCGATTCATGTCCAATCCACTCCTTCAGTCCAATCCCGAATCAACGCGTGAGCCGAACGGAAATCGGGGCGTATACGCACAATCGATTGCATGATTTCAATTGCAGCTCCCCCTTCTCCAAGGGCGTGCAAACATTGAGCACGCAGGTAAGAAACTGCAAAAGTTGATTCGGGGTCATTGCTGAATTTTACTTCCAAATGATTCAACACTTCCAAAGCCTCTATGAAACGTCGAGCGAGCACCAGTAATTCAACTCTAAGCCAGTCCGTAGACACTGAACTTTCAGCCGTAGATAGAATTTCGAGTGCCAATGCATATTCTTCCACGAAGATGAAACCAATAGCCATGTTTAGTGCGAGGTTTTTGTGTTCAATGCAATTATGTTCGGCAAATTTTGCGAAACAATTAAGCATCTCTTGGTCTGCACGAGACGGGGCAATGTAGGCCCGCTCCAATTTATCCGCGACCAAGTCCGCATTGTGCGAAGCCAGAATATCCCGCGCCCATTGCTCGTCAAAAGTGCTCTTGAGGTTTTGTAGACTGATGTCCTCAGGAAACAGCTGCAGTAGGCGCCGCAAAACACGGCTAGCCTGATCATTCATGCGTTGGTTCAAAAGAAATTCATATTTTTCTATAAGGTTTTTTTTGAAATGTTTTTGCTCTTCGTTTTTGTCGGCCAGGAACTCCTCTCGGAGTTGCAGAATGCGGCTGTCCAGTGCGTCCCAGCCTGTTGCGCAGACAAGATCGGGTATTGCATTTTGTCGTCTTAAGCCTTTAACGACTGCGGCCAGAGCAAGTGCCGATGGCTTTATCCCTTTGTCTGAGGTCAACCTGATGACAAGATCAAAAGGAATTCGCAGTTTAGATTTTAGGCTATGTACCAAGAGTTCAATAAGGCTACCTTGGCGTTGCGAGAGATACAGAAAATGCCAAAAGGCTCGCTTATCTTCCCAGCTCAGAGAAGGATCGAGGATGCGACGCATGATTGTTGCGATCACATCCTGAGAACTTTTTTTATTTTTGAGAACTGAGCGCAGCTCCAGCTCATTGATGCCTTCCAAAAAAATCCCCTAGTTGCGCTATGTTTTTAATTGTCCTAGGGAATTTAAAATTCGGCGAGGCCTGACCTGGTGCGTAAAGCGTCAATATTATTTCAGGTTCACGCGCTCGACGTAAAGCCCGTCCGTCGTATTGATTTTAAGGGTATCGCCTTCGTTGATGTGTAAGGGCACTTGCACAACGTAGCCAGTTTCAAGAGTTGCTGGTTTATAGGTGTTCGTGACCGTATTGCCTTTGAAGCCGGGATCTGTCTGGACCACACGGAGGACAACAGACTTAGGCAGTTCTACTCCCACGGCCCGATCATTAAAGAAGCACACTTTGACTTGCAGGTTTTCCGTCAAATAATTGGCGGCATCGCCCAACAAATCGGGATCGAGAGAGATCTGCTCATAAGAGGTCTGATCCATAAAGTTGTAACCACCTTCATCTTTGTACAAAAAGTCCATGTCACGGTAAGCGACATCGGGCACTCCAAAGCGTTCTCCAGACTTAAAGGTGCGTTCTAAGTTTTGACCGGTGATCAGGTGTTTTAATTTAGTGCGGGTGAATTGATTGCCCTTTCCGGGCTTAACGTGTTGAAAGTCCACAACGGCGTAGGGTTCGTTCTCAATCAAGACTTTCAAGCCTTTTTTAAAATCACTTAAATCGTACATAATTACCTCAAGAAATGGGATTAGAAAGGAGTAATGGAAATTCAGTCCTAAGTAAACTGAGAATTCCTTTGAACTCGAACGAGAAGATCACGCAAAAAGGTGATTTTGCGTTCTAATACCTGTTTATGGCGGCTTGGCGGAGGGGAAGTTGCGGACTCCTCGCGTTCTAAGGTGCGTTGGCTTACCAAGCGGAGGCGTTTGAGTAGTTCGGGATGGGAACCAAAATTGTTTTCGGCATCCTGAAGCACCTGCAGAGCTTTCTCAACATCATTGCGTATAATAAACGCATCCGCGAGCGACAGGCTACGCTCGAGATCAGAGATGGAACCTTGCTTCTCGGGCTCTGAACGGATGGGCTTTAACGGTTCCATTCTGAGCTGATCTACCTGAGGAAGCGGTTTCATTTCAAAAAGATCTTGCTCGTATTCGTCGGCTGTCAGGGCTTCCAGTTTTTTTACGGCATGAGCTGCTTTTTCATTGGTCGGCGCCAGAAAGAGTACCATTTTGTAGGCTCTCAAGGCTTCTTTTGGTCGCTTGGTTTTTAGGTAACTTTCAGCAAGCAGAGAATGGGCCAGAATATTGTCCTGACTTAGCTCGACGGCCTTCTCTAACTCGTCGATCGCAGCCGCTGTGTTGCCTCGATCGATAAAAACTTTTGCTAATGCTATGCGTCCTCCGCCGAAATTAGGGTTGAATTGGACTCCACGTACAGCTATCCGAAAGGCCTCTTCAAGAAGTCCCATTTTCCTGTACGCTTCGGTGAGAGGCGCGAAGACCTGAGATTTCGGGTCCTTTTGCAGGAGGATCTGGTATTTCTCAATAAGTTCAGGAATGATGTCTTGCATCTTCAATTATCTTTCCATCATAATTTTTTTGGTGCAAGTGGGGGCTGCGTTGAGTGAAATCATCTTAGGTTTGGATCCGGGCAGCCGTCGGGCCGGATTTGGTTTGATTCGCGTGCGGGCTGAGCGTCTGGAGCACCTTGATCATGGTATTATTCGTTTAAATGAAAAGCTGAGTCTGGCTGAGCGTTTAAAGCGCTTACAGGAAGAGTTACACAAAATATATTGTCAATTTCCGGTCACCACAACTGTGGTGGAAAAGATATTTTTTGGTAAGAATGCCGACTCAGCCTTTAAATTGGGCCATGCTCGCGGCGTTTGTTTGCTCGTCTCAGCGCAACACGGTGTACAACTCGAAGAATATGCGGCCCGCTATGTTAAAAAATGTGTGACAGGTTCGGGGGCAGCGTCCAAAGATCATGTGCAACTTGTGCTCATGAATTTACTGGGTTTGCGTGGAGGGCCTTTGGCTTTTGATGCTTCAGATGCATTGGCTTTAGCGGTGACCCATGCCCGCGTAAAAGACGCGAAGGCTCTAGTTAGAAAGGTTTTGGAAGAAAACGTATGATTAGTTATTTGCAAGGCCGCCCGCTGAGGTTTGGCGCTGATCACATGATATTGCTTGTTCAGGGGGTGGGCTATGAATTGCATTGCTCCACGCAAACTCTGCAAGACCTTGAGGGTAAAGCCTTTGTAGAGTCTTGGGTTTACACGCATGTGCGCGAAGATGCTTTGCAGCTGTTTGGTTTTTCTACTGAGTTTGAAAAGACTTTGTTCCTTTTGCTGTTGAAGGTGAATGGGGTGGGACCAAAATCGGCGCAGGCCATACTTTCGGGTGCGTCCGCCAGCCAGATTTCACAGTGGATTGAGGAGGCCAACACCGCCGCTTTGTCAAAGCTTCCAAAAATTGGCAAAAAGACGGCTGAGCAGATCATTCTGACTTTACAGGGTAAGTTGGTGCGCGTGGGTGAGACCTCGCTGGGGCAAAAGTTTGTGGCTCGAGCACAAATTGTATCCGCTTTGGTTAATCTGGGTTTTCGCATGACTGATGTCGAAAAAGTCGTTGATCAAATGGCGCCCGACACCGACCTCGAAGCGGGTTTGCGTCAGGGACTCTCGGCACTGACTTCGTAAGAGAGGTTCACTATGGAAGAACTTGAACGTTATATCGATGGTGACAAACAGGCTGCCGAAGCGGCTCTTGATGTCGATTTGCGTCCCCAATCTTTCGCCGATTTTCCAGGACAGGATAAAGTTAAAGAAAAACTTAAAGTGTTCACAAAGGCCGCGCAAAAACGTGAAGAACCCATGGATCACACGCTGTTGTGTGGTCCTCCGGGGTTAGGCAAAACCACCCTGGCCCATATTATTGCAAATACGATGGGGGCAGACTTCAAGTCCACTTCCGGACCAGCTTTGCATCGCAAAGGTGATCTAGCAGCGATTCTTACTTCACTGAAGCCGGGCTCTGTGTTTTTTATCGATGAAATTCACCGTTTAAACCGAGACGTGGAAGAGTACCTGTACTCCGCTATGGAGGATTTTTATATCGATATTGTGACTGGCGAAGGGCTTGGAGCTCGCAGTATGCGATTTCAATTGAGCCCATTCACGTTGATTGGTGCCACGACTCGCGCGGGCCTACTAAAAGCGCCGTTTCGCGATCGTTTTGGTATTGTCGAACGGTTGAGTTTTTACGATAAGGAAGCTCTAGTTACGATTTTGCAGCGATCTGCTTCTTTGCTGTCGATCGAGCTGCCTAGCGAGGGAGCGCGCCAGATTGCCCGTCGCAGCCGAGGCACTCCCCGGGTGGCCAATCGTTTGTTAAAGCGAGTTCGGGACTATGCGGATGTTCATGGCGACGGCACAGTCAATGCGGAGATGGCCGAATATGCTTTGAATCAGTTAGAAGTCGATCAATTAGGGCTTGATCCCATGGATCGCCGCATTTTGCTGCTGATTCATGAAAAGTTCTCGGGTGGACCAGTCGGGATCGAAACTTTATCCGCAGCTCTCAGTGAGGAAGTTGATACTCTCGAGGAAGTTTACGAGCCTTTTTTGCTGCAGGAGGGGCTGCTACAGAAAACTCCTCGCGGACGAGTGATCACAGATTCTTGTCGCGCTCACCTGAAAGCCTCAGAAGAAGTTTAGTCGTGCGGGCCTGTGCACTCATATGAAGTCTTTGAGTAATAATCTCGGTCACTGTCGAGTGAGCATCGTTTAAAGAAGAACTGTTGCGGATTCCAGTCGCTTCGGTCGGGCATGGATTTGTTAAAAGTCATACCATCGGGGGCGTAGGCTTTGGGGTGCGGTTGTGAGTCTTTATCTAAATCTGGCATGAGATAAGTCTTTTGGGTGGACGGAATTGCGCAGCCAATAGAAGTTGATATCAGATTGGCAAGTAACAGATTTCGCAAGCACGTCACCGCAAATTTGCCTCTGCTCACTCGCCCATTTACAGATAGAAAATTTGAGCCCAAAGCCATGGATCAAAGACTACCAGCATTGTCGAGTTATGACGAGAGTGGACATGTGTGACCAGACTAAGGGCAGAACTCAAGTTGCTTAAAACCCTTTGTCATACAGAGAAATCAGCTGCTCAAAGAACACAGATGTGGGGATAGCAATATTAGCCGTTTTCTCGGAAAATCCAACTCCTGTCGGAAAAGGTTTGCCGCCATTATTGAATGAACCCACATTAATGCTCACGATACGAGCATTGTCTATGGAAAGATCTTGTTCTGGATTGAGCTTGGCTACCATTGGAGCTCCCGATGAACCAGGGCTCGTATGGCAATTGTGGGTGAGTACGTGACTGAAGGTTTCAAAGAAAAAACAAGGCAACTGACGAGTTAAGGCCTGGCTCTTTAAAATGTCTTCCATATAGCCAAAGAGGTGTAAAACCCAGCTGGTCCGTTTTGCAAATAGATCCGTTGCTTCGGTCTGCAGCACCTGTAGCCATCCCACACGTTCTCCCAGGTTTTGGTCAAGAGCTAGCAGAGCCCAGTCATTGGGAACGTCGCCATGTTTTTGAGTGCCTACAAAAAAGCGCAGCACCCGGGCCACACGGTCAGATTCTCCATCTCGATAGCCGGGCCGAAAAATGTAATCCCCAAGCAAAACCTCATCTTGGAAGGGGTGCAAAACGCAGTGAGCGGCAGTCAAAATGAGGCTGCGACTGACTAGAGTTGCCGTACAGGCTTTACCAGTGGGCGTATGCAGTTTGCCAATGGGTTTTAAGAGGAGCGTCTCTTCGTGATTATCGACGACGACGCGTGTGTCACCGTTGAAAACATTGGCGGAGGCAAAGCTTGGGAAAGCCAGGCCTTGAGAAAAAAGAACCCAGAAAATTAAATTTAGATGCATAAAAAATGTTTATTTTAAGTCACAAAATAAGTCGAAGATTTTTTGCCAAATTATGTCACCAGGTGAATCCTTTTCATTATTGTTTTGTTTGTGAGCAATTTGTCGGCAAAGCAGAGAGGTCTTGTGCTTGCAATGAACAACGTTGGGTGAAAGGAGCTCAATGCAAAATGGGCGTTTTTTAAGTCTTCTGTTGAGTTTTTGGTTGGCCGGGCCTGGAGTCCTGTTTGCTGAAGAGAAGACTTCCTCTACAAAAAATGAGGCTCAGGCGAATCTTGCTGCCGAGGTCAATTCTCTTGAACGCATCGAGGTTATGGGGCGTCCGGAAGTTGTGGGACAAATCCCGTCCTGTCAATTTTGTTGGCTCAAGGATTCGTTGATCACGGGTGAGGGGTATATGTGTGCAGCCAGAGAGCCCATTTATCAGCGCCTCTGGGGTTCAGGCAATTATGCCTCTTGTGAACAGCAGTATGTCGATAGGATTCGAGCAAGTATTTTTGAAGAACTCGATAATCCAGAAATCGCTTCATTCTTCACCGATGCCAGCTTGCGGACTCAATTTGCACAACGGTTGCAGGAGCGCTTGCTGAAGCAGGCCTTTCAAGCGGGGATAAGCCCCAACAGTTTAAAAAAAGCGCTCTCTATTGGTGCGGACGAGAGCATCCGTTTCATGCTGACGACCGTCCTGAGCCAGCAGAAAATCGCGCCAGCTAAAGAGCGTGCGAACTTATGGGTAAAAAAGATTCGTGAGCCCTTGCTGCGTTGTTTAAGAAAGGCGCCAACTGTTTCTCAAGCGCAGACATGTATTCAGGAAGAGCGTGAAAATTTGCGCGCTAATATTGCGATGGCTGTGGTTTACGAGTTGCTGCGAGGAGAGCTTCCGCTTGATCTTGTTCGTAAGCACTTAGAGCATTACAAAATGTGTGCGCTTGAGCGTAAAAGTGGCACGATAGATTGTGGTTATAAATCTGCGCGTGCAGCCATCGCCGAACATGCAATGAGCGAGTTTGAAAAAACCGAATTGCGCTTGACAGGCGTTCAGAGTTTTCCCATAGCAAAATCTTTGAAGGCGAATTTTGAGGCGTGTCTAAGCCAGGCTTTCTCTCGTAACTCCTTTAGAGATTGTGTAGCCAATCAGTTGACGATTCCAGGTGGTCGACAGCTCACGGAATGGTCTTTGATGCGCAGTCCACGTTTGGTCGAGGCCGCTGGACATAGGCTGCAGCAGATCAGCGCTATGGCTGGTTCCGAGTTTGTGACTTGTGTTGAGGGGCAAAAGCAAACTTTTTATTCAGGAGCCCGCGATCCCATTGATTTTTCTATTTGTGAGACCATGGTCGCTCGGCGAGTCGTTATTGATTTAGTAGAATCTGAGCTTAATCAACTTGTTCTGGTTTTGAATTCTGAAGAGAGTGCCAGAAGGCTGCGCGACAGTTTGGTGAATGGATTCAAAACTCGAGTCCATCAACTCAAAAATCGTCAATCAATAGAAAACGAAGTCGAACATTTTCGGCGATCCACAATCAAAGAGTTCGCTCCTCGTATCGTAGGTAAGCTCATGGAGGAGAACGGAATTGTCAGCGTCAGCGCGCGACAAAAAGTTTTAGGTATAGATCGAGAGTTAGAAAAATGCCTACGCAAGCAATCTACTAACATTGATTTGTGTGCTCGAGATCATGCGCTCGCTGTTGCTGCTTTCTTAGGGCCATTGAAGTTGAAATATGACCTGGGTGAACAGTTGGGTTCGGCCCGAATGCGCCAGAAACGTCAGGAGATCGACGCCCTTGTGTCGGCTTACTTAAGCGGACTTAGGTCAGTACCGGCAGGGCGCGCGATGCGTTCGGCTTTGCGCGATGTGATTGAAAAAATGAAGACCAGTGCCCAGGATTTAATTTTTGCCGAGGTCACCAGGCTGTTGATGCCGACTCAAGCAGCAAGCCGGTCACAAGATCTGCAAAAATTGGTTTACGATTTTCGTCATTTTATGCCGCTCATACGGACTCAAGATCCTGTTGATGATCAGTGGCGTATTCCTCGCGTTGGAGGAGTGGACCGGTTGAGTGCTCTAATTGAGGGACTTTACGTTTACGACGCTAAGACTGCATTGGATATGACTGGTCAGGTGGCGCGAGTTGCGACCTCTTTGCCAGTGCAGTCGTCAGACTCTCAAAAACGTGATGCCATCGTCACGGCCATGCAATCCTCAGGACTGATTGAGCAGATCATAAAGTCCTCGGCTCGACTTGAAGTTGAGCAGGCTCTTCGGAGTGCCCGACCTGAGCATAAACCCGCGGCCAGGGACTTATCTCGTCTTTTGCGTCACCAGGTTTTTGCTAATGCTTTGGACGCTAAGATGCGTTCGGCTATCGCGTCGAGTATTGCGGGAGAGATTCGGAGTAAAGGGTTAACTACTTCTGAAATTCTCAAGGTAAGATATTCTATTGCTCTGGCTTTGGTAAAATCAGAATCTTTCGGGACCGCTTATGCGGTCGGTGTAATTCAAAACCGTCTGAATCAGCAGCCCGCAGCAGCTAAAGTGCTGGGCTCTATGTTTCTAGGGATGCAGACTTACGACTTTAAGATGGTGCAAAATACTCGTTTAGGACGTCAAGCGGTCGATTATTTCAAAAATCAGATTTTGCTGCCTGTGTTTTTGGCGCGATTGAAGGGGCGAGCGCCTCCCCAGCTGGAGGCGAAGATTGGGGTGTTAGAGGGGCTGGTGAAGCAGGCCTTGGCGCAAAATCTCTCGCAACGGCGTCGCTCGTAGGTTCCGCAAAGATTTGCTTAGTCAGTTTTCAAGACGGGTCGACAATGACAAACTCCCCCGTTTTGATGACGTAAAGATTATTCTGGTTAGAGGTTTTCTGAACACACTCTGTGACCTAAAAACAATACTTTCCCAAACCACAGGCAATGGTCTAGAGTGAGGAAAAACAAGTACTTAAAAAAAAACCCTGGACTAATGCTTGTGCTCTCTGGATACGGCACGAGCCTTGAAGTTGAGAGAAAGAATGTTTTTACAAAGAACTATCCGTGAAAGAGTTTCCGTACAAGGGATTGGGTTGCATACGGGTAAGCCGGCGCGTTTAACCTTTTGTCCAGCCCCGGAAGGCACCGGAATTTATTTTGTTCGCAAAGATCTACCTGGCAACCCTGCGATCGCCACTATGGCGGAGAGAGTCACGGCCACCACAATGGCGACCACCCTCGGAGGCGAGGCCTTTTCGGTATCCACGGTGGAGCACTGTTTGTCGACGTTGGCAGCTCTGCGCATCGACAATCTTTTTATAGAGTTGGATGGCCCAGAAATTCCTATTGTTGATGGCAGCGCAGCACCCTTTCTTGAAGCTATTCTTGCCGCAGGATTAGCCGATCAAAATCAGCCGCGAAAGTACGCCTACATCACGCAGCCTATTTTTCAGGGTGATCAAGATAAGCATGCTTACGTGGTTCCCTATAATGGCTTGCGTATCAGTGCGACTATCGAATTCTCGCACCCCAAAATCGGTCATCAAAGCTTGTCATTGGATATAACTGAGTCCTCGTTTGCCCGGGAAGTTGCGCGTGCCCGTACGTTCGGTTTTTTGAAGGATGTAGAGGCTTTACACTCTAAAGGCTTGGCCCTTGGTGGCAGCTTGGACAATGCTGTCGTGTTGGATCATTCGGATATTCTGAATAAAGAGGGGCTGCGTTGGGATAACGAATTTGTCAGGCACAAAATCCTGGATGCATTGGGTGATCTGGTCACTTTGGGAATGCCTTTGATGGGCCATGTCGTCCTTCATCGTGCGGGACATGATTTAATGAATCGCTTGGCGCGTAAAATCTTGGAATCGCCAGATCGTTATCGACACATCGAGCTGGGAACTGAACTTCCAGAGACTTACTTAGAATCGCTATATTGACGCTCCTTGCCCGCCAAGATAGGCTTGCTTACTTTTACGAATAGGCAAAGTTCAGAGGAGTGATCCATGATTATTGGTGTTCCTAAAGAAATCAAAATTAGTGAAAATCGAGTCGGGCTGACTGAGGCCGGCGTAAAGCAGTTGGTCGCAGAAGGACATACTGTTTATGTTGAGCAAGATGCAGGTGTCGGTAGTGGGATTAGCAACTCTGATTTTGAGCGTGCAGGTGCGAAGATTCTACCCACAAAAAAGGATATTTACGCTAAGGCGGAGATGATCATTAAGGTCAAAGAGCCGCTACCAGATGAGTATGAGCTGATGCGCGAAGATCAGATCTTATATACTTATTTGCACTTGGCGGCCGAACCCAAGCTGACTCGAGTGCTATGTGAGCGCAAAGTTAAAGCCGTGGCTTATGAAACCATTCAATTAGCCGATGGGTCCTTACCTTTGCTCACTCCTATGTCTGAAGTTGCTGGCCGTATGGCGACCCAGATTGGTGCCTATTACTTGCAAAAGGATCACGGCGGAAAGGGTATCCTTCTTGGCGGTGTAACCGGAGTTGAGCGTGGTCGTGTGACGATCATTGGTGGTGGTGTCGTGGGTGTCAATGCGGCTAAGATGGCGGTAGGTCTTGGTGCACACGTCACAATTTTGGATGTTAATCGCTCTCGCTTAGAGTACTTGGATCATATCTTTCAAGGTCGAATTACGACTCTTTACTCAAACGTACAAAATATCGAGAAGTCAGTTGCCGACTGTGATCTTTTGGTCGGTGGAGTTTTAATCACTGGTCACAAGGCTCCGACTTTGGTTTCTCGTACCATGGTTCAAACTATGGCTCCCGGCAGCGTGGTGGTTGATGTGGCTGTTGATCAAGGTGGCTGTATTGAGACTTGCCGCCCAACTAGTCATACAAATCCCACTTATGAAGTGGATGGCGTGATCCACTACTGTGTACCTAATATGCCTGGAGTTGTAGCTCGAACCAGCACCTATGCACTGACCAGTGCAACCAGCAAGTATGGTTCAATGCTGGCTGGCTTAGGTGTTGAAGATGCCGTTGCCAAAGACCCTTGCTTGTACAAGGGGCTAAATGTTTATGGTGGTTACGTTACCTATGAACCGGTCGCAAAAGACCTTGGAATGGAATACCGGCCTTATAAACCTCAATAGTATAAGTGAATATTTCCCCAATGTTCTGTCGAGAGGAGTGGAATTTTCTGCTCCTCAAGCTTTTGTATAACTTCAGGATGAGGGTGCCCGTATCTAGACTGGCGTGCGCTGGCGATAGCCATTTTTAGGTTTGGCAACTTTAAGAGAAGACGCTTACTGGTAGAGGTGCGGCTTCCGTGATGCCCGAGTATAAGGACTCTTGTGAAAGTGGTCTTGGGAAGTTGGCTTTGCCAGATAGCTTCTTGGCCTTTGTCTGAGTCCCCGGGGATAAGAACGTCTCGCCACAGAAAAACTCGGCTTGCACTGTTGGCGCTGTGTGCTTTTGTGGGAGACCACTCTAAGAAAGGCTGATTCATTTCGCGGCAAGAGGGTAGGCGTGCCAGCATTAACTTTTTTTTGCTGTTGGATTTTCCTGAAGGGGGACGCAGGACGCAGCTCTGGGGCAAGAAGCGATTCAATTTTGGGCTAAAGCCAATGTGATCCCAGTCCCAATGAGAAAAACTGATACGATTTGGGAGTCTTCGGCAAGCGTTCATGATTGCCTTCCAGGGAGCATATTCACCACCCATATCAAAATGTAGGCATTCGTTGGTTTGCTTTAGAGTCACCCACTGGCCTTGTCCAACATTCCAAACAATCAGCTGTGTAGGTCCAGAGTCGTGTAAAGAGAGACTTAAGCCTATGATCAATAGGAAAACGCCAATTTGCGTCGCCATCGAATTTCACTCCAGATCAAAAGTCCATGAACCGTTAGAGGGAGCCAGAACAAAGATTGCGTGGAGAGGTAAAAGTTTTGCGGAGGAGCCTGAGGGCCAAGCTGTAAAATGAGTAAAAATATATCCCAAAGCCAATCGGTCACCTTAGTAAAGGGCGGAACGAGATAGCTTAGTACACATAACGGGAAGAGCCAGTTGCCAACAAAGGGGGTAATTATGGCATTCCAAAGCATTGATACTGGTGATGCTGGAGCAAAGAAAAACAAAAAGAGATAGCAGCGTAAGGGTGCGGCTCCTATTGGAACATTAAGAGCTAAGCCACACATCCAACTCATCAAGAAGGAGCGCGAGAAGATCCATTCTGGCCAGAGAAGGAGAGAAAGCACAACAGCCGCGAAATCGAGTTGGATCGCGCTTAGCCCTTGACGGTGCGCGCCGTTTGCAAGTACCCGACGCGCGAGGGCGCGCACCACTGGCGGGCCAAAGCCAGTTAACCATGTGTAGGTGGATAAAATAAACAGACGAATGGCATTTGGCCAGCGCTCCATTAATTGATCTAAGAATGCGAGGTGAGCGCCTGAAACGACGATCAAATGAATAAGGCCCGTATCAAGTAACAAGCGTTGTGATTCCGACGCAGGTAATGAAACGCCGCACACTAAGGCTTTATACAGCGTTGCATGCACGGATTCTGGTGAGAACTGTAAGCAGGTCTGAGGTCCGTAATGCAGAAGCTCAAAAATTTTGTCATGCATACTCGACTTAGGATGCAAAGGTCGGGGAATTGTGAGTTACACCGCGTTCAAACATCTCCTGTTGAGTGTTCCGAAAAACGAATTTAAGAACGTGAATTTTTACTGTTGTGAAAACGATAAAAAATAATTTTTTTACAGTAAATACAGTAATTTATATATGCCTAGGCTTTCAGCAAACCGCTGAAACCCTTGTCTATACGCAGGTCTAGGGGTGTTTGTAGGCAGGAATTCCACATTTTCTGTGGATAATTCTAGAGCTACACACATTGCTTTCCCAATAACTCGGCACATTGTTAGCGATTGCAGATTGTGGTGTTGAGTCATTCATCAGTCATTGCAAATAAGTCGCAGTCTTTTATCATTTAAAGTGTAGGGGGATGAATGAGGAAGCAGACAGTCATAGCCGCAATTCTTCTGGCATTTACGCAGGGGATCTTTGCTGCCACTCCGCAGAATCTTTCAATGTTTCCTGAAGCAGAGCGTTTAATTTACGGACGCTTAGTGCAGGCTTTTCGTAAGAACGATTTACAGATTTTAGAGAAACAACGAAAGCAGCTTGAAAAAAATTTCCCCAAAAGTGTCTATCTCGATAATGCTTACTATCTTTCCGGTATGCTCGAGTTTCAAAAAGGAAGAATTGGCGAGTCTATAAAATACTTCGATGTGGTTACCAATCAGTATCGCCACTCCAATAAACGGCCGGCGGCTTTATTTGGTAAGGGTGTCGCTTATGATCGGCTCAATCTGAAGCCTTTGGCTCTGCGGGCTTGGCAGATGGTGATTAAGCAGTACCCCGGAAGTCCCGAGGCGCAAAGGGCTAGGATGCACATTCGTATGGAGAAATTGAGCTCGGAAAAAAGATAAACATACTGAACAAGGACGTTCTTGTATGAACAAAAGTTATTTAATAATAGTTTTTATTAGTCTCTCAGCCGCAGGGGCTCACTTTGATCCCCCTGATTTGCGTCTGGAATTTGAGCTGCATCGTCAGTACTTGCGCTCCTTGAATCTTAGCAACAAGGTTGCGCGTTCCTATGGTGATAAAATGACAGAAAGTTATCGAATTCAAAAAGGCGATAACCTCTGGAGTTTGAGTCAGATGCTTTATGGAGATGGACATTTTTGGCCACGCGTTTGGTCGCAAAACCAAGACATATCGAATCCTCACTTGATTCGCGCGGGTCATACCTTGCAACTTCTCATGGGTTCTGAGGATGACACACCAGCTTTTCGATTTAGTGAAGAAGATGAAGATGGCGGTTTAGAGTTGGCTGCGTCTAATACGGCGGCTGGAGTGATTGAAATTCCGCCACCTGAAATTCGGCCTAAGCCAGTCTTGAGCTTACCCTCTAGTTTTCCTCAATGGCAGTCGGTTTACCGCCAGCCGGAAGATGCTGTTATTGATGATCGGGGCTTAGATTTTAGGTGGATGAATGCGCCTGCTAAAATATTTTTAAGTGCTTACGTACAAGAAAATCCGCTGAATGCAATCGGGTCTTATGAAGAGACGGATTCTGAATATGGTCTACCGGTAGTTAATCGATATGTGTTTTTAAAAATACGTCGCGGCATGGCGACTCCTGGACAGAAAGTCCTCTTGGTTCAAGACAACGGGCTCATCGAAAGAATCAATTCTCAATGGGAGCCTGATAAAAAATTAGAAATCCACCACATACGAATTTCAGCAGAAGCTGAACTCACTGAGCGTGTTGCTGCAAAGAATATTATTGGAGGCTATGAGGTCTACCGGGCCCTATTGACCAAAATTACAGGCCTCACCCTTAAAGATCATTCGGTGATCTTAGGTCAGATCGAGGTTGTTGACCTAAGTCACGAAGGCACTCCGGGGTCGGTGCACGCGCAGATCATTGGATCTGAGCGCCATCAAAAAAGTGCTCTTTATGGGCCTGGAGATATCGTGTTCCTCAGCAAGGGGCGGCGCGAGGGTTTGCAGGTCGGACATATTTTAGATATTTACTCAGATCGAACCATTCGTAACCCCAATACCCAAGTGCCTTTTTCAACAGTGGCCAGTGGTAAAGTAAAAGTTGTTCGCGTCAGTGATCGATTAGCTACGGCGGTTGTTTTGGAATCTCGCGATGGTCTTCAGCAGGGAGATCAAGTTCATCAGGCCTCGCAGAGTTCGAGCGACGATTCAGAAATGGATCTCGATTTCAACGCTGACCCTAATGATGAGGGGGGTGATGAGGGCGAAGATTTTGACGTCGACGAGTTCGAGTAATCCGAAGTTCAAACGGGTCATTGCTCAAGTCGCATTGTAATGGATTTTGGATTGAAGCCACAATTTGCACTGGTATGCATCTATGGATTGGCGTCTAAATCTACTTTTGCATTGCCCATTGGGACTAACATTGTCCCCGACGGAATTAGAAACTTTGGTGACTTCCCCTGTTGCCCTTTTGGAACCACAAGAGGCTCAAAATATTGTCCTAAATCCTCGTGGTCGTGCTTACTTAATGCGTAATTCCGATTGGCAAGAAGTTTCAAAAAAAATACTTAAAATCAGTTACGAGCAAGGTATTCATTGGACCTATCCGTATCAATGGGACTATCCGCGTGCTTGGTTGGAGTTATCTGTCCGCCCGGCCGTGGTCAGTTATCGTGGTGAGGTTGTTTGGAATCAAGAGCGTGCCTTATTGTCGGTCGTCGGCAGCCGAACTCCACGACCCGATACTGTCTTATGGATGCAGCGTGAACTGCCGGCACTGTTGATGTCTCGAAATATTGCTCTTGTGAGTGGAGGCGCCCGGGGAGTGGATCAATGGGCGCATCGATTGTGTATGGATTCTGGAAGACCGACGATTTGTGTTTTCCCATCAGGATTAATGAGTCCTTATCCTCTGGGTTGCGAAACCTTGTGGCGTCGAATTTTGAACCTTGGCGGGGCTCTCATGAGCACATTTCGACTTCAACAGCCGATTCACAAGGGGCTTTTTGCCGTTCGCAATAGATGGATTGCAGGCTTGTCGCGAGCCACATTCGTGGTTGAAGGCAATCGTCGAAGTGGCACCTTGCTGACGGGACAGCTTGCCGTTGAGGAGCATCGCACGGTCTGCACGTTGCCGGTTTTTCCGATGAGCTCTCAAGGTCTTGGCAACTTGGATCTTTTAGCGCAAGGAGCTTTGATGATTCGAGACCACGCTGATCTCACCATATTGTGCGATCGTGAATTACGTCCAGCTCTTACGAATCGAGCGTATAGCGAAAATTGTGAACAGGGCATTGACTCCCCAAAGTGCAGCGAAAGCGGGTAGCCATCCATTGCGTGCAATACCCTCAGCGGACAGATAGCAGACCCAGTAGGCAATCAAAACAATAATGCACAAAACAAAACCGCCGCCTTTTGAAGAGCGCCGGTTGGTGACCGTCCCCAAGCCCACGCCGAGCAAGGCAAAAATGAGGCAGGCGCCCGACAGTGACCAGCGCCGATGATATTCCAACTCTAAACGGTGTCGTTGCTTTTCTTCCAAATCCTGTCGTTGAATTTCGGTCGACAACTCCTCAATGGTCATAGAGGGGGGAGATTTTTTCTTTTCTGAAAATTCGTATGGATTGAACAAGTTAATATCGTAAGAGTCAAAATCCACCTTTGTGTAAGTGTTTTGGTGAGTGCGGTGGATATTGCCTGAATTGAGCCGTAGGAGGGCACGTTGACCTTCTTTGCTTCGCTCCTGGAGAATGCTGCCCGTCTTGGCGATGATGGTTATGGGAGCCTTGGGATCGCGTTCATCGTAAATAAATACGTCGTTGAGAAGACCTACTTTAGAGTCAACTTTGTTGGCGTAAATCACTAAGTCAAAAAATCCCTCAGAAAAAATTCCTTCTTTGATCGCAGCACTGACTTTTTGTCGACCGAGCTCATTGATCAGAACCTCAAATTTACGATTTCCCCAGGGGCCCAGATAAAAGGATGTTTGGGCTGACATCAGGGTTGCGGCCAACGACAGAGCAATGGCCGGAAGAGTCAGTTGGCCCATACTCAATCCTAGCGCCTTAAAAGCCACGATCTCTGAGTCATTGGACAAGCGACTATAGGTGAGTAAAATACTGAACAGCAGACTCATGGGCAAAATCACTGGCAGAAAACTGACACTTAGAAAAAGCATGATCTCTAGTATGGTCTTTGCTCCAACACCATGAACTAAGACAAACTCAGTTAAGCGAAGGACTTGGAACATAAGGAGAATAGACACAAAGACCACTACCCCCATCAAAAAGGCGGGTAGGGTCTCAAAGAATATGTAGCGGATCGCCAGCAGGCCGCGCATTTAAGCTTTAAAAGTTCCCACGTTCTCGGGTTGGCCAATGGCTTTGCGCACGGCTATAGCCATCTTTAGAAGTGCCTCCATGTTGTCCATTTGCATTTGCGAAGCCGCATCACATTTTGCGCTCATCGGATCGGGATGAGCTTCAAGAAAAAGTGCGTCCGTACCTGCGGCAACGGCGGCCAAAGTTAGATGCGGAACAAAGCGTGGCTCTCCCCCAGCCGGATCCGCGCTGGAAATTCCATAGAGACGAATGACATGAGTGGCGTCAAAACAAGTGGGCGCACCGAGCTGTTGCATTATCGGAATTGAGCGCATATCTGCAACCAAGCGATTGTATCCAAAGCACGCACCACGCTCAGTGAGAAGTACATTCTTATTGCCAGTCGAGCGGATTTTACTAACAGCTCCATCCATATTTTCGGGAGCAAGAAATTGTCCTTTTTTTACGTTGATGGGTTTTCCTGTTTGGCCGCAAGCAAGGAGTAGAGATGTTTGTTGACACATATAAGCTGGGATCTGCAGAACATCGACGTGTTCTGCTACCATGGATATGTCTTCGTGGCGGTGGATATCGGTGAGTACGGGTACACCAAACTCTTTGCGCACTTCCGCAAGAATTTTAAGACCTTCGTGACTCATGGGGCCACGCCAGTTGCGTTCAGAACCCCGATTGTCTTTCTCGTAGGACGATTTGAAAATAAGAGGGATTCCTACTCGCTGTGTGATGTCTACAAGACGTCGAGCAGCCTCAAAAACGAGTTCTTTTGAATCGATCACGCAGGGCCCGGATATTAGCGCTAGAGATTGACCATCTCCGATCACTACTGGGGTGTGACCGCCTTCTACCGTAAAGCGGCGAGAAGGAAGCTCAATAGTTTCTACGCGTGTTTTCTTTGGGGTTTCGTTCGCGCTCATAAAATCTCCCATATGAGGCTCAAGTATGGAGGTGAGATCTTAGGTTATAGGACTAAAATGACTTTCTGTCCATGGTCGAGTTGACCCTCTCTCATCCAATCGAGATAATCTTTTCAAGATGTTACGTGTGCTGATGGTGCTCGAAGATTATGG
>JAYQON010000003.1:42086-76207 GCA_038144835.1 Bdellovibrionales bacterium
AGATTATGGCGAACTGGTTTTTGTGCAAACCGTCCTGAAAAAGATCGGTTTCGATGTGGATGCTATCCAAAATCCAAGGCTTTTTGAAGACAGTTTGATCACGATGAATCCAGACGTATTGATTATGACAGCCTTTGGTAAACGAGTCAGGGGCTTAGAGTTAAGCCGGCAGCTTCGTAACGCGCGCCAGACTCCAAAGATTCTTCTGCTGCATAGTGTAGGGCAAGCACCAGAACCTGATCCACTGATTGGGGGATGGTTGCAATCGCCCGCCGGAGCCGTGGATCTGTTGAGTGCTCTTGCGGATATCGCCGGAATAGATAAAGAAAGTCTACATGACAAATTTCAAAAGCTGCGTTTGAGAGAAGACCCTAATAGCGAACCTGTCCGTACCCTTAAATCCTCGTTAGTTCCGTCGAGCGTGAGTGACGGTGAACGACGTGAACGTTATCGAAAATTTTTGTCAGAGGCCCCACCCAAAGAACATGGCTTTGCCATCAGAAAAGTGCAGGAATTTGTGAAGGCGCTGCGCACCGAGGAAGAGGCGACGGACAAAATGGATTTGGAGAACGAGCGTAAAGCTTTTGTTGAACATTTGTTTAAAAAGAAACTTTAGGCTCCACGTTGAATTCTCTTGCTGAACAAGGTTTCAATGAGGGTTGAAATTTCTTTGAGCAAATCCTTGTGGCTCCCTTTTTTTTCTAGTTCGTCGCGTAACTGCTCAAGTTCTTTTCTAGCGATAGTGAGTCTTGGGTCTAGAATTTGTGCTTGCTTAAAGGCATCGAGAGCTTTTCTGTATCTTCCACGATTCTTATAACTGATACCGACGGCCATCATGTAGGGAGCGGTATGCCGCTCTTCTGGCGGTACCATGTCGAGAGTTAGACTTGAATAACTCCGATTCACTTTTAAACCGGCCCATATTCGGTAGCTACGCAGGTCGCTAAATTCGAGTCTTTGGTCGATTAGCAGTTGGAACCTTTTAGCGGCAAGCTCGGCTTTGCCTTCCTGTAGAAGCCCTATTGCAGAATGAAAAATTGGCTCGTTTTCCAAGATCTTTTGCGAACGCTGGCGGCGAAGATGCGCTAAATATTTTAATTTTAAAGCCTCATCTCGCAGGACCATAAATGCCTCTTCGAGTTTTTGAAAAACTTGGGTGCATTTTATGATCGCCGATGGGGGGCAGTTTTCGGGTAGGCGAGAGGGGTCAAAAAAATCGGCCTGTTCTTTGAATGCTCTGCTGATTTCCCCCAGATGGGCATTTTCGCTAATACCTAAAATTTCAAAGTGGTTCTGAGTTTTATGGGCGTGAATCAGTTGACTGGCTCTATGCTCGAGAAATTCAAACTCGTGGTTTGTCGCGGATTTGCCATCAAGAAATGCAAACCCTTGCGAGAGCTGGTCGTAGAGGTAGCTGATATCCTCATTTCCTTTGAATTGTGGATGAGCAAGGAGCTCTTGGATTGAGATCGATTGATGAATTTCAGGGTGATAATCACCAGCTAGGCGATAGTTATTCCACGCCAAGAGTTGACCGGTAAACCAATCGAAATCGAGTTTGGAAGTGGACCAATCGTGAATGAGATCTTCTAGCCGCATAGGAGCCATAGCGAAGTCGGGCACAGGAAAGTTTTCGTGGCGCCACTCCAATGCGACAAGACCTCTTTGTAGAGTTTGACTTAAACGCATTGCCAGTTGCTCTTCCATGATGACCTGAATTGCATGTGGACTGAGTGAGAAGGACTCGATCAGTCTTCGACCGATCAATTTTCCTTCATCATTTTTTAGAGCCTCAACAACTGCCTCAGGGGAAACAAAGCCGAAATAAACGGCCAGTTGTCCAAAAAAGGAGTCCCCAGACTGAGCCACCACATTAAATATTTTGCCCTCACGCAACAAAACCTGAAACTCGTGGCCCTGTGCGAGTTTCAAATTCAATTGTCCGCTTAAAGATGACTTCGCAAGCTGACGGTAAAGAGCGGGAAGGTGGAAGGTCGAAATAGAGTTTTCTTGCTCGACCAGATTCACTAAGTCTTGGTCATTTAATTTTTGGAAGCCATATAAAGAGATAATTTGTGATTCTGCCGTCTCATTTTCAGCTAAAGCAACCTCGACTTCAGTTAGGAGTTCTTCGAGTTTTAAGGGTTTACAAAAAAAGGCCTGGGCTGAGGTCTTCTCTAAGGTTTCTTTAATGAAGGCTTTATCGCGGTAAATGCCACTAATCATGAAGATTTTTGGCTTTTTTAGCGACAGATCGTTGATTTTGATTGCGAGATCAATCCCATTCATTTTGGGAAGCATGCAATCTATAAGTAAACAGTGAAACTCTTCTTTTTGTGCCTGAGTTAGGGCCTTGTCACTGGAGTCGCACCAGGTGGTGGCGAAACCAGCTCGGCGAAAGCCTTCGAATAAAGATTTCCCTAAGGTTTTGTCGTCATCGATGATGAGGACTTTCACTTTTTCGCGCTTCATTATTATTGTTATCGGCAGATTTCGGCTTAAATTTGAGCCCGTGTCTATCAACGCTAGAGGTCAAAGGTCGAGGTGGCCTTGCGTGCGCTTTAGCGAAAATTGTATCTTAGGGACGCTTTTTGATAAGGAGAAATTATGGCAGGGCTCAATACAACCGCGATAACAGATCAAAGTTTTGAAACCGACGTTCTTCAGTCCTCAGTGCCAGTGCTGGTAGACTTTTGGGCTGAGTGGTGTGGTCCTTGTCGGGCGTTGGCTCCTAAGCTTGAAGAAATAGCGTCTGAGATGACAGGCAAGGTGAAG
This sequence comes from Bdellovibrionales bacterium, assembly GCA_038144835.1. Taxonomy (GTDB): domain Bacteria; phylum Bdellovibrionota; class Bdellovibrionia; order Bdellovibrionales; family UBA1609; genus JALHOQ01. Next base: position 44,862 of record JAYQON010000003.1, read on the forward strand.
ATTGCCAAGCTCAATGTCGATGAAAATCCTAGTATGCCTGCAAAATATGGTGTCCGCGGCATTCCGACTCTCATATTGTTCAAAGACGGTAAAGAGGTGGAGCAGATTGTTGGCAATCACCCCAAAGAGAGTATAGTCGCTTTATTGCAAAAGCATTCTTGAGTGCTTTAGAAGAGGTAACGGCGGTAAGCAACAGACGAGATGAGGCCCAAGCCGCCCATCACTGATAAGAGCGAAGATCCGCCGTAGGATAAAAGGGGCAAAGGTACACCTACGATGGGAAGGATTCCTATCACCATGCCCATGTTCACAAAAACGTGCCAAAAGAGGTAGGCTAAAACTCCAACCACGATGAGCGCCCCTGTTTTATCGCGGGCTTGGCTAGCGATCCTGATGGCCATTAGGTAAAGAATCACGAATAATCCAAGTGTCGTGACCGACCCTATAAAGCCATGCTCCTCACTGAGAACGCTAAAAATAAAATCGGTGTGCCGTTCGGGTAGGAATTCGAGTTGCGATTGGGTGCCCTTGCGAAAGCCTTTCCCCAAAACCATTCCACTACCTACGGCAATCTTAGATTGAATCGAGTTCCACCCGGTTCCACGCGGATCGCGGCCCGGACTTAAAAAAGTGAGTACCCGATTTTTTTGGTATTCCTTAAGACCAAAATTCCAAATAATAGGTGCCGCTATCGCTGCCGCGATTACAGCAAAGATGAGTATCGCTTTGCGCACACCTACAAAGAGCAGCATTGTGCCTGAGATCGCAGCAAGCATGAGAGCGGTGCCCAGGTCGGGTTGTTTTACTGTGAGAATAAAAGGCACAAGCATCAACATCGCCGGAACGACGAGCTGACGAACACCCATACCTTTTGAATCATGCGCTCGCTGGGACAGCAATCGCGCAAGAACCAAAACCATCACGAGCTTCATAGTCTCTGAAGGTTGGTAGCGCATAAATCCCAAATCTAACCAACGGGTGGCGCCGTAGCTGGTTTTGCCAATAAATTCAACCGCCAATAGGGCGGCGAGATTTAAGCCGTAAAGAGCGTAGGCAATTCGGTTAAAGAACTTGTAGTCAATAAGAGTTGTACCAATAAAAACGCCCCAACCAGCCGAGAGCCACACCATTTGCATCCAAAATAAGTCGACCTTGTCTTTCGAAAAGGCTCCGTGAGTGGCGCTATAGAGATTGATCAGACCGATTAAATTTAAAGCCAGAATAACAAACGCGAAGTTTAGGTCCAGTCGAGAAAAACGATTGCGTTCTTCGACTTGTAGTCCGGTTTTAAGTAGACTCATTCGCTATCCTCTTCATCACTGCCTGCAGAGGTTGAGAGGCTTGGTTGCACAGGCTTAGTTTTCAATTTTTTCTCCACGGCAGCTTTGATGACCTCAGGATGGTATTTTTCAAAGTAGGCTTTCATTGTATCGTGTACCACTGGAGCGGCACCGCCAGCGCCCGAACAGGCATGTTGTGCAAGAAGTGCGACAACAATTTCTGGCTTTTCAACGGGAGCGAAGGCGACAAACCAGCCGTGGTGTCGTTGAAAAATCGGACGCGAATTGCACTTTTTGTAGATCTCCTCAGCAGAGAATGAGCGCACCTGAGTGGTGCCGGTTTTACCCGCGATTTCTATACCGGGCAGGCGCGCTCCTCGAGCCGTGCCTCGTTCCCCTTGAACCACTCTGCGCATTCCGTCTTTTACAGTTTTGAAAACTTGGATGGGGATAGTAACCCCAAATTCATTGTCTTGAGTCGCATCACGCAAAATTTGGGGTTCAAATTCTTGCACGACTTTACTTTCCTGGTTCAGTACTTTTTTGATTAAATAAGGCTTAACGACTTTACCTTCGGTTGCAATGGTGTTGTAGGCCACTGCCATTTGAAGAGGAGTGACCAAAACAAAACCCTGACCAATCGCATTGGAGAGATTCTCTCCTGGTTGCCACTCCTCACCGAGTTTGCGCAGTTTCCATTCGGAGGTGGGTATCAATCCAGACACTTCGTGTGAAACGCTAACGTTAGTTTTTTGTCCCAAGCCGATCAACTTTGCGTAGGCGGCAATACGGTCGATTCCAAGTTGGATGCCCATTTTATAGAAAAAAATGTTGCTGGACACCTCAATGGCCTGAATGACGTTGATGTTGCCGTAGCCAGTTTTACTGTGGTCATGATAAAGGCGCCGACCAAACTTCATGTTGGAGGGGGCAGCAATGAGAGTAGTGGGGGTGACAACATTTTCCGAAAGTGCCGCAAGGGCCACCACGGGTTTGAAGGTTGATCCAGGCGAAAAATGATCTTGAATGACTTTGTTGCGCAAAGGGCGAAAGGGGTCGTTGATGAGTTGGGTCCAAACCTGTGGAGGTATTCCGGTTGAGAACTTGTTCGGATCGTAAGATGGTGTTGTGACCCAAGCTAGGACCTCGCCATTGGTTCGCATCATGACCAAACCGCCAACTCGGGGGCCAATGGAATCCTGGCGGTTCATGGCTTTATATGCGGCTTCTTGCAGATCTTTATCAATGGTGAGAACCAAGTTGTTGCCTGGAGACGCCGGTATAGCTTTAAAGCCAAAGTAGTTGTTGGAGTCTCCAGGGGCTTCACGCCCACGAGCATCGACCTCGACAAACGAAATTCCATCTTTGCCACGAATGACGGTGTCCCAGGTTTCTTCTAATCCGTTTTTGCCAATGATGTCGCCTTGTTCAAACGAAAATTTGCCTTGGTAGTGCTGATTGAGCTTCGGAAGCTGCTCCTTAGAGATTTCTCCCACATAGCCAAACAGCTGAGCACCATTTTCGGCCAAATTATAATGTCGCACAATGGACTCATTGATGTTGAGACCGGGGTGGTCCCAGCGCAAAAGTTTCAGTCGGAAAACTTCTTCGAGTGGCACGTTGTCTTTTATGCGAACGGGCCGAAAGGGCCCATCTCGGCGCTTGCTCTTGCGCACGTCTTCTGCGATCCGCCGACCCGGTAAGCCGAGCACCGTTCCCACCGCTTCAGATGTGTCTTCGAGAAATTTGGCGTACTGAGGTGAAATTGAGGCATCAAAGCCTGGCAGATTGTCTACGAGCACTCGACTTTCACGATCAAGAAAAAGTCCGCGCGGAGCCGGTAATTTTGTTTCTTTGACACGGTTTTTTTCCGAAAACTGTCGTAGCTCCTCGCCCGTAAAAATTTGCAAGTACCAAAGCCTACAGGCAATAAGCAATGCGGCGACCACGACGGCGCCGTAGAGTAGGCGATATCTAGGTAGAAAATCTTTTGCTTCTTCCTCGGAAGCGTGCAGAAAATCTCTCATCTCGGTCCTATGCGTCCTTCACTGCCAGCATCCATTAAGGCTATTCGATCAAACCATTGATAAAGCTGGTATATGGGCAGACTGAACAAGACACTCAGCAGAGCTGAAATAACCCAATCAAAAATTTCTGGTAAAAAAAGAGGATTTTTGTCGAACCAGCGCGATATTACCCAATACACTGCTGGCGCAGTAAAGGCGGCGAGGGCCACCATGGGCATAAAAAACGTTGGCCCTCCCCAATACACACGCTCGCGAATCAAAAACAGAATAATTGTCATCACCAAGCTGAACACCAACAGACCTTCAAAGGGAAACACTGAGAATGCGGAATTCACACAGGTGAGGAAATAGACCATCATGGTGGCTTCCCAAAGAGGTCGAGTAACACTCATATAAACAAGTATGATCAGCCAGAAGAGGGGTGCAGGAAAGCGGCCGAAGACAAGAAACCAGAGACTCGTTTGCAAAGCGCTTAGCGCGGACGCGGTGGCTACCATAAGAAAAATGCTAAGTAACCAGTACCATGCAATTTTCAATTGGTCGCCCCCTCCACCGTTTGTTCCTGCTTTGGATTGAAATCCTGGTGATTTGCATTCACCACGATGAAAAGCTCTTCTAAATTGAGAGGCTCTACTGCAGGTTTAATTTCCACGTCTTGAGTCATGCCGTAGCGACTTTTGTCAATTGAGGCGACGGTACCAATGGGAAAACCTTTAGGGAAGATATTGAACAATCCCGAAGTGACGACGAGATCACCCACTTGCACGTCGTCGCTGCGTTTCAAATAGCGTAGGCGGCAGCTCGTGCGGCTTACGCCTTCTACAAGACCTCGAGCTCGCGATCTTTGAACTATTGCGTCAATCACCGCGTAGCGATCTGTAAGTAACAAAATTTGCGAGGATTCATTTTCCACACGGAAAGTATACCCAACCACACCGCCGATAGTCAGAGCAGCCATATTTTTTTGCACGCCATGCGATAAACCGCGGTCCACAGTGATGGTGTTGTGATCGGGAAGCAGATCACGCCCAATGACTCGCGCCGCTAGCAGGTTCATCTTGTTCGCTTGCTTAAAGCCGAGCAGCCCCGCCAAACGCTGGTTTTCCATCTTGAGTTCAGTCATTGCTCCAAGCTGGGCGTTGAGTTCAGCAAGTTGTTTTTTGAGCTCTGTGTTTTGTTTTTTTATCCCTATTAAGTCGAGGTACATCGCCGTGGTTCCACGCACTCCCGAGCTAAATGAAGCATAGCCGCGCTGAAACATTCCGCCCACAAAGGTAAAAGGCTTTGTGAACCAAAGCTCCTCTTCGGACTTTCGCTGCATGTTAATCGCCACAAGAGGTAACACAATCAAGGCGATCACCAAGAAAACTTTGCGCACATCAAAGGTGAAAAAGTTCATTGTTGAAAGGCTAGCGTAAGTCTTTTGGGTTTCCAACAATCTCCTTGAAAAACTGTTAAAAACTTTGGAATCTGGGGAACGTTTAAAAGAGTGGAGAAAAACACCATGATCGAAAAATTCCGCAAAATCCGCGGAGGAATCAGCGCTAAGAACTGGGTGGCTTACATTATTTTTGGGGCTATCATTATTGTATTTGCCTTGTGGGGCGTCAGTCCTGATAACTATCAAGGCGAGACGGGAGGCGTAGCAGCCATAGTTAATGATACGTCGATCTCAATTTCCGAATACCGCAATTCTTTAGAGCGGGTTGAGCAAAATGCTCGCTTCCAATTTGATCAGTTTCCAGAAAATCAGCGAGCGGCTCTCAGAAAAGAGATGCAGAAGAGGGCTCTTGAGGAATTAATAATGACAGAGGTTTTCTATCAGGCGGCGCGCAATCGTGGAGTTGCCGCGTCTGATAGCGAGGTTCGCGACCGTATTTTGGAGATTCCATTTTTACAAGAAAATGGTCGATTCATGAAAGATCGCTATCGTATGTGGCTTCAGCAGATGGGTCTGAGCAGCGTAGATTTTGAACGGCAGGTGCGTAAGCAAATCGTCAATCAAAGACTGCAAGATCTTTTCTTGGGTTCGGCGGCCCCGACGCGAGAAGAATTAAGACGTAATCGCGAGCTTGCTAATCAGAAGATTAAGGTGCGCTATGTTGAGTTTGATAAAGAAGACTTGGCAAGCCCTGGTCTGGTCACTGAGCAGGAGGTGAGTCAGTTTTTGCAGGCTCGCAAGGCAGATGTTGAAAAGTTTTATAAAGATAACTCCCCCGAGTTTTCGATTCCGGAGTCTGTAAAAGCGCGTCACATTCTGATTAAAATAGATGATAAGCGAACAGATAGCGAGGCGGCAGCTTTGGCGGTTGAAGTTCGTAAGCAGCTCTCGCTGGCAAATTTTGCTCAACAGGCTACTAAAATGAGTGATGATCCGGGTTCTAAATCCAAGGGTGGTGATTTGGGCCAGTTCGAGCGTGGTCGTATGGTTCCAGAGTTTGAAAAAGTAGCCTTTGCTCTGGCTCCAGGACAAATTAGTGAACCGGTTAAGACTCAGTTTGGCTATCACCTGATTATGGTTGAAAAAAAGAATCTGCCTCAAGTGAAGCCATTAGATTCGGTGCAAAGAGAAATCACACGCAAGTTAATTGCGCGTGAAAAGGAAAGCGCGATACTCAATGGGTTAAAGGCCAAATTAGAGAGCGGGCGCCGGGAGATAGAAAAGACTATTGCCGCTGCTGGTTGGAAGTGGTCCGAGACAGGCGAGTTTGATCTTTCATCGCCTTCGGTTCCGAGGCTTGGAGACAGTCCAGAATTGATTGGCGCTATTTTGAAAAAGGGTAAGAGTGGGGGATTGATTCCAGAAATCATCAAGATTCCAGGTGGACGACATCTGATAGCAGATTTGGTTTCGTGGAAAGAAGTAAGGGACAAGGAAGCGGATGTGGAAGGTCTAGAACGCATGGTGGCTTATCGAAAATCTGCTGAATTGATTGAGACCTTTGCAAAAGATGCAGAAGCTAAAGCGAGAATACAACGCAATCCAAGGGTGGTTCAGTAAAGATCTCCACCCACAGCACAATCAATGACTTCGGGCGAAAGTATCTAGCGACACTTGGTTTTGGTCACACAAGAAAAACATTGAGTGCCATTCAACTAAGAGCACCACGGTCGTAAACTGTCGCTCTCATTATATTTTTGCTAAAGGTGCGAATTTAAAATTTTGTTTCCCGTTTCACCGGCCCGGGCAGTCCTGATTTTTTGGCTTAGAGCCTGCAAGTGAACTGTCTTGTTTATCACCAACAAAGAGCTGGCCGGTTGATAGATTCACCATTCCAGTTGAGTTGCATTGATCCGGTGGCTGCTGGGCCGTTGTTTTGCACAACCAAGTCAAAGCCCACAGCCTCATATGTCGTTTGGTTAGCCGTGGACCTCATTGTAATAGCTAGTTCATCAACTTTGAAACGAAAGTATCGGTTTCCGGAACGAACTCCGCGTAAAATTTCGGCGAAGTAGCCGCCATTCCTTTCAAACACATTGGCAACGAACCCCGTGTGAGTGCCGGATTCACTGTCCAAGGCTTGGCAGTGAGCGAGTGGGTAGCGGACTTCTTCCAGCAGTTGTGGAGGGATCTTATATAATTCGTAGATTAAGCTATCGACTAAAAAAAGTTCTTGATTGAAGTGAACAAAATTTATTTTATTTATATCGAGATTCTGCACCGGTGAGCATAGTCCCTGTTGAATGAAGTAACTGTCATTAAAGAAAATTCGGCCCATTACGTATGGCCCAACTTCACCTAATGCGGCAACATTTGCACTGCACATTTGAGAGCGACCGAAGCTAAAATAGTTATCATTATAAAAATCGGGGCCTGAACGAGAACCGCTGAACTGAGGTACAGGTGTGTATTCGCCATCAGGTTGAGGTATAAGGCCCCCATAGCCACTGCCGTTTCCTCCGGAATGGCTACCGCCAAAATTTTGGCAACCTTGACCAAAAAATGTTATGGCAGCTATGACGACCGCAGCCGTTCCAACTATTTTTAAGAGACGAGACCATTGACGCATGGTTGATTTACCCCTCTAGTAATTTCAAGTCTCCCTTTAAATAATCATAATTGTAACCGATAAATTTGGCGTGAAAACGCTGAGCTCATCTCAAATTGAAAACTGGAACGAGGCTATTCGTTCCGGCCACGGACGGGTTGTGGCAAGAGAGTTGAGGTGTCTCAAAAAGGGACAAGTTGCAGATGAGCTATTAGCCAGAGTGGGCAATTTATCTTGGCGCTTAAGTATCCCTGAAATCGGAGTAAAGTTAATGTTTCCGTACCTTAAGCGGCAACATCAACTTAAGTGCGAGCCAGACCCCGATGTACTGGTTGAATTTGCTGGGTGCTTGATGGAAATCGGTGCACCTTCAGAATCCTACGAGATATTAAAAAGGGTCGAAGCCCGCTCGCCGCGTGCCAAGTTTTATTTGGCTCTGCATGGTATCAAGACTTGGGATTATCAGATCGCGGCTGAACTTTTAGGCCAGTATTTATTGACGCTTAATCCGATTAGATATTTTTATTGATCGATTCATGCAATTGAAGAACCTAGCCATTGAGATGGCTAACTGGCAGACCCTGCGAGATCTCGACTATCATTGGGGATTATTAAGTCGCGACCGAAATTTATTGGCAAAAGTTTACTTTGGAAGTCCACAACCGCGATACCGCGAGAGGGTGGCTGAAGCTGCGATGACGGAGGGAATAGATTTGTCATCATTGAAGGATTGGGTTTGGGGCCCAGAGCAGGGCGTAAGCCCTTTTTTTGTCACTGATTTAAGGGAGATGGTTATTGGAGATAATGCTTCGCTGCAAACATGGCTACCTAAAAAACTACTTTTTGTTTTGACGTCTGATTTGTATGCCCCAATTCGCACCGGACAGATTTTTGCCCAAGTTTTCCAAACCGAGCATTATCATCCCGAGACATCTCCAGACCGGGTTTTTCAGCTCGTGGGTCGGTTAAGGAAAATTCTGGAAAAATCAGAACTCAGTGACTTATGCTTCAAGCGAGGAGGCTATTACTTGTTGCTTAACCCTGGTCACGGCATTCGTCTTCACCGAGATTGGCTCGATATGCCCCGATTTGATCGTATTGATGTCTATCGCTCTGTTCTTAGGGAAAATTTTCTGAGGGTAGCTTTGGAGTTCGTGAGGTGAGTAAGACCTTTCAAATATCCACTAGAACGGCCAATCGGATTCTCAAAGAGCTTGGAAGCAGCGTGAGCAAGCATGGTTCAGGGCGATCAACCCGTTACAAGATTTCATCCTAGTGGGGCGGCGTGCCTTGGTCAAGAAATCGACCTTGCACCTCAATAAGATAAAAAGGTGTTAAGAAAATCAAAAAAAGCCAGACATCGAACCCATAAGATCAAGTCAAAGCCTTCGTATCGTCAGCTAGTCTAATTGAAACAATAACTTAAATAGAAAAGTTTTATACAGTGCAATTGGATTTTGCTGGCTTAAATCTTCTATTGTCGGGTCTGCCGGAGGTGTTTTGGTGTACGGCAACACCAGGCAGATAGTCCAGTTGCAAAGATTAACGCCAATTTTTCCCGACAAAAATATCAGACCATTCCTTCGCTAGAGTCCCGCAGAATTGAAGATATATAAAAAATGACAACTTATCTTTGTGTGAAAAGGAGAGTTCAATGAAAACGAAACTAATCAATAAGCTCTTGCTAGCCACGTTAGCTTGGGGTCTCGTTGCCTGCGGAGGTCCTGTAGCTGTATTTCAACCCACTTCGGTACCTAGAGCGGAGAAGTTGCAAGAAACTGGTCAGGGGGACTATCTCGTTCCCGACGTCGTTCAAGGTGTCCCTCCTTATGCAGGTGGTGATACGAGTTCTTTAACTATCGATGGTATACCAGACGATTTAGCTGGCAGCTATGAGTCCTCGGAATTGAATTTCAAATTGGATTTGATCAACAAAACTACGGATTGTAGTGATGACGATATCGCGTGTGTGCAAATAGTCCCCAATAAACATCATGCGATAATTCAAGATCTGAATGAGATAGTTCATCAAGATGTGAGTAAAAAATGTATTTTGAGAGCCCATCAACGAGAAAGATTCTTGTTTACTAACGGTACATCAGCAGCGGGTTCGATTTACTTCTCTCAATTTGTTGGGAATAAAATCGGGGGCGAGGGGTGCGACAATGTTGAAAAAGCGAGTGAGCTTTTGCAGAAAGCTACAAAATTCACAATCAGTAATAAGGAACTTTTAATTGGTCTCAAAGATTCTAGCGCTCTGCGGTTAAAAAGAGTTGCGTTCCCAAAAGGTGAGCCGTTACCTTGGTAGCGACCTGGTAAACCTAGCTCAACCCGCTGCGGATTGAGCTAGGTTTTTATATTTGTTTCTGGAGTTTCAAAAAATCAAAAAGGGCCCGCAGCCGATTGGACCATTTTGAGATTTTAGTAAAGCTTGCTAACTTGTAGCCCCCTTTGTCCGATAAAGTATGGATGAGGACGGAGGTTCCGTGTTCACTGCTTTGCCGCGTCTGTTGAAGGGCTTTGGCCTAATGCATGTCTCGTTTTGCGCCATGATTGCTTTTGCGCAAAGCCAGAAGACCTATGTTGAGGGCGAGGTCATAGTTAAGCTTAGAAATGAGCAAGGGCCCGCGAGCGCTTACGCCTTTCTTGGAAAGGTTCATTCAGAAAAAGAAATGATACTCAAGAACTCTTGGGGAAAAATGAACCTCTATCATTTTGCCCTTAAAAAAGGGCAGACCGTTGAGAGTGCGGTTGAAGAGCTACGGGCTGATCCAAACGTCCTTTACGCGGAACCCAATTATCTTCTCAATAAAACATCTGAAACTGGAATTCAAAAAGTCCTAACTTCTGAGGATGTGCATGCCTCCTCCTTTCAGTCATTGTCAGGGGCTTATGGTGCTACCGGTGCGAATATCGGTGTACCGACAGTTTGGACCACAAACTCAATCGTGCCCGTCGTTAAACCGATTGTCGCCATTATTGATACGGGGCTTGATACCGCTCACTTTGTAATTTCTCAGTCTCAGGCCTTATGGGTGAATACCAATGAAATCCCTGACAATGGAATTGACGATGATGGGAATGGCTATGTGGATGATGTCAATGGTTGGAACTTTGTTGATAATAGCGGAGTCATTTATGATGACGACGGTCACGGAACTCATGTTTCTGGTATCATTTTAAGCATCGATCAGAATATTTACACGACGCCTTTAAAAGAAGCGAAAATTCAGCTCATGCCGTTAAAATTTTTAAACGGTGAAGGGATAGGCTCAACCTCTTCGGCGATCCGAGCGATTTATTACGCCATTAATAATGGTGCGACCATTTTAAACAATTCCTGGGGCGGTTCCCAGTACAGTGCGGCTTTGCACGAGGCTGTCGCCTACACTTACAATCATGGTGCTTTATTTGTAGCGGCGGCGGGGAACTCGGGTAACGACAATGATTCAGTTCCTCTTTATCCGGCGAGCTATGACGTGCCCAATGTCATATCAATTGCCGCCACAACTGATTATGATTACTTGGCTAATTTTTCAAATTTTGGTGCTGGCACTGTCGATCTTGGTAGTCCTGGAGTTTATATCCTGAGTATTGTTCCTGAAGATCGCTTTGGCTATTCGTCAGGCACGAGTATGGCGGCTCCGTTTGTTGCGGGCACTGCGGCGCAGATGAGGGTAGAGTCGGCGGCTATGACCGGCTATCAATTGCGCAGTATTCTGTTATCGCAATTCTCCACGATAGCGCAGCTGAGTGGTAAAGTATCTACCGGTGGTAGGCTTGACTCATTAGCAGCAGTATCTTTCGCGAAAGCTGCGCCATTGGATTCTAGTCAGCCTACGTATGCGGTAAACTACTCCGCGGACCGTGAGCTAGCCTCGTCAATGGTGGGCAGCGGTGGTTGTGGCACTATTCAATCAGTGGGAGATCACAACTCTCACCCATGGGGTATGGGTGGTGCTCCGGCGGTTGTGATTTTGTTGATCGCTCCGCTGGCGATTTTAATTTTTATGCGTCTCCGTCGGCCAATAAATCGTCGTAAGCATGAAAGATTTAAGATTCAATCTGATGTTCGCATCAGCGTTGGTGACAAGGAGCTGGTAGGTTCAGTCAGCAGCATCTCTTTAGGTGGTGTGTGCGTGAACACTTCGGCATTGTTGCAAGATGGCGGCTTGGTGACCATGGTCATTTCATCGCCCGATGGCGCTGAAAAGCTTGAGGTGGCTGGTCGAGTCGTGTGGTCTGAAGCGAATCAAGCCTATGGTGTGGCCTTTGATAAAACTCCACAGTCAGCACTCTCAAAAATTGCCGATTGGACAAAGGGTTTGCAAAAAGCGTCGTAAGTTGTGCAAGGTTTTGTGGTTGAAAAGGGCTAGCAATATATTTCTTGAATAGCCTGTATCAAACGTACAATTTTTTTATCGGCAATGAAATAGTACTGAAAGCGGCCTTCTCGTCGGCTATCAAGTAAACCTTCAAGTTTGAGTCTCGATAAAAATTGGGAGATTTGTGATTGCGATATGGTGCAGAGTTCCTGCAGCTCTGAAACTGTTTTTGCGCCATGACTAAGATGCCCCATAATCATCAAACGCTGAGGGTGCGAGAGGATACGTAAAAGCGCTGATACGTCATCACATTTCTGGCTTATTTTGGGAATTGATATTGGTTTAACCGCCATTTGTCTTAGAGACTACTCTAGACCTTGACATATTACAATATAATAATATAATAATATTAAATGAAAGGGGCTTCAATATGGAAGTACTTAACGAGAATACCTTCAGAGCGAAAGTGTTCGATTACACAAAACATAACGAGTGGCAGTTTGATGGAGATCTACCGGTGATCGTCGATTTTTATGCGGACTGGTGTGGTCCTTGCCGGGCGTTGGCACCATTACTCGAGGAGCTTGCTGCTGAGTACAAAGGGAAACTGCAAATTTACAAAGTTGATACTGAAGCGAGTCAAGAGTTGGCGGGGCTTTTCGGTATTCGAAGTATACCTAGCATTCTTTTTATTCCTAAAAGCGGCAGTCCTTCGATGGTTGCGGGTCTTTTGCCAAAAAGTGAGTTTAAACGGGCCATCAATGATTTGTTGAGCGTTCCTGAGCCAAAGTAAAGCAAGGAGGCAAATGTATGTCTATGCTGGCGTATGCGAAACCATTGTTGGGAGTGGCCATCGGTGGAGTCGGTGGCTATTTATACTACCGGTATGTAGGTTGTTTAACCGGTGCATGTCCTTTATCGTCGAACCCTTATATCATGGTTACTTATGGTATGCTGTTGGGCGGATGGATCGCATGGGGGTAATCAATATGCAAGTGAACTTCAAGCGCGAAATTAATGGTACAGTCGAATCGGTTCTTCCAGCTGTCGAAAAGGCTTTGCAGGTGGAAGGCTTTGGTGTGCTAACGCGTATCGATTTTCATCACAAGATCAAAGAAAAACTACATGAAGAGCTGCCGCCCACAGTGATACTGGGTGCATGCAACCCAAAACTAGCTTTTGAAGCTTGGAAGAAAAGCACAGATATTACCAGCATGATTCCTTGCAACGTGGTAGTGCGAGAAGTTGGTGTTGACCGAGTCTCAGTAGAAATAGCCAGGCCGTCAGCCATGATGGAACTGTTAGGTGACAAAGAGTTAGTTGCAATGACCCTAACAATTGATGTGGCTTTAAAAAAAGTTCTGCAATCGATTTAATAGTAACGAATTGCGGCCTCATCAATTTTTAAGGCTCTGCCTGATAAGCGAGTAGATCAGGCTCGTATTTGTGTTTGCTTGATTTTGCGACTCAAAAAATTGTTTGATTAAATTAAAAACTGGCGCGCACACGAAGAGCGAAATCATCGATGCTTAGCCCTGCGTACTCGCCATTAAACCAAACCCAGTAGCGAGAATTGTCAAAACCTATTGAAATCATATCTGTTATCTGAGTCATCAAGGCGATGGTAAGACCCGGACCAAGGGTCGTTTCATCATTGGAGTTGGCACGCACGGAATCAATGCTAATGATGTTTAAACTGGGGCTAAATGAGAGGTCCCAGGACCGCTTATAGAAATGATGACTTAAAGATGCCCCAATTATCGTTAAGCCATCTGAAATTCCAGGAGCATCATCATCTTTGGGAAAAACTCGCAAATGGCCACCTATACCAGCGGACTGGTCAAACATATGTTCGTAAGTAAGGCCAAACGCTATGCCTCCGGTCCCAAATCCCAACAGAACCGACGCATTATGTGGACTAGATTTCGCAATTTTTTCTTCGAGTTGGGCATGAACATTAAAAGATAAAATAAAAAGAGCGGCGATCAACAGTTGTTTCATAGATGATTCCTCTCAGATGGTGGCTCCTCCGAGACTCGAACTCGGACAGCCGTAAGGCCACACGATTTTGAGTCGTGCGCGTCTACCAATTCCGCCAAGGAGCCAATTGAGTGCGCAAATAAAGCAAACCCAAGGCCAGGAAACAAGCTATATTGCGCTGGGCTTAGATTAAGACCATTAATCGGCACTGTTCGCCAATTTGCGCCATTCCTTATCTTTTTTTCATAAATCTTGAGGGTGTTTTGGGGGAGAAAAAATTTGTCTCATCTGCCCGTTAATTTTCCCTGGATCTGAACGCTGAGTATTGAAGCTTGTAAAATCAACAGTTTAGAAGATTTTATCAAATTCTCTGTTTTGGCTCAGGCACACCACTTGCTCAGCGTGTCACGTGAAGAAAGTAGTTCTGAACCTAAAACAGGGGTCGTTCAATGAAGTTCAAAACCTTAGTCGCTGTGGTTGCGACTTTAAGTATTGCTGCTCAAGTCTATGCTGCAGAAAATGTTGGCCAAATCGTGAATAACGTGGCGCAGAGTGAAGAAGTGACACAAGCGCCAGCCGCCGGAGTGGTCATTTTGAATACCAATACCAACTCCAACACCAACACAACCAGCGCCAGCACCACTGCGGCAGGGGTTGCCACGAGCACGGTGCAACCGGCGACAGTGGTTGAAGCTGTGCCCGGAGTTGATTCACGAGCCGAGTCTCTGCGTAAGGCACGTCAGAATGCAGAATTGCAGACCCAGGCCATCGTTGTCGAGAAGTTGGAAGAATCACGTTTGAGAGAGGAACAACAGCGAGCTCAGCGTCTTTTTGGGACAAAAATAGAGGCGCAAACAGCAACAACAACCGTGACAACTCCGGTGGCTGCTCCAGTCGCAACCCAGACTGTGGCTCCGGTCGTAGCTCCAGCCGAAGTTAAACCAACGCAAGTGACCATTGAGAAAGTAGAAATTATTCAGCCGGCGGCCTCGGCTCCTGCAGTTGTGTCCGCAGAAGCTCCAGTTGTTCCTGTGGCCACACCAGTCATTACAATCACAGAAGAACCAGTTGTTGCAGCTAAGAGTGTCTTGATTGTTGACGATGGCGCAGAGAAAAAAGAGAAATCTAAGGATCGATTGTATGTAACTGGATTGGTGGGAGCCGTTAACTATGACGCGAGCAACGTTAAAAGTAACGGTGCCGTCGGTATTGGTGTTGGTATGCTTCTAAAAAGCAACTGGTCTGTAGAGGCTTCGTATTTATATTCAAATCACAACATAGATACGTTCTGGCAGCCTAACTTGTATCGAGATCTGAATCAGCACGACATTCAAGGGGCAGCGAAATATTATTTTCAACTTGGTAAAATCAAACCTTTTGTGGGTGGTTCGGCGACGTATATCGTGCGTAAGTATTCTGATCGAGTGATTAACAATTATGTTTATACGATGATCAACAATTACACGACCTCAGAAGAAACCCACTCTCTCAACGTCAGTGTTCTTGGTGGCGTGGATTTTGAGATAGATAAGAATATCCTTGTCGGAGCAAGCATGGACTGGAGTGCCAATGTTGCCAACAATAACGGCATCCGCTTTTCTGATTATGGATTGCCGGAGAATACGAAGGCACTTGAGGAGATGCGTGCACTGACTTTTAAGTTGAATGCTAAACTACTGTTCTAAGTTTCGATTTCGGATTTAAGAACGGTGGTTTTGCCCCCCTG
Organism: Bdellovibrionales bacterium; assembly: GCA_038144835.1. Lineage (GTDB taxonomy): Bacteria > Bdellovibrionota > Bdellovibrionia > Bdellovibrionales > UBA1609 > JALHOQ01. The sequence continues at coordinate 60,189 of JAYQON010000003.1, forward strand.
GTTCTCTCTGTAGCTGGGCCTCGAACAGGCCCAGCTTTTTGTTTGATTGGCTGATCGATGACAGTTCGGTAAGAATAAAAGAATATGAAATGGCTTATCTTAATAGTTCTTGGGTTTATCCTTGCGCAGGCTCGCGCTGAGTTGGTTTCAACGGGTGTGGGTTTAATCCGTAATCAGACTGTGACTAGCCGAGAGGTGCAGATCCAGAGTTTGCTCGAAGTCGCTCTGAATGACGGTCAGGCCAAAGACAAACTTAAGCTTTTGGCGATTGACTCCAGGGCATTCAGTGAAGCGGTCTCCCAAGTTTTGCTTGAGACAGTGATTGCTATGGAAGCTGAAAACTTCAACTTGGTTCGGGTGGAGGATAAAGATCGTCAGGCAGCGGAAGTTAAGGCATTGAAAATATTAAAAAAAACGTCATTCTGGAAAAATCTTCAAGTGTCTCAGCGCGAACTCGAACATGGCATAAAACGTAAGATTCAGGCCAAAAAATTCATCCAGCTTCGTGCCCAGTCATCAGCTTTGCCGGTCACCGATGGCGAAGCGCAAAAATATTTTAATGAGAATCGTTTAAAATTTGGTGAATTGCCCTTTGAAAATTTGAAAGAAAACATTAAATCCTACCTTGTTCGCGTGCATGTGGACCAGCGCCTTAAAGACTGGTACGACGTGCTTCTTAATAAATATCAGGTTAAGAATTTGATTGCGGAGATATAGTGTCCGAGGAACAGGCAGAAATCGAAGTACTGACGCTCAAGCATCTTCCCCAGCTGGTGGGCATAATGGACAGTGTGTATCGGCGCACCCGAAATCCAATAGGGGGGCTGTGGAATAAGGATCTTTTGCGCCAAGAATTGGAAATAGGGCAGGGAGTTGGACTCAACGTCGCGGGTTTTGGTCTGGCGGCCTTCGTTTTGTTTCGGCACTACGATATGCATCGCGAAATCACCGTCCTTGCCACGCATCCCGATCGACAGCGTCGTGGAGATATGAACTTCCTTTTAGGTTATATGTTGGATCGCAAATCGCCCCAAGAGCGTATCTGGTTGGAGGTTCACGCTGACAATGAACCAGCCTTGGGTCTTTATGGTACTCTCGGGTTCAGCCAGGTAGGGCGTCGTCCTAAGTACTATCGAGACGGCGGCGATGCTCTGCTTATGACTCTAGGATAAAGACTTGCCATCGCTTAGGAATTTAGGTTATTACATTGAGCCGAGAGGGCGAAGAGCCCTCTTTTTTTGTGTCATCATCTTACCACGTGTATGAGGGTTTCCGTTGTTGACCGAGAGTCAGATGGAGCGCATCCGCAGTTTTGCGGAAGAAGTGGCAGCTCGCGAGGGTTGCCTTTTATATGATCTGGAATTCCGAGAAGGTCCGGGGCGGACCTTGCGCGTCTTCATCGACAAGGAACCTGGTGGGGTCAGTATCGATGATTGTGTCAATGTTTCTAGGGGTTTAAATCTTCGTTTAGATGTTGAGGATGCCATGCCTGGAGGGGCTTATGATCTCGAAGTCTCTTCTCCCGGGTTGGATCGTAAACTGACTCAATTGTGGCATTACGAAAAAGCAACCGGAAAGACGGTGCAGATCAAGTACTGGGATGAGGCCCGCCAGACTAAGTCTTATGAAGGCAATCTGGTGGCGTTGATAGATGGGCATTTGGAGTTTGAAAATTCCAAGGGTCCATTTTCGGTGAATTTTGAAAACGTGCAAAAGGGCCGGGTGGTGTTGGTGGATGCTCTCCCGAAAAAGCCGGCTCCGGGAAAGAAGAAAAAGAGGTAGTTATGGCAGAGAACGTATTTTCCGACTTGAGCCGATTGATTGACCAGTTGGGCAAGGATAAGGGCATCGACAAAGCCGTTGTCATTGAGGCGATTGAGCAGGGTATGGAGTTGGCAGCTCGTAAAAAATACGGGACCTACCGCGAAATTGAGGCCAAATATAATGAAGAAATCGGTGAAGTTGAACTGTTTGAGTTCAAAGAAGTGGTGAATGACGAAGATTTTATTGATGAAGAAGTAGAAATCAAACTGAGCGAAGCTTTGGAGCTCGACCCCGAAGCGCAATTGAATGATTCGATCGGTCGCAAACTTGAAAGCGGTGATCTTGGTCGTATTGCTGCTCAGACCGCTAAGCAAATTATCATGCAGAAGGTGCGTGAGGCAGAGCGTGACATTATTTTTGCAGAGTTTGAGCAGCGTAAAGGTGAAGTCGCTTCAGGGATCGCCAGGCGTGTGGAACGTGGTGCAATTGTTGTGGATTTGGGGCGCACGGAAGCCTATATCCCGCCGCGTGAGCAAATTCCGGGCGAAGTTTACAAGCCCGGTGATCGTATACAGGGATACATTTCAGACGTTCGCGCCTCAACACGTGGTCCTCAGATCATCATGTCGAGAGCAGATGAGCGCTATTTGATGAAGCTGTTCGAAGTTGAAGTGCCTGAGATATATGACGGCATTGTTGAAATCATGGCTGCGGCTCGTGAGCCTGGGCAACGTGCGAAGATTGCAGTACGGAGCAAAGATGCTGCCGTAGATCCGGTGGGTGCATGCGTTGGTATGAAGGGCAGTCGCGTGCAAAATATCGTGCAGGAGTTGCGAGGCGAAAAGATCGATATCGTTAATCACGATGAGGATCCGGCACGTTTCGTTTGTAATGCTTTGGCTCCCGCCGAAATTTCAAAAGTTTTTCTCGATGAGAACAATCGCGAGATGGAAGTGGTTGTTCCAGACAACCAACTCAGCCTGGCGATCGGCAAAAAGGGGCAAAACGTGCGTCTGGCCGCGAAGCTAACTGGCTGGAAATTAGATATTATGTCTGAAAGCAACATGGCTCAGAAGACGGCCCAGGCCATTCTCAATCTCATGCTCGTACCGGGCATGACCGAAACCATGGCGCAAAATATTTATCAATCAGGTTTTTCATCTGTTCAGGCGATTGCTGAAGCAGATGCAGATCAGATTGGTACGATTCCCGGTTACGGAGATGGAGCCAAGGCACAAAAGCTCATTGATGACGCTAAGGCCTTGATCGAGCAGTACAAAGCCGAAGGTAAGGAATTGCCAACAGTAAGCGCTAAGGGTGAAGGTGCGGGCAAAGAGGCCCAGGCTTCTGCCGATGCGAAGAGCTTGGCTGAAGCCCGTTTGCGTGAAGAGATGGCTCAGCTTGCAGCCAAAAAGGAGAATGAGTGAATCAGTTAAAGGTATTTGAGTTCGCCAAAGAGATTGGCGTAGAAACTCTGGCCTTGATGGACAAGATCCGCGAGTGGAAACTGCCGGTCCGCAGCCACATGGCCACGTTAGACGAAGCTATGATGGCGGAGATTCGCTCACGCTTGCAGCAGGCTAGTCAGTCGGCAGCGGCTGCGAAGACCAAAAAGAAAACAGCGACGCGCAAAAAGAGTGAAGCTCCAGTTTCTGCCGCTACGGCAAAGGCCGGTGCTACCAAAGGTGCGGTCAGCAAAACTAAAGCGGCCACTGGCTCAACTGTAAAGCGCGGCGGAGCGAAAACAGTGACTGCGGCGGCCCCGGAAGAAGTTTCTGCCGAAAGTAAGGCCGCGCGCTCGACGGTCATTCGTCGCAAGGCGGGTGAAGCAGAAATCAAAGCCCAAGAAGCCGCAGCTCAGGCTGCGCTAGAAGAAGCAATGGCGGCAGCTGCAGCGTCCACAGTTGTTGAACCTCCTGGCGAGACGCTTTCCTTTTATGAGATGGAGACTACGGTGGAGGCTGAGCCTATTCCTGCCTCTTCAGGCGACGCAAACGAGGCTCCGCAAGCTCCGGTAGTTATTCGCCCGCCAGAGGATATGATTCCTAAACGTCGAAACATTGTTGGGCGTATGGATTTGCGTCGAGTTGCAACTATTCAACCCGAACGTGGACCTCGTCCTGCAGCGGGTAGCACGTCTGAGCCGCGAGTGTCGCGCACGGCTCCTCGTAATATTCGCACTGGATTTTTCTCCGCTGAGCCGGTGATGCCTGTCACTGTGGATACATCTCAACAAAGAGAAAAAGACGAGCGTAAAAAGCGAGCAGCCGGAGCAGGAGCTACTCGAGAAGAACAACCGCAAGTTTTTACCGCCACAGAGTTTCGTAAGCGAGAGGTCATCTTTCAGCCCAAGAAGAAAAAAATGATGACCGGACGTGATGGTAAGAAAACCCAAATCACTACGCCAGCGGCCCACAAGCGCGTTGTGAAAGTTCATGGTCATATATCTCTATCAAGTTTAGCGATGGAGATGGGAATCAAAGCCCCCGCATTGATGAAAAAATTAATGCAAGAAGGCATTCAAGCTGGCATGAACACGGATCTTGATTTTGATACCGTGGCGCTCATTGCTCCTGAGTTTGGTTGGGAAGCACAAAATGTCCTGAAGTCCGTGGATGAACTTTTGCAAGAGTCAACAAACGTTGATGTGAATGCCGAAAGAGTGTCACGTCCACCCGTTGTGACAGTTATGGGGCACGTCGATCATGGTAAGACTTCACTTTTGGATGCCATTCGGAGTGCTAAAGTTGCCGCAGGTGAGGCCGGCGGCATTACCCAGCACATTGGTGCTTATTCGGTGACTTTAGAAGATGGTAAGACCATCACATTTATCGATACTCCCGGCCACGAGGCCTTTACTGCAATGCGTGCCCGCGGTGCAAATGTGACCGACATCGCAATCATCGTAGTTGCTGCTGATGATGGAATGATGCCTCAGACTGTTGAGGCTGTGAACCACGCCAAGGCTGCAGGAGTGCCCATCATTGTGGCTGTGAATAAGATGGATAAGCCGGGAGCCAATCCCGATCGTATTAAGCAGCAGCTTACCGAACTAGAATTGGTTCCCGAAGAGTGGGGAGGCACAACAATTTTTGTGCCGGTGTCTGCCCTAAAGGGTACTGGCATCAAAGAACTACTCGAGCAGATTGCCGTGGTTGCTGAAGTCGCTGATTTGCGGGCGGACCCCAAACGCTCAGGCACCGGTGTGGTTATCGAAAGTCGTATGGAAAAGGGGCGGGGTAGCGTAGCCACCCTCTTGGTACAAGACGGCTCGGTTCACATAGGTCAAACTCTGGTGGCGGGAGCTGTTGTTGGTCGTGTACGCAGCATGATGGACGATAAGGGTAAAGTTGTTAAAACAGTAGGCCCTGGCTTCCCGGTGGAGGTTTTAGGGTTGCCCGAACCGCCAATGGCGGGCGATCGCTTTGATGTCGTTCGAGATGAGGATGCTGGCCGAAAGATTGCTCAGCAGCGTTTGAGTGTGGTTAAAAAAGAAGAAACTCCACATTCCAAAATGAGTTTAGAGCAGCTTTTCGCCCGTGTGAAATCTGGCGATGTGAAAGAATTAGCTCTGATTCTTAAATCCGATGTTGCGGGTTCCATGGAAGCCATTAAAGGAATGCTCGATAAGTTGGGTAATGAAGAAGTCAAAGTGAAGCTTATTCACTCGGCTGTCGGCGGCATTACTGAAAGTGACGTTTTGCTTGCCTCGACCGCAAAGGGCGTAATTGTTGGTTTCAATGTGCGTCCGGATGGCGGAGCTCAACGCCTGGCTAAGGAAAAAGGCGTGGAGATTAAATCTTATTCAATCATCTACGAGTTGATGGATGATCTTAAGAAGGCCTTGGCGGGTCTGTTGTCTCCGACTGTGGTTGAAAAAGTAATGGGACGGGCTGAGGTACGTAATACTTTTGTGGTTCCAAAGATGGGGACAATTGCTGGCTGTTTCATTAGTGACGGTAAGATTTCTCGAAACCACCAATTGCGCTTAGTGCGTGATGGAAAAATTGTCTATGAAGGCAAAGTGGGTAGCTTGAAACGCTTTAAAGATGATGTGCGCGAAGTTGCCTCAGGTTTTGAATGCGGTATTGGTATCGAGAATTTTAATGACATAAAAGTTGGCGATGTGATCGAAGCTTTTGTCAAAGAAGAGCAAACTCGGGAGCTTTGATTGCATATTTCTCAAGCCCAGTTTGACGGATTGCTTTTAGTAGATAAGCCTCAAGATATGACGAGCCATGATGTGGTGGCGCGTGTTCGCAAGGTTTTGAAGCAGAAAAGTGTTGGTCATACGGGAACATTAGATCCGATTGCTACCGGGCTTATGGTTCTGGTGTTGGGAAATGCAACTAAGCTGTCTGATTTTCTGATGGCCGAGGATAAGCGCTACACGGTCTCAATTCGGTTTGGCATCCGAACAGACACGTTGGATCGCGTGGGACAGGTGATTGAGGAAAAGCCCTGTCAATTGTCTGATGCCGAGATTCGTACTCAGGCCGAGGCTCTTGAGGGAACCTTTGAGTGGCCGGTGCCATTATTTTCAGCTACTAAGGTAGACGGTAGGAGTCTTTATGATCATGGCCGCGAAGGTTCTGAAATTGAGCTGCCGTTAAAAGAAATGCATTTTTGGGACATTGATGTTGAAGATACAACTCCCACGAGTGCTCGAATCTCACTGAGTTGCTCCAAGGGCGGATATATTCGTACTTGGGTGGATCAGTTGGGTGGATTGCTAGGAGTCGGGGCTGTTGTCGATGAATTGCGACGCGTGAGCGTCGGTGGCTGGTCTATAGAACAGGCAACATCTTTAGAAACCTTAGAGTCTCAAGGGGATCTCGGAGGAGCTCTAATTCCGATGGCGCAAGCTTTACCCGGACTTAAAGCGGTTTTAGCCGGGCCGCGAGAGGCGCGTTTGGTGGGGCACGGCCAGATTCCCAAAGAAGTGGGTGCTCGCTTGATGTTTGAGCAAAAACAAGCGATTGAAAAAGGTCGTCCCGTTTTTATCAAAGTGATCTCGGCCGAAGGTGACTTGCTTGCCATTTTAGCTGCCGAGCCAAGGCAAGGTCTCAAGATCCGTAGAGTTTTTAGAGGCTTTCCTTGACCTTTACGGTGCACTATTACTAAATCGTTCAAATATGTTCAAAACTCAAGGGTGCGAGTGCCAAACGGCCCAAGGGTAAACTTTTTTGGAGGAGATCTCCCATGGCGTTACTAAAAGAAAACAAAGAACAGCTGATTAAAAAATTCCGCAAAAGTGAACTCGATACCGGCTCTTGTGAAGTGCAAGTGGCTTTGCTCACAGGACGTATTCAAGAACTAACCGTTCACTTCAAGGACCACAAAAAAGATGCCCACTCCCAGCGCGGTCTGGTCAGGCTAGTTAACCGTCGTCGAAAGCTTTTAGCGTATCTCAAGAAAAACGATTCTAATCGCTACAGCAAACTCATCCAAGATTTAGGCTTAAGGAAGTAATTAACTCATGAAATTCAATATAAGCACAGTGACAGGCCGTGTGGGTGAAAACACGATCACCATTGAAACCGGTCGGTTGGCAAAACAAGCTGACGGTTCAGTATTGGTCACTTGTGGAAACAATATGGTTTTGGTGACGGCCGTCTCGAGCCGAACTAAGTCCAATGCAGACTTCTTTCCATTAACGGTAGAATTCCAGGAAAAATTTTATGCCACCGGTAAGATTCCCGGTGGTTATTTTAAACGTGAAGGTCGTCCAACAACTAATGCGACTTTGACTGCGCGTTTAATAGACAGGCCTATTCGCCCGTGTTTTCCTGAGGGATACCGTATGGAGACGCAAGTGATTGCCACGACTCTCAGTTTTGATGGGACTTTTCCTATCGATGTATTGGCGAGCATTGGGGCATCTGCGGCCTTGCACATCAGTGACATCCCGTTTAATGGTCCAACCGCTAGCGTTCAGGTTGCTCGTATCAATGGTCAGCTGAAAGCCAATCCGTCGATGACCGAACTGGAACACTCTGACATGGATATTACCTTGGCCGGGACACGGAACGGTATTCTCATGGTTGAAGGGGAGACAAAGTTTATCTCTGAAGCTGACGTTCTGGCCGCTCTCAAGTTTGGACATCAGTCGATGATGCCACTTTTCGATATGCAAGATGAGTTGCGCGCTAAGTCTGGCAATAAGGTAAAACGTGAGTTTGTTCCTGCATCGATTGATGCAGAATTTGAAACTCCTGTACGCGAGATGCTTGCGTCTCTGATTCGACAGGCTCAGCAGGTAAAAGAAAAAGCGAAGCGCTACGAAGCTTATGATGCTGCTTACTCAGCTGCTGTTGAAAAATTCATTCAGCCATTATCGGACGACAAGCTCAAGTCTCAGCGTGAGCGAGAATTGGGTGTGATCGTTGAAGACTTGAAATATCGTTTGAGTCGTGAGTTGGTTCTCGACACCGGTAGCAGGATTGATGGTCGCAAAACCACTGATATTCGCGATATCGCTTGTGAAGTGGCGATGTTGCCTAGGGCACATGGTTCTGGATTGTTCACCCGTGGCGAAACACAGGTCCTGGGCACAGTTACTCTGGGTACAGGTGACGATGAACAAATGATTGATGATCTAGCGGGTCTGACAAAAAAGAAATTTATGCTGCACTACAATTTTCCTCCATTTTCAGTGGGTGAAGTTGGACGCGTAGGCGCACAAAGCCGACGTGAAGTGGGTCATGGATTTTTGGCAGAGCGTGCAATCAAGGCCATTTTGCCTGATTTCGAAAGGTTCCCTTACACAATCCGAATTGTGTCCGAGGTACTAGAATCAAACGGTTCTTCCTCAATGGGGACCGTCTGTTCAGGGACCTTAGCTCTTCTTGATGCCGGAGTTCCCATCAAGGGTAATGTGGCTGGAATTGCCATGGGTTTAATTAAAGAAGGTGACCGCGTCGCTGTGCTCTCCGATATTCTTGGTGATGAAGATCATCTCGGCGATATGGATTTTAAAGTCGCTGGTACTCGTAAGGGTGTTACTTCATTGCAAATGGATATTAAAATCGATTCCATTAGTTTCGACATCATGGAGCAAGCGTTAAAGCAGGCCTATGATGGTCGTAACCACATTCTCGACGAAATGGAGAAGGTGATCACTCAGCCTCGTGGAGAAATTTCCCAGTACGCTCCACGTATTGAGACTATCAAAATTAAGCCTGATAAGGTCCGAGAAGTGATCGGAGCTGGGGGCAAAGTCATTAAAGGTATTATTGAAGAGACAGGCGTTAAAATTGATATTGAAGATGATGGAACCATTCACATCGCTTCGAATGATCCTAAAGCTTCCAAGCGAGCTATAGAGATTATTAACTCAATTTGCGCAGAGGCTGAAGTCGGCAAGGTTTATACAGGCAAGGTTGTCAAAATTATGGATTTTGGTGCCTTTGTTGAAATTTTGCCGAACAACTCGGGGTTGTTGCATATTTCCGAAATTGCTCATGAACGTATTCGTAATGTAACGGATGTTTTGCATGAGGGTGACACCGTGGAGGTTAAAGTTTTGGATATAGATCGATCGGGTCGGATTAAGCTTTCGCGTAAAGCTTTGCTAGAGCGTCCCACTCAATCTCAATAAACTAATTAGCCATTTGTGAAGCCTTACGCTTACAAACCGATATTCCAGAGAACTGAGCTGGCCAACGGAGTACGGGTGGTGACTGAAAACCATCCGTTCACTCGAGCGGTAAGTGTAGGGGTATTTCTGGAAGTAGGAACTCGCCACGAGCCCCACCAAAAGGCGGGGCTCACTCATTTTTTAGAGCACCTAGTTTTTAAAGGCACTCGCAAGCGCACATCGTTTGAGATAGCCAAATCCTTAGAGGCAGTTGGCGGAGACCTTAATGCTTATACGACGCGTGAGTACACGTGTTTCCACACAACTTCGCTGAAAGAGCATTTGCATTTAAGCTTAGATGTAGTCACGGATTTGGTGACCGGGGCTACATTAGCTCGTCAGGATTTTGAGAAAGAACGAGAAGTCATCCTGCAGGAAATCCAAATGTCGAAGGACAACTTGGAAGAGTTTATTCTCGATTTCTATCTCGAGAAGGCCTTTGCTGGTCAGGATCTTGCCACTCCCATTCTGGGGACAGAGGAGACTCTCAAAAATTTAAAACGCGCTGATATTGTGGACTACTATAAGTCCAACATGCGCGGACCTCGATTGATTGTGAGTGTGGCTGGTCCCGTTGAGCATGAGCAAGTTCTGGAGATGGTGGAGCGCACTTTGGGTAAGCTGCCTCGACGCGTGACCAAGCAAAAAAATGGACGTCCACGAGTGAAACGGGTGCAAGAGTTTGTACATCGTTCAAGCGAACAGGTACATTTGCTTGTTGGTTTACCTTCGTGCCCCTACCGTTCTAAGCATCGTTTTGAGTCCTTCGTAGTCAACGAAGCCTTGGGTGGTGGAGTGACCTCAAAGCTCTATCAGCGGATTCGTGAGGATAAGGGCCTGGTTTATAGTGTGTACAGCTTTTTACAATCCTTTGTTGATACCGGGCTATTCCTGTCTTATGCGGGCACGTCGAAAGAAAATGCCGAGAAGGTGCTGAGAATTGTTCAGGCTGAATTTAACCGTTTTATTGATCGTGGCTTGAGTGAAAAAGAGTTGGACATGTTTAAGACTCAAGTCAAAGGTCAAATTTTACTGGGTGCTGAGGATATGGAGAACCGAATGAACTCGCTCGGTATCAACGAGATGGTTTTTGGTCAATATCGCCCGGTAGATGAAGTCATTCGTGAGATTGAGAACGTCAGCCGCCGCTCTGTGCGTAGTTACCTTGAAAAGTACTTTGATAAGTCTCCAGTTTCTCTTATGGTTATGGGTGACCTTGAGGCCGATGAAGCTTTGAATTTACTGGATGTATGGGAGTGATAATGGAAATTCAGCAGCTAAAAAAATCCATCACCGAATTAGCTCGCACCTTGGGAGCGATTGTGGAAGATAAACTTGGCGAGCGATCCCAGATCGAAGAGCAGATGCGTGGATTTGCGCGTCAGGTTGAGCGACTAGTAGTCGATTCTATTTGGGCGGGAGCAGCTCGTCAGAAGGTCATTCTGAAATTCAAAAAGTTAGCTCACTTTAAAGGTGATTTACCTGCTTATGCTACTGCTGGAGCCTCTGGTCTGGATGTGCGTGCCTGTTTGGATAAGGCGATCACTTTAGAGCCAGGAGAGCGTTTTTTAATTTCTACGGGCTTGTCTTTGGAAATTCCCCGTGGATTTGAAGTGCAAGTTCGTCCGCGCAGCGGTCTGGCAATAACTAAAGGTCTAAGCTTGGTTAATACGCCGGGCACTATCGATGCGGATTACCGAGGGGAAGTTAAGGTCATTGTTATCAACTTGGGTCAGGAACCTATCACTATACAGGACCAAGAACGCATTGCTCAGCTGGTGGTATGCCCAATAGTTCAAGCAGACTTGGAAGAAGTCTTTGATCTCTCTGACACCGAACGAGGGGCAGGCGGTTTTGGTAGTACAGGGGTATCTTAATTTGTAGTGGCTGGCGCTACTTTTGGCTCTTTGGGTGAGCCGGGGTCTATACCCACCGATTGATCTTCAGCTACCTTTTTAACGACACAGTTGTAATTGCGATAATTTATCACTCTCACAATGTCACGGGCCTTGGCCACGGCTTGGGCTTGTTCTGGCGTAAGTTTCATTATCGGTGTCAAAGAAATTGTAGGCTCAGACAATAAATCTCGATTTGAACGGAAATTTGGGTCTGGAATGCGGTAGCTGACGGGTTTGCGAATCTTAGGATCGAAAACAATATGAACAATCAATTTTTCTCGAGCCTCTCGAGAGATCGTATTTAAAGTCTTTGGATCCGTACCTTCTGCGGTGACAATGAGATCCGTAGGGTTGCCGTCGGGATTAATTTTTACCACAACATTGAACCAGTCCGTGAGCGGTAAGGGCTTGCCGTCTTTGAGTTCAACGCTACGTATTTTGCCGCGGTACTCTCTGGCTTTCCCATCATTGCGAGCAGGGCATACCTCATCTATAGCTTCAAAAAAAGCGAGGACATTTTTGTTACCTGAGCCAGACAAATTGACGATGGCATCAAATGCAGGTTCATTTTTGAAGATCCCTTCCTCCGCAGATTTTTTTAGATTCGCGCACTGTTCGGAGGGTAAGCTCACAGGTTCGACAATATAGTTGCACCAACCAGCTTTGACCACATCACTACAAGTCACGGTCAATATACCACCGATAAACATACCGATAAGTACTGGACAGCTGATGATGCAAGCGTCTGCGTGGGCTTTAGGAAAGAGGTATTCTAGGGCATCGTTGGTCGCAGTTTTCTTGAGTTTGAGTTTTTGTGTAAGCCTTTCCATCTGTAGCAAAAAGGGTACGCTTGACTTATAAGTCCAAGCGACTCCATTGATTAATAGTTGGCCTTTATTAAGATCGAGCCATTCAGCTTCGAAGCGAACACCATTACCTTGTTCGAGAACCAGAGCATCACCTCGGCGATAAACTGTTGGAAACTGTTTTAGATGTCTGATTCCCCTTAAAATTTCAGATCGATCGCGAGGCGGCAGGTAGCGCAACATCTGCAGTTGGTCATAGTCTTCTGGCGAAGTCACCATCATGAATTGCGCAGCTACCAAGTCAAAAATAGCTAAGGACATTTGATGGAGTTTTTCGGACTTTTCTGCACTTGTAAGTGTTCGTGGCCAAGCATTGGAGGACATCAAAAAGGTATTGAGTGCCAGAAGATAAGACAAAATTTTGCGCATACGGGAGTTGCCTTTTGGGTTTTGAGCCATTTCAGCCCTCACAACTTTAACTGTTTAAGTTGTGATTAATTGTAATTATTGACCATTGTGCTCATATTTTGAACGCCTACCTGGCTGCCTAGACGGCTGGATGGAGGCTAGATCGACCTTTGTCTGGCATTGGAGCTGCAGAATGGTGAACGAAAAAAAAGGAAATATTAAATGCGGCTGCGCCTAACTTTACTGTCCTTTCTGGCGATCGCGAATTTGCGAGCGTTTGCACAAGAGAGTTTTTGTGAAACGGCCTATCGGCAAGCTTTCGTTGATTACCCTTGGGCCACGAAGCGCTCTCAGGAAGCGCGTGAAGCACACCAGATCTACGCTATTTTTTTTGATTATGTTCATGGTGTGGACAATGCGTATGCTAATGCGCAAGAGCTGTTCAGGCTATTGTCTGTTGGCCCAGAAGGGGAAGACGCTGTATTGAAAGATCTGGTTGATAAGATGCGCTCGGGCGAACTTTGCGTTGGGGGTCGGCCTAAGCGTTTGACCAAAATCATTAAAATTTTGAAAACTGGCCCACTTCGCTGGTGATCGTTGGCCCCGCTCGTTCGAAGATCGTTCGCGATGGTCGCTGCTCATTCTATCGGCTTAAATTCTTAAACGTCCGGGCCGCCGGATGTATCTTGGGGACCGGTAGCACCAGGCAGATGGGCCAGTTTCTCAATTGTTAAAATTCATTTCGTTTTCTAAAATATCAAGCGACTCCGGCGTGGCCTTCTGACGGAGATGTTCCTTGCGGGAAGAAATACGCGCCACTTGTAGAGCCCAAAAGACCGTATAAATCACCAGCAGAGTCAGTAGCAACTTTTTGACCTTGTCGCGATCTAAGCCAAACTGATCCACGCAAGAGACGTATAAAAGCATTAAAGATGCCGAGGCTCCAATAAGTACAATCGGTGGTACAAATCCTGCGATCATGCTTACAATGGTGGATGGTATAGAAGCAAAAAGAACGTGGATGTAGATTTGTCGAAAAGGGATGTCACGTTTAAACAAAAACATGAAGGTGTAAAAGAAAAACCCTGAGCTGATGGTCAGCATTAAGTAGTTGAATATTGGCATCAGGATTGGACCCGTGATCATTCCCGTCCAGTCCTTCTCAATCAGATTGGATAAGAAAGCACAGCTTGCAGCCAATGCCCCTTGCAAAATGAGAATTGTGGGCCAGTCCCAATCGGGAAGCTGGCGCATGGTCTGTACTGGGTTGCGCATAAAGTTCGGCAAAACCAATACGGCTTCTAAGAGGCGAGAGCGGATGAGAACCCAATCGATGTTTTTCATGCGTTGAGTTTAGTGTAGTGCGCTCAGAAGGTTGCGTTCAAGCGAAAGGACGCATCCCAAGAGGATTTCTCAATGGCTGTGGATGTTATTGGCGATCTGTATGAAATGTCAGGTCCTAAACTGACCTCTTGGGCCACTTTCTTCTCTAGACCAATGAGTACATTTGTGGCGGTGTGTGTTTGGTCGACTTGGCCGGCAGAGGAGTTGCCACGTATTTCAACGTCGATTCTTCGGAATGCCAAGCCCGCTCCCATGCGAAGAAGAATTTGATCACGAATTATGGGAAGAAAAACAAGTCGCGTTTCAAACTCGTTCAAGTTGACCTGCAGCTGACTGCTTATGGCTTCAGGTGCAAAATTGCGCAATACGAATTCAGCCCGTGAGCGTCTTGAAAATAGATTCATGCCCAAGTGTGCTTCGAAGCCTTTGAGCAAGCCCGCCTGCACCGACCCAGAAGGTGATTCTACCCGAATGTAAGACAGAGCTGCAGACAGTCCACCGTGTAAAGCCACGTCATCCCAATTGACTTCTGTGGAGATTGGGCGATCGAGAGAATCAGCCGAGGATTTCAAATCGTTTATGATCGCATCGTAACCTGCATAGGAATCATCTTCTTGAGCCACGACATTCGTCCCGATGGCAGTGAGGCAAAGTAGCGCAGTCAACCCTAGCTTTTTCATAATTGAATCCTCTCGCATTTTTTAATTCTATCAAAACTCGTCTTTTCGGGAAGACTCGATCAGGTAGAATAAGACCTATGAATATAATTTCACGTTTGCGTGACCAGCACTTTTGCGCATTTTGCAGAATTCCGCGGACGCGCTATTTGAAAAAACATATAGACTTGACCAACGTCTTGGCGAGTTTGGCTCTCGCTCTCACTTTGACTTATGGGCTTTTTGAACAGCCCGACCCACGCGGGGTAATGATATTTTGTTTGTTTATTTCTCTGAGCGAAATTTTTGTTTATCTACGTTGGCGATCGTTTGTGGTTTGTAAGCTTTGTGGTTTTGATCCCATTTTGTATAAAAAAACTCCCGAAATGGCAGCACTGAGGGTGCGTGAATTTTATCAGCGGCAAGCGCAAAATCCGAGTTTTCTTTTGAGTAAATCACCTTTGCTTGAGCTTCATCGACAGCAGCTCGAGCGTGAGCGTCGTCAACGTAAATTCGAAGCCATAACTAAAGCATCCTCGGCTATCGCTAGCCCGGGGAAAGCTCCTGTGGTAAGTCCAGGTAAAGAAGTGAGCACTTAAACCAATCTGGGGCAGAATGAAGACCTTGGTGATTATTCCAACCTACAATGAACGCGAAAACATTTCGGCAATTGTGCCTTCGATAATTCAAGCGACGCCTAATGTCGAAGTTTTGGTGGTGGATGACAACTCTCCAGATGGGACTCAAGACGCAGTTCGTGAATTACAGATCAAAAATAAGCACGTTCATCTTCTGGCACGTCAAGGTAAAGAGGGATTGGGGCGAGCTTATCTTGCTGGTTTTCATTGGGCCCTAGAGCAGGGCTATGAGGGCATTGTTCAGATGGACGCGGACTTTTCTCACAGACCAGAGGATCTAAAAAAGCTCGTCGAGAGCTTGCCAACAGCTGATTTTGTTGTGGGCTCAAGATGGGTTCCGGGTGGAAAGACGGTCAATTGGGGTGTTGGTCGAAAAATCATTTCGCTTGGTGGATCTTTTTATGCGCGTCAAATTTTGCGTTTTCCTCTGCGTGATTGGACTGGCGGTTTTAATGCATGGAGGGCTGAAACTTTGAGAAAGATTGGCTTGGATTCCGTGCGCTCGAACGGCTATAGTTTTCAGATTGAATTAAAATACAGGGCTATGAGACTTGGTTGTAACGGTATTGAGGTTCCTATTATTTTCGAAGATCGCAGAGTGGGGCAGAGTAAAATGTCCTCTCGCATTGTTCTTGAAGCTCTCTATCGTGTTTGGGGTATGCGTCACGTCGTTTGAGGTTCCAGCGCAAAAAAAATCGTCAAACACTCGGCGAAGAAATATGGGTTGGGTCAAAGCTTTTGTGGTCACTGATGGGGCCGCTGTTTACCAAGCTCCAGATTTCGATTCCACAGTTCTGGATTATCTACGTTTTCAAGCTTCCATTATGGCCTCAAAGAGAGCTTTGAGGGGGTTGGCGGGCTGGGCC
>JAYQON010000004.1:0-65886 GCA_038144835.1 Bdellovibrionales bacterium
TCAAAAAACAATCCAAAAAAGTCGACTCCCGCCCGCGAAAGAAGTGAGATCTTGGCTCGCAAATCAGCTTTCACGGAGGAGGACACGGGAAAATCAACTCCAAAGGGGCTTATAGCCACGCCAAAGCGCACTCCACGCATTCTAAACTCGCCTGCCAGAATACCTATTAATGTCAGATATTCTTCGGGCCATGGCTCACGCCAAGCTTTACGCAAGTTATGATCGGCTTTGGGCCCATAGAGATAAAAGCCAAGACCATTGTGCGCAAGATGATCAGCCCAATTCACCCTCTCTTCCATAGACCACGAGGGACCAAAGAAAATTTCAAAAACACCTAATGAGTTCATAGAGTCTAATTATGAACACTGAGTCCATACATGCAAGAACCGATTTAACTAGGGGTGTCCAGGCTCCTGGCTCTGATAAAAAAACCAACGAAATCCCAGAAACACAGAGGCATTGACACGCTCCCTAAAAAGTGGACTCTGCGTATTAGCGGCAGCATCGTGAAAGCTCGCTCCAAATCCACTAAAGAGTGCATAACTTGGTTGTTCAAAAGCAAAAACCGCAAAAACATTGGTGCCGAGGTACCCACCTTTTGCTGTAAATTCTCTTCGCTTGGGGGTAGCGTACATAGGTTCAACATCATAGAAATAGGCATGCATCTCGCGCGAGGCAAACTGAGATGTAATCCTAGCCGACACATCCACTTGACCAAGAATCAGCTTTTTATGTTCTGCAATCAAACTTGGTGCTAGTACCAATCCCCGAAAATCAACGCGATTAAAATTGGTCGAGAAGGCGACCCGCGCCGCCAAAGCTGCTTTGATGAAATGTCTCTCATTACCTCGCAAACGAACTTGCAGTCGAGGACCCATTTCGCCGATCCAGTCGAGATCGGGCATCTGGCTGCGGGCTTCATTTTTTTTTGAGTCTGCGGGAAAAGAGCCAGACAAACTGATATCAAAGGTTGTCGCCATGTCTTTAAACAATCGCGCTCGCGTGCCTTCTTCATCGTCAGATCTAAAAACTTTGCCACGTAATTGGAAAACGGGAAATACTAGTCCATGTATTCGCGACTGCCCAGCCGCGGGATAATCGGGAATATAACCCATTCCACCTGCGATGCCCGCTTCAAAAAATGGCTTACTGTGAGCAGGGGTAACAGGGGAAAACGCAATTACAAAAAACACCGTAGCGACGCAAAAAAACACACAATTTTGATTTTTTTTAAACATGTATTGAAATTTTAACCTTGGATCAGCATCAGGTCCATGGGATAAACACTGCAATCATGTACGGTGAACAATGAATCCAAAGTTAGTCTGTCCATTGTGCCTATCTGATTCGCAAGTCCTGATTGATCGCTATGGCCAATGCTCGGTTTGTGACCTGCGCTTCCTTAATCCAGAGCATCGTCTACCGAGAGAGGCAGAGAAAAAGCGTTACGAACAGCACCAGAACAATTTTGATGACCTTCGTTATCGCAACTTTCTAAATCCCTTGGCCTCTGCCATTAAAGAACATTGCGTTGGTTCCGCTGAAGGTCTCGATTACGGGGCAGGACCATCTCCAGTACTGGCACAAATGCTGACCCTTATGGATTACGATATGTCCGTCTATGATCCATTCTTTTATGCCGACCCAAAGGTGCTGGCCAAAAAATACGATTTTGTCTCCTCAAGCGAAGCAGTTGAACATTTTTTTTATCCAGATCTTGAATTTCAACGCTTGAGAAACTTGCTTAAGCCAAATGGCTCTCTAGCAATAATGACCTCTCTTTATTCGCGTAATATTGATTTTGAGAGCTGGTATTACCGTAAAGACCCCACGCACGTTGTCTTTTACTCAAAACTTACATTTTTTTGGATAGCCAGAAAATATAATTTTCTCGACCCCATATTCTATGGTGAACGCGTCGTGATCCTAGGCACTTAAAAAGTTGGAGATTAAAATATAAAAATGATCAAAATACTTTCATGGAACGTAAATGGGCTTAGATCATGTGCCAGCAAAGGCTTTTTATCCTGGTTTAAAAAGCAAGCTGCCGATATTGTTTGCCTCCAAGAAATTAAAGTGAAACCTGAACAGCTCCCCCCTGATCTCTTAAACCCCAACAAATACAATTCTTTTTGGTATCCCGCCCAAAAACCCGGCTACAGCGGCGTTGCCATAATAAGCAAGCAAGAACCGGAATCGGTAAAATTAGGACTTGGTGTTGATGAATTTGATTGCGAAGGTAGAGTGATTACTGCTGAGTTTAAGGACCTCATCGTGATCAACTCTTATTTTCCAAATAGCCAAAGAGATCATTCCCGCCTCCCCTTCAAATTGCGTTTTTGCACGGAATTTGCTCGCCATGCAGCCAGCCAACGACGTAGAGGAAAGACGCTCCTTATGTGCGCGGACTGGAATATTGCCCCTTCGGAGATTGATCTAAAAAACCCTAAATCCAATCGGAAAAATGCCGGCTTCTTACCAGAAGAAAGGGCTTGGATGAAGAATTTTTTGGACTCCGGATATATCGATGCTTTTAGGTATTTCACCAAAGATCCTGAGCATTATACTTGGTGGAGTTACCGCCCAGGGATACGCGAAAAAAATATTGGCTGGCGTTTAGACTATTTTCTGAGTGCCAACAGCGATGTTGATCGACTCATCTCCTCTAACCACCAGACCCGGGTGTACGGTTCAGATCACTGCCCTGTTAGCTTGACTGTCAAATCCTAAGTTCACCGGGTCCCGCATTGACATTTTTTGCCAACAAGTGTCTTCGTTAAAAACATTTTTAAAGTCCTAAATCGATTTAAACGGCATTTCGGTCTGGCTAGAGATTGCAAACTCCTGTTTAACATGAGGATATTGTGGTTTTTATTTGCATTATTGCCGACTCAGAGTAGGGCCATGTGGACCCAAACACCTAATCAGTTTTGGGGGCAACCATATCCACCACCGGTTGTAGCTCCACTAATGCTTTCAAATACACCTCAACCGCGCTATTTTTTATTTAACCCAAACCCCACTCAATTTCTTTTTCCCACAGTTTTAATAACGCCTCCTTTTTCTCCCCCACTTCTTCAAATGGCAGCGAATCAGAAAAGACGCAGACCCATAATTTCTGATGAAATTGGAATTGATAGCCAAGTAGACCGCGTTGCAATTCATCGAGGCAGAGGCTCTAGGACGCGGATTGAGGCCAGAGATTTCATCATCATCGAGGACAGAGACGGCGACGATGAGCGTGTGGCCCGCGGAGATGATTCTGTCGCCACGAGGGGAAGAACCGAGATTCGCCGCCCCATGGGTGTTCGCGAGCCTAAACCATTAAGAAGACCTCAAGCGGATTTACCACTCCATCGCCCGCAACGTGATTACTATCATAGCGGTCGTTACGCTCCCATCATGCCGCAATTTTTAGCGGCCTTTGATCAATGCGCTCCAGGTTGCAAATACATAGACTGGGGCGTATGGGGAGACCGTCGCCACCAAATGCACCGCTCCTGTCATAACTCAGGAAGTGCTATTGATATTCATGGTATTCGCTGTGGTGGAAAAAAAATTACAGCGGGCAGCGCGGGATTTTCACAATTTGTTCGCTGCATGCAAGGTCACTCCAGCCTTTTTATCATTTTCGGCCGCAACCCTCATCGGCACCATGCGCACATTTCACTGCGCAGTTGTGAAGTTGGCGGACGCGGCAAGATAAGGACTCGTTAATGGAATACAAATTTATCAAGTTTGCTCTTCTTTCAGTCTTTGCGATTGGCTCAATGGCTACGGCCTCGCCCCCTGGGGATGATGTGAATATGGAGGACAAAACTCAATCTTTTGAACTGACAGAAAATGGTGCTCTCGCGGGCAAAGTCACCGTCAAAGCGACTTATGTCGGAGAACCGATAGCTTTTCCGGTACAAATTTCTGTCAAAGTGGTATGCAGCCCAGGATTTCGTGTCAATCGCAAGGTTTCACAAAATTGGATTGCCTACGATTACGGACACCACACCAATCCCCAGTGGCTTGCCCAGTTTGATTCACGTTTGCAAGAGCTTATAGTGCACTACCGAGCCAATCGGAAAGACGCTGAGGGCCGACGCTCAACTTCAAAGAACTACCCCTTACTTGGGGCTTGTGCACGCTAGGCAAATGCTGGTGGAATTTCTTGTCAAGCACCGCTATACTCGGCGGTATCATGCCGAAATTGATGCACACAGGGGACATTCACCTTGGAATGCAATTCAAAGATTATCCCGATATTGTACGTGACAAACTGATTCATGCACGATTTGTGGCATTGGATCATTTGGTTGACGTAGCTAACCAAGAACACTGCGACTTTTTTATTGTGGCAGGAGATCTTTTTGATCATTACAAGCCTGCCATTAAAGATTTACAAAAGGCCGCTGAGATTCTGAATCGCTTCGAGGGCAGCGGATGCCTGATTTTACCGGGAAATCACGATCATTTGTCAGACATTGCCGATAGCTTATGGGAAAAATTTCGCAAGTTATGCGGACCGCGGGTGTATATATTGGCTAAAGCAGAGCCCGTTATCTGGAACGTGGATGACTGGACAGCAATTTTTTATCCAGCGCCATGTACCAAGAAACTTTCAAAACAAAATGCCCTCGGGTGGATGGAAAATCATGCCAAAAATCCAAGCGAAGCCCTACATATCGGCATCGCTCACGGCAGCCTTGCGGGACTCTCATACGACAATCAAGGCACATACTTCCCTATGACTGAAGCCGAGCTAAAAGGTGCTGGAATGGACCTTTGGCTACTTGGCCATGCTCATCGAAGGTATCCCAAGAAATTTGAACCCGGTCACCGCATCTTTTATAGCGGCACTCCTGAGCCTGACGGTTTGGACTGTCCCGACAACGGTAATGCTTGGTTAATTCGTATCGACAACAGTGTTAAAAAAACGGTTCACGCTCAACCGGTCACTACTAACTGCTACCGATTCATCGACGTAGAAGTAAAAATCCGCAACCTAAGAGACCTTAATGATGGTTTCAACCAACTCGATGACGGAAAACTCCAAGACACGGTTGTACGTATCAATATCGTCGGTCACCTCAATTCTGATGAAATGATCGAGCTTAATAGTGTCATTGACTCAATGGCAAAACGAAGTCTTCATCTGAAAATAGACAAATCCAGACTCTCCATGACTCTTTCACCTGATCAAATCGATAAAGAGTTCACAAGACATTCTTTACCCAATAAAATTCTGCATCGTTTGGCCACAAACAGTAGCGACGGAGAAGCACTTCAACTTGCCTATGAATTGATTTGCGCCGAAAGAGATTCCTAATGTTGATCAAAAAAATCTCTTTAAAGCAATTTGGCGGACACAACCATACTGTCGAATTTAAAACGGGCCTCAATGTGTTGTACGGTCCGAATGACATTGGCAAGTCCAGTTTAATTCAAGCCGTAGAGTTTGTTTTATTCATGTCAGCAAAACCAAAGGGTAAAGAAAAAGAAATTTTAAAAAAATTCATTCCCCTAAATGGCGATTCGATGGAAGTCCAATTGACTTTCGTTGCTGGCGAGATTGACTACACCCTAAAAAAAATATGGGGAGGAAAGCTTCCCGACGCAACCATGACTTCGGGCGCGGGACTTCACATATCTTCAGAAGAAGAGATAAATTCCACTTTAAGACAACTTTTGCCTCAACCTGAGGCGACCATGAAGACCATCTTAATGGCTCACCAATCGCAATTGAAAATTGCGATCGAACAAAAAGAATTTGAATCATCTGAACAGAACCTAACCACGATTCTTCGTCAAGCTTGCCTAGATTCTGGTGGCGTATCGCTTGAATCATTAAAAAAGCGCTTGGATTTGGAGATCAACAAGAGCTTTGACTACTGGGATGATTCTGCCCAAGCCCCGCTCAATCATCGCTCAATTGATAACCCTTGGAAAAGAGGGGGTATAATCGTCAATTCTTTCTATTACCGCGAGCGCCTGAAACGCGCCCATCAAAAGGCTTTGGATGCCGAGAGCAGAATTGACAACCTATCAGGCCAGCTTGCGGAAGCTAAGCAACAAGAATTTGACGCTAAAGAGTTTCGCAACAAATGCAAACCTGTCGTCGAGAGCTTAGTCACGAGGGAAAATTTACAGATTCGCCTTAGACAATCCGAAGTGCACTACCTTAAGTTGCGCGAAGATTTAGCGGAATGGAGCGATGCCTCGGTTAAAGTTTTGACCACAAACGAGAACCTGCACGAACTCGAAATAAAAATTGAGATTTTAAAAAAGGAATTACAGCAGGCTTCTTCACGTCTTAATGACAAAATTTTTCAACTGCGGTTTCAAAAAATAATGACTGAAAAAGCGCAAATGGATAAAGCTACTATCCATTTGCAGTCTCTCAAAAAGGTTTCCAACCAAGACTTACAAAAATTAGTTGAGGCTGACCAAAATATTCAAAAGGCAGTCGTGAGTCGGACTGCAGGACAGATTTCTTTAAATTTAACTGCTAAAAGACCTTTGACAGCGAAAATAAGACAGGATCTCGAACCGGAACGCAGTCTTGATCTATCGATTTCTCAATCGGTTGATTTTTGTTCTAACGGGCTTTTTAATCTGGAAACCAATGAAGTCATCATTGAAATATATTCGGGTGAAGGAGATTTGAAAAAGCAAAAACAGAAAGCGTTAGAAGCCCAAGAACTTCTCAGCGGACTTCTCGACTCAATGAAAGTTGCTAATCTCGATGAAGCTCAAAGGCTGTACGCCGAATATAGCCAAGCCTTCCAAAAGGTTGAGCGGTTGCGATACTCTTATGAACAACTTTTGGCGGGAGAAACTTTTGCCGAAATCGAGCACAAGAATCAAGTCATCTCGAATCGAGGACCTACACGTGAACTGAATGAAATCCAAGAGGATCTCGCTCGTGCTGAAGGAAAAAAAAGTCTTTACTTAGATCAAAAGCAACGCCTGCAAACCAGACTCAATGAGCTCGCGCAAAAATATACAAATCAAGACATGCTCATCCATCAGATCGGAGATTGTGTTGCTGAAAAGAAGTCTCTCGCTGCTGCAATTGAAAATTTACCAGCTATTTCCGAGGAATTTGGCAATTCAACGCAACTCCTAGAACGCTTTCGGCAGTGTGAATCCGACCTCGAGACTTTACGCGGCAAAATCATCTACCTACATGAACAAATTGCATCGGTCGATACTCCAGACGAGTCTTCGCAAGAACTAGCCAATCGCTTGGAACAGGCTGAGAGAAACTTTGATACTAGACTTAAGCACGGATCAGCTCTCAAGCGCATCAAACAAGCTGTGGAAGAAACGGAACAAGAATTCGCGCAGAAAAATCATTTCGAAGAGTACAAATTAAATTTAGAAAACTATGTTCGCCGGCTCACGGGTGAGCGTTACGTAGAAGTTAAGCTGAGTTCGGCCAAACCGGAGCAAATCATTCGAGCCCATGATCATATTTCAGTACCATTTGTATCATTATCGACAGGCATGAAGGATGCCCTATCAATTGGACTAAGACTCACTATGGCCTCTTATTTTTTGCAAAATCAAAAAGGATTTTTTCTTCTCGATGATCCTCTAGTCGACCTTGACCAAAGCAGACAAAGCTTAGCCTGCGAAGCTCTCCTAGAGTTCGCACAAAAACATCAAATTATTATAACGACATGTCACCGCTGGTGCGCCGACAAATTGGGCGGGAATATTATCTCTTTGACATAAGAGATTCCCTTCGGACTAGTGGGGCGATGGATTTAAGAAGATGCGCGCATCAGAAAGTGCATCTGACCAACTGAGAAAACGCCACTTAACGTAGTAGTAAAATTTAAATGAGGAAACATCCAGTCCGATAGAATCTCTTAAAATTGAGCTCACGACGACTGATTCTTCAGCCAAAAATTGATCTGGTCTCAAATCTACTCCAGCCCTATGCAATTTAATCAGCGCTCCGATTACTTTAGCGTCTGGTATGGACTTTAAATCTGTCCAAAATCCATCGCTCTCTTGTTCTTCTGTATGATTTGTAAAGGACTGCTTGCTCTTAATTCCTTGCGAACTGGCAAGCTTAATATGAGCTTCTGGAGCGATACCAACTGCTAAAAGAGTCTCCGGCCACGAGCCAAAAAATCGCACTCCCGCCGCATAAACGGTACTTGCAGAGACCGTCCGACCAAGTATGGAGCTAATCTTAATTTTCAGTTTTCCAGTTGGGTCTTTACGAAATGTATTTGCGTTCAGCCTCAAACCTGAGATTTCAAGAACACGGAGCAAATGTTCTAACTCCAACCGCGTCAGTTGTGAATAACCACTTTGCCATCGCTCGCGCGGAATACCTGTTTTGGCCATAAGCTGATACCAGCCTCCGTGGTAATTACCTGCGGCATCAAAAAGGGATCGACCTTGTATGGGGTAGCCGAATTCACGCAAGCATATTTCTTCAAATTCTTTGCCGGCATTGGAAACCGACCCAGGAGTCAGTCGCACACCCAACTCGTCCAGTCTTTTGACCACGGCAATAAGATCCAATTTACGCAGCGGAACTCGCGACTTACGTAACCGAACGCTGGCAGGATCAATACCAGCAGCTGTTAAAGCTGCATTCCAGCTGCCAAACTTACGTAGACTTGCGCGAATGACAGTTTTGGTACCAACTTTGCGACCCAGAGCCTTCTCCAAGATCGCTGGAGCCGTCTGACTTTTACCAAGCTCCATGGCGCCATGATTCAAAGGTTCATGGTTTTCATGGAGGGTCCGAATAGCCAAAATCACATCCGCGCTGGTCAGCGGGTTTAGCACATCTTCACAACCAATCTTTGCTTCTCCCGCCGAAGCGTCAATAACCACAAAGATGAATGTAAACAAGGTGATGAAAAATTTTTGAACATTAAAATGAAAGGAGTTCATTACGGCTCAGGCTCCCTGGATTTATAAACAATCTTTAATAATCCCAGTGCCTCTCTAGCATTTTATATGCCAACCCTTCGGGGGCCACAAAAACCTAATTTTTTACCCCTAAGATTTGCACAACTGCGCTCATCCCCCTATGTCCTTGACCCTCTTGTATTTCACGGGTGAGCTCTTCCTGTCGAAGAATCTTAAGCTCAGCCAACTCATCTTTTAACTGAAGCAAATTTGGCAACAGATCAAGCTCTGAAGGTCCGCCAGTCTTGAATTTTAATTGTTCTGGAGTGTAAGCCTCGAGCAAAAAAACTCCGTTAGGCTTCAACGCCCGAACACAGTCACCATAAACTCGCCGTCGTAACTGGCTCGGAAGATGACACCATATCGATACGATTCCATCCCACTGATCTATGCCCAATGGATAGCTCGAAAGGTCAGCCAACACAGCTTTAACCGAAACCCCTTCTTTTTTGGCCAGAGTCTTCAACTTCTCCAGTCCACAACTAGAGAAATCGACTGCCGTAACATCAAAACCATGTTTAGCTAAAAAAACAGAGTTACGCCCCTCTCCTTCAGCCAGGCAAAGGATCCGCCCACCTTGAGGTAAAACATTAATATTTTCGGCTAAAAAAGTGTTGGGTTCTGTTCCATAAAAGTATTCTTGGCTCTTGTAACGTTCATCCCATTTATTTTTCATGTCCTAACCCTTTGCTTAAATAAAAATTTTCATAATTATGAAGCTCGCGCAACTTGTGACTGCCAAGAGCTGGCCTATATACTGCCAGGTTCTAAAATAGAACGATGGTGGGTCAAAATCGAAGAAACTTTGACGCACGCACTCCTCAATTCTCGTCTTGCGCCATGTTTCACTCAGAAATTGCATTTCCCCCTAATAGGATCGACCATAGAAAAGTGATGCGCATCAAGTACGTGCTTATTTTTTGTACATACACGCTGGGCCTAATGTCATTGAGCTCGACAGCCCCATTCGGCACGGTAACTAGAATTCAAATCAAACACTATCACGAAGTCTCAGCCCATCATCCTCATGGTCATAAGGAGCACAATCACCACCACCTAGACACGCACTCGGGCGATCAGGCCGAACAATCTAAAGACAGTGATGATCACCATTCGCACGAAATTTTTATAGTGGGAAATGTATTCTATCTGACAGTGACTCAAGTTCAAGAGTTACAGGGTTTTGTAGTCGAGAGCACGTTTCCCAATCCGGGTGAGCAACAGGCTCCCCGTGAGCCGTTTCTCAATTCAATCTTTCGTCCCCCCATAGGCTAGCGCCAATTTTCCAAATTTAAATGTTTGTTGATCTAAGCCACAAGGATTTTGGATGCCTTGAGCATGTTGAGGTTTGCTATGCTTAACAAAGTTATCGAGTATGCACTTCGCCATCGTGCGGCTACGCTTGCATTAGCTGTAGCCGTTTGTGGCTATGGAGCTTGGCTTTTTCCGAAGCTCCCGATTGATGTCTTCCCTAATCTTAACCGCCCAACGGTAACGGTGCTGACGGAAGCGCACGGACTTGCGCCCGAAGAAGTCGAAACGCTTGTCACTCTGCCGATTGAATCTGTTCTTAACGGCACTCCAGGGGTTTTGCGGCTCAGGTCAAGCAGCGGAATCGGGATCTCCATCATCTATGTGGAATTCGACTGGGACACGGAGATCTTTCAAAACCGCCAGTTGATCGCTGAGAGACTTCAACTTTTGGAAGGAAAACTTCCGAAAGGTATGCAACCCGTAATGGGCCCAGTGACCTCGATCATGGGGGAAATTCAGTTTGTAGGGCTGACAAGTCTGTCCGACGAAGTCTCTCCGATGGACTTAAGAACGCTTGCGGATTGGACGGTTCGCCCGCGGTTAATGACAATTCCGGGAATTAGCCAAGTTGTAGTTATGGGCGGCGAAGTCAAGCAGTACCAAATCCTTATATCAAGCGAAAATCTCCAAAGAAAGGGAGTGTCTCTTGAGGACCTCAAACTCGCTCTTACAGAGATAAGCGAAAACACCACGGGTGGTTTTTTAAACTCGGAGAACAAGGAGTTTCTCATTCGGCCTCTCGGGCGTGTGGCGAATATCGAGGACATTGAAAATTCACTCGTAGGCATGCACTTTGGGCGGCCTGTGCTGGTCAAAGATGTCGCAGAAGTGCGCGTGGGGGCTAAGACCAAGCGAGGCGAAGGCTCAATCAACGCGCAACATGCCGTCATAATGACTATTCAAAAGCAACCCTCCGCAAGCACAACACTTCTAACTCAAGCCATAGACCAAGAGCTTGCCGAGTTGGCAAAAACTTTGCCGGAAGGGGTGCGGCTTGAGACCAACTTGTTCAAACAATCTCACTTTATTGAAGCTGCAATCGCCAACGTAGAGATCGCACTCCGGGATGGCGTGATTATGGTTGCCATTATTCTTTTCTTGTTTCTCTTGAATTTGCGCACGACCACCATCACTCTTGTTGCGATTCCATTGAGCTTGCTAATCACGGCTATTGTCTTTCATGTCATTGGACTGGGAATCAATACAATGACACTGGGCGGTTTGGCCATCGCCATCGGTGAGTTGGTTGATGATGCGATCGTAGATGTTGAAAATGTCTTTAGGCGATTACGCGAGAACCGGATTGCCGGATCACCGAGAGGCAATTTGAGAGTGATCTACGAGGCTTCCAGCGAAGTCAGAAACTCGATAGTCCTTTCAACCATCATTGTAGTCTTGGCATTTGTTCCGCTCTTTGCTCTTGGCGGAATTGAGGGCAGGCTCTTCGCGCCGCTTGGTATTGCCTACATCGTTTCAGTTCTTACCTCGTTGCTGGTCTCCCTCACGATCACCCCGGTGCTTTGTTCATATCTTCTGCCAAACTCAAAAGCCGTTCATGAACCAAAAGAAGGTGCGGCTGTAAGATGGCTGAAACGAATCGGAGAAAGAGCCTTACATTTTACTCTCCCTCGTCCGAAGACGATCTTAATAGGCGCAGCCATGTTACTGGTGCTCGCAATGGCAAGTCTTGTGTTTCTAGGCCGGAATTTTCTTCCGGAGTTCAATGAAGGCACAGCCACCATTGGTGTTGCCGCAACACCAGGAATTTCTCTTCCGGCTTCGGATGAATTGGGAATCAAAGTTGAGCAAGCCATTCTATCTGTTCCAGAAGTGAGGTCCACGGTGAGAAGAACTGGTCGCGCCGAAATGGATGAACATGCCGAGGGCGTTCATTGGAGCGAAATTGACGTGGACTTTAAACCTGAAGGAAGACCGCGACCCGTTGTTCTCCAAGAAATTCGGGAAAAGATTGATTCGGTAGGAGACGTTTATGTCAACCTTGGTCAACCCATCAGTCACCGGCTAGATCATCTTCTCTCAGGTGTCCGGGCGCAGATTGCCGTGAAGGTATTTGGTCCGGATCTCAATGAATTACGCAGAATTGGCGGAGAAGTTTTTGATGTTCTCAATGGCACTCAAGGCATTGTCGATTTACAAGCTGAGCCTCTCGTTCTCATTCCACAACTGAAGATTGCGATAGATCGTGACGGCAGCAATCGTTATGGATTGAGGACCGGGACTCTTGCAGAGGACCTCGAGACCGCTCTTAACGGCACAGTTGTAACCCACTTGGTGGAGGAGCAAAAAATTCACGAAATCTATTTGCGTCTCGACGATCGCTCAAGAGAGAATCCCAAGCGCATCGGTGAAACGCTTGTAAAATTACTGCCGACTGGGCAGGAAGTACGATTAGTGGACGTTGCCAACATCTATCCTGGCTCAGGTCCAAACATGATCAAGCGAGAAGATATGCAGCGAAGAATCGTAATCTCGGCAAACACACAAGGCCGAGATTTGGCCAGTGTCGTTTCGGATATTCAGAAGAGAATTTCGGAAAAGATAGAGATGCCCTCCGGCTACTTCATAAAACTGGGCGGTCAATTTGAAAGTCAGCAAAAAGCCTCTAGTCAGATTTTGGTTCTGGGCATTCTGTCCATTCTCACCATTTTCGGAATTTTATATTTGCATTTCCGATCTGCAGTATTGAGCTTTCAGGTGATGCTGAACGTGCCACTCGCTTTAATCGGAAGTGTTTCTGCCATTTGGCTCACAGAAAAAACCCTTTCTGTTGCGACACTTGTCGCGTTCATCACCTTATGTGGAATTGCAACTCGAAATGGCATCTTGCTGATTAATCACTATCTGCACCTCATGAAGGAGGAAGGCGCTAAATTCGACCGGCAGATGGTCATTCGCGGGTCACTGGAAAGACTCTTACCTGTTCTCATGACCGCCTCAACCGCTGGCCTAGCCTTGATTCCCCTCTTATTATCCGAAGGGGAGCCGGGAAAGGAAATTTTGTATCCAGTGGCCGTGGTGATTGTGGGTGGTCTGATTTCCTCCACTTTATTAGATCTGCTTGTGACTCCAACAGTATTCTTAAATTACGGACGTAGAGCCGCTGAAAAGTACTTGAGAATTCAAAACCACCAACATGAAAAAGGAGAATGGAAATGAAACAGCTTGTTTTAGGCATAATTGTTTTCGGGTTTGTGGTCCAAGCCAGCGCTCACGATGGAGGACATGGACCGAAGCTTTCGGACACGGGAAAGTATGGCGGACTCGTCTCGTCCGCAGTCAAAAAGGCTGAAGCCAGTAAGGGAGCAAAGGCCGAGCTCATTCACAAGGCAGAATTAACCCGATCGACAGACGGTACGTTACGAGTCTACTTGTACGATAAGGAAATGAAGCCACTTGATCTGAAGGATTTCGAAGCAAAGGGCTCGGCCATTCTAGCAGCGAAAGTTAAGGGCAAATGGAAAAGCTGGGAATTTCTATTAGAGCGTAAAGAAAATTATTTCGTAGGCAAAATGCCGAGGCCCGAGGCTAAACCCTACAATATCGACGTGACTTTAAAAGAATCGGGTACGGAACTTTTGAGCGCTTTTGATAACCTTGATTAAGGAGAAAAAGACATGTCCATTTGGACAGTTCTAATAACAATATTTACACCTCTCGTGTATGCACAAACTATGGCGGCGGAGGTCATCAAATTTGATGACCTTCCAAAACTCGTCAGGGAGCGAAACGAGAATGTGAACGCAGCGAAAAAAGTCCACTTGGCCGAAAAAGAAAGGATCGGATATCTGACTCGCTCCTTTCTTCCGCAAATTTCAGCCCGAGCCGGTAACGAAAGCTTCAAAACCGGATCTGTAGGCCAGAGTTCACAGGACTTCTGGACGTTGGAAGGCAAAGTCAATCTCTACCGTGGAGGAAGGGATCAGTTGGAGGCTAAGGTTCGAGAAGCGAATGAACACATTTCGGAGGCTCAGTATTCAGGGGAATTTGTCAGTGAACTCAGAGAGGCAAGGAAAACCTACTGGAAGCTCGTAGCCGTCGGAGCATTGATTAAGGATCAGCAGGAAGCTGTAGAGAAAAACGAGCTACATATTAAATCTTCACTGCGAAGATCGGGTGCTGGGGTTGCAACAAACGCCGATACGATACAATTTGAGCTCCATAAGACCCTTTTGCAACAAAGCTTAAAGAGGCTAAAGCTGAAGCAAAACTTTCTTAAGAATAAGCTTTCCGTCTCGATTGGCCGGGAGGAGCATGAAAATATACAAGTTGCTGATGATTTCCCTCAGCTGCCAGACAATAAGGAGACTTTTCCGAATTTGAAACGCAATGAGAACATTGAACTAAATATTGCCTCTGAGCGTGAGGCGCGGGCAACGGCAAAGTCTAGGCAGCATAGCCGATGGTGGGTACCTCAAATTGATCTTTATACGTCCTATGGAATCCCCTCATTGAGTGAAGAATACGACCGAGCTCTACGCAATGAACGAGAGTGGACGGTCGGCGTACAAATCGGCGTGGATTTGGGCGAGGCCTTTGAATCAAAAAGAGAAGCTAAAGCAAAATTACTTGAAGCGCAGGCCGAACAGGCCAAAGCCAATCATCGCAAGCGGGAAGTTGTAGCCGCAGACCATGAACTCAGACACGATCTGAATCTTCTCCACGAGCTGATTCAAGATGCTGACCGTGATAGAGCGAAGGCAGAAAGCTTCCTAAAACTCACGAATTCGGAATATGCTCGTGGCGTGAAAAACAGCCCAGATTTGCTGCAGGCGTTCCAAAGCTATTTTGAGTTCCGAGCGCGCAGGACTTTGCTATACCAGGAATATCACGAAACGCGGGCAGACCTTTTGGCACTCCTCGCAAAGCACGATGAGCCGTAGAGCCGAGTAGAAGCGTAGAACCAGGTGGTTCCAGGACCAATTGCCGGACCTGTTGAAATATCTTCTAAGGTTTGAATGACTTTAGAGAATTCAGCAACAGAGAGGCCCAAAGAGAATCTGAAATTGGCGGCCCGTTCAGGTCCGAACCAGAACCAAGACACTGTTAATACAACATATTGAGACTATTGAATTTTTTGGACAGAATCCACTGAAAAATACCGCTCTGCCGACCCAAAAATACATCGAAAACGGCTTGTCCAACACCCAGATTGATTTCAAAAAACCTTTTCTATGTTTATCGGAGTCACTTATTTGGAGAAATGGCGGGGTGGACGGGACTCGAACCCGCGGCCTTCCGCGTGACAGGCGGACGTTATAACCAACTTAACTACCACCCCTCGCCAAGAGAGCACAATCTATTGAAATCAGAGGCCAGAATCAACCCTTCTTTTTTATTGCGCTCATACTTTTGCAGTGCACTGATTGTGATTTTTACTACTTAACTAAAAATGGGCTTCGCCTTCAGCCAGATTTGCCTGCTGGCGACGCTCAATATTAGCCCAAATTTTTTGGCTGACCGGCCCTGGTAACCAGTCTGGGATCTGGATCGCGGCCCTCGGGTCTAAAGCCGACCAATGATAAAGCACCTCCGCCTTAGCACCTGCCAACTGGGTCCTAACCTCTTCGGATAAAGCAGGGTCTTCCACCTGCGCATCCAGAACCACGGTCTTTAAGACTTCTCTGGCAGATTCAGCATCCCCTTCTTCCAAAGCTGCTAACAGAAGATCTACTGCGAGTTCTTGCTCCAACACCAGGCTCGCGGATGTGGCCGGTACTAACAACCGGTCTCCCAATGCCCTGATCAATAAAATGTGGCTCAATAGAGCCTTACGGACTTCTTTTTCTTCGCTGCTCAAAAAAACCTTACCTTGCAGATCCTGAAAAGTGGCAAGCTCACGCTGGTATTTAAAAGGCTCGACAGGTACTGGAGCAACCATTAAGCCCGACTCTGCCTTTTTGGGTGGAGACTCGCCTGGATCAGGCAAAGGGGTAGATTGTAATGGCGACACGTGATCCACGGACAATTGTTGAGACGGCCCGTTCAAGTGGAGCCTCCCCTCAGAGATGATCCAAAAGCCGAGCACTAAGCTCACGGGGATAAAAGCTCTCCTGATCATTTTACAAATACCCCACGCAGAAACTCACCGCGCAATATCTGCCGATTTAGATACTTTACGCCTTCGGCTTGGAAGAAGCCTGATCCATTAAGGTAGCCATTAGTGATGATCACATTTTTAGACGGCTCCGACGAGTGGACAAAGACATTATAGACTTTGCCTTGGTAAGAGACTCTCCTAATGGCCACGATGGGATCTAATGCACCCCCCTGCCGAACCAAACTGTCTCCAACTTTAAAATCACCGGAACGACGCATGCGTCCCTCAGGAGAAAGTAAGGGATGCCCCTCGGTAACTCTTAACTGTCCACCTGACTGCATCGTCAGTTCGATGATCTCATGAATAGAATCAGCGCTTTCAGCCACCCATCGATCCACTCGAGTCCTTTGAACAAGCTTGCTACTCATGGACTTCTGTCCGCCCAAGGTGGCCACAAACTGAAACTGATCAGCCCATGCATCGACAATCGGTACGTACTGTAAGCGACCACCCTTCACCCTTTGTCCTAAAACCGTTTGTTCAGCTGTCGCGCAATCGGCGTTGCAGATAGCAGCTATAGAAACCGTCGCCGGCACTCGACAAGATGAGTTGGCCCACCGAGGCGCATGCCAAACTTTTTCTCTTCCACCTTTGCGTTCGATGAATGTCGCATAAATAGGATCACCCTTGTATTTCATGACGGCGGACTCACCTTCACCCCGAATGTAGTCGGCAAATTCTTTAAGAAATTCGTCAATGACTGGGACTCGATTACGGCAATTCAACATCCAACGCAGTCGTCCATAAGCCTCCTGTTCATCCAAAGGGTCCTGCGAACATCGGTGAGGCACGTAATCGCGACACAATCTCTCCTCCACCCACGGACCTTCACTCACGGTAGTGCTTTCAAGATCAACCACATGATTCACACAAGCGTATATTTTGGTTGTAGTCACCTCTCGTTGGCTAATCACAGTGCCGATCTGGTTGGCAGGACAGGTTTGTGATCGACCAGAAGATTCTAAAATCGTAGAGGCCTCTGTGCGGCGCACTGCTTCGGGATTGCCGTCACACACTCTGGTGACTATCGGTGCTGGGGCGCCACAGCGTTCATCTGCAAAACGACGTCCCTGTTGGTCGCGACATGCAAAAATTTGCGCCTGTTCACCACCACAGTCTGCGGTGCATGCCGAATACTCATCGGTTGCGAACCAAGTATAAGAAGGGCACACGCCTTGCGTTTTCATATCGCCTCGACGAGTGTTCGAACTCACCCCAGAGCCATTTGTGCAGGTCAGATCAGAAATTTGATTAAAGATATCAAAAATATCAGTTTCAAGAAACTGACAGGTCCGCGGCACCGATTCTTCCCCACTGACCACTGTGATCGTTGCGCCATCGGGCCCAATGCCTGGACAGCCATTCCGACACCCCAAATACTGATGCTGCTGGCTTCCTCCCAAAACACCATTGGTGCATGAACGTGTCTCAGCTACTTCCGTACACGCTCCCCTAGGGTGCGTTTCTGAATAAAAGACTCTCGCTTCTCCGTCGGGTAAATAGTATCTACCATTGATAAACAATAATCCGGCCGCCGTTATATCAACGCCATTTAATGCTTGTGGAGAAATCTCACAAGCGACGCCCGTGCATTCTCCTTCGTTAGTCAATTCACGAGTTCTTGACACTTCTACCCACCGCAAAGGTCCATCCTCACCACCAGTGCGCAAACACTCCTCAGTGATTAGATCTCTATAAGTTAAAGTCTGGCGACCATTAACTCCGCACGCACGCTCTTGCGTGTAAGGCTCTCCAGAAAGCTGTCGAGAGTCCCCAGCCGGGCAAGCCAGTGGATCAGAGGGTACAGGGGCGGGAGGCTCAGGGGCCGGCTCTTGCGGTAAATTCGGGTCGGCAACGACAAGCATATTTTGTGTGATGGTAAGAAATGGACTTGAGGCATTGGCATCAAATAGATCTACGTTCACGACGTACTGCCCAACATTGAGATAAGCGTGAGTCACGAGCGGATTACCGACTTTCGGAGTCGCGTCTCCGAAATCCCAACTGATTGAACGCAATCGCCAGGCCAAACATTGAGGAACATTCAGGGACAATTCAAAGACCAGGCCTTGAGTAACCAACCTAGGTCCAGAAATCGCTAAATCACGCACGCATTCCATGCCATCAACGTAGGGCAATACTCTGATCTCGTGATTGATTTGGGTTTTATCGCCATTTTTGAAATTGACCGTTGCCGTTACCGTGTAAATCCCTGGAGCCGTGTAGGTGTGATCAATTTGGTTGTAACTGATCGCGCTAGGGGATCCGTCACCCATATTCCAGCGTGTATTAATGACTTCATTATCGGGAGTGAGAGTAATCTCAAAGTGATGCTCTAAATCAACCATGCCCAAGACCGGACCGTTGATCCTTTGCTGATCGGCCGTTAGGCTTTTGAGAGAAATATTTTTCAGATTTTCTACCGAATTGAGTTTTGAGACATGTGTTAGTGATGCCGGCACATTTTTACTCGGATTCATAGATCCCGATGGCTGGGAACATGCGCTTAACAACACGGCCTTGGCTACAAAGATCACGACGAGTCTCTTCATAGATCTTTCTCCTTGATGGAGACTATCGTCGCAGACCCAAGCAATCTTTAAAAGAATTGCAATGGTCTAGGATCATACCAAGATTGTCGGTGAACAAGTGTTTGACGCTTTTTTTAAAAAATAAAATTTACGAAAAAAATTGTCGAACCTTGCGACGCCAGTCCAGACCAACTTAGGGAACTGGCTTTGGCGCTAAGCTCCAACGCCATGCTTGCAGAGGAAATTCAGCGTCTAGACGGAGGCGAGAGGAGATTAGAAAATGGGAGTTGGGAGAATAGAGACCCGGAACCTCTACATGATCAGAACGCACCTTAACCAGTAAATCGCGTTGCAATCGAAAGCGTTTTCGCGGATCAAATTCGCTCTCTAATTGTTCAAGAAGTCTATCCACGTCTGAGTTTTCGTAGCCTGACAAATTAAAAGCCCCACGCGAATGCCACACACTGGGCACAACTCCAACACTCAGACCACCCCGACTAGCACTAGCTTCAAATTTACCTTCTCGCAAAAGGCTCCACCAACGCTCATCGTCTTCAATTCGACGTAAACTGACACCGACACCAGCTCGAGCCGCATCAGACTGAAACAGAGAAAGCCAACGCTCATCCTGAGAGGACCGCAAAATTACGGTAAATTTCAAAGGGTATGTGACTCCCTCAATACGTTTTTCCAAGATGCCGTCTCGATCTTTATCTTTCCAACCAGCATCACGTAATAACGTCTTCGCTTTTTGCAAATCAAAGCCGATGAGCTTACCCGGCTGATAAAACGCCACTTGCGGCGAGAATGTATCTGATGCAATCTTAAAATCACCAAAAAACATTTTATTGCTGGTCTTAACCCGATCCCACATCAGAGTTAAAGCTTCACGCACCCGCTGATCACGAAATAATCGATGACGTACATTCAATAAAATCCAAAGTCCTTCACCACGCACAGCCGGAATCTTGACCATTCGAGGATCCTTCATTAGGTCACCCGCCTCGGATGTCGATACTTCAAAGTAATCTAGATCTCCTTTAACCAACATCTGACGAGCCAGCTTTGCGTCGGTAACGTGCCTAACCAGCAAACCAAACTCAGGTTGCTGAGCGCCCCACCAATTTTTATTTGGTATGAGATACAAAGACCGATTCGGCAAAAAAGTGGCGACCTTAAAAGGACCCGTTCCAATCAACTGCCTTTCGCGAAAAGTAGCATTAGAGGCACTAAAAATTTTTTTAGGAACTATACGCAGAGTTGTTAGTAAATTTTCAAAACTTTGATAGCGAAGCTTTTTAAAGCGAAACTCAATGATGTGTTGACCGACAACTTGGGCAGATTCCACATCCTCCCACATGAATCGCCATAGTTCACCTTTGAATCTAGGGTCAAAATAGGAATCAAAAGTGAATTTCACATCTTCCGCGGTCAAAAGCATTCCATTGTGAAACTTAACACGTTCACGTAATTTGATTCGGGCTAGCAACTTCTCTCTGTTCACCTCCCAAGAAACCGCCAAGCAAGGAATCAGCTCATTGGTTTTGGGATGAAGTCGCGCCAAAGGCTCAACCACATTGCCAGTCACAGAGTAAGCCTCAATACCCTGGAGCGAAAAAATATCCAGGGAAGTCATGCGCGCAGGTATTCCCTGAACAACCCGAGGCAGAGGGCCGGCTTGAGTTTGGATCGAGAAAAAGACGAAAGCTGCAAGCCAAAACTGCAACGTTAGCCTCGAGATTTATAAGCAACACATTTTAGCTCAACCGCGATGGGAGTGGGCAAACTTAAAACTTCAACTGTGGTACGCGTTGGGCCGATTTCAGAGAAAAACTCGGCATAGACTTTATTAAAGATTGGAAAATCGTCTTTCATATTGGTGAGAAATACGCTGACATCCACCACATCTTCAAGTGCGCTGCCCATATCTTCCAAAACCGCCCGAATATTTTCAATGACGGCTCGGGTTTGAACGGCCACATCATAGTTACGAATGCGACCCTGATCATCTAAATCCACTCCTGGAATAACTTTGGTCCCCGGCTGCCTAGGCCCCATACCGGACACAAATATAAAATCCCCCACCCGTCGCGCATGCGGGTAAGTACCCACGGGCTCAGGAGCTCTTTTTGAAACCATTTTATCACTCACTCGCACAAACCTCTCGTGAAATGCAAACTCGTAAACACCTTCTTAACAGCTGAAACCTAACCCCAGAGACCCGATTGAGCTGAAGGATCAAAGTACCAACGATCTATATCCGGATCCCAGTCATCCCAGGTTGGAATCAAGCGCAAGGCGGATAAGTATTTTTGTGGCACTATACCAGGAACTAAAAATGCCTTTTGCCTGCGCAATGGATAGGGATTGCGCAAAGTAAAGCCAAGAACTCCCAAAATGCCACGTGCCACGTACCAAGTGGCCTGAGGATTCCAACCATGAGCAATCTTTATAACTACACCCAATCCATCAGGGTAATCCTCATGTTGAATCGCTAAACCCAAAAGACCATCTGCACCTTCTTTGGCAATCACACGTCCTTCACAGGATTTCATCACAGTGGTGTCGAGGCGATTGAAACCACCAACGAGATCGGGATGCCGTATCATGGATTCCCATATCCAATCCTCATTGCGATTTTTGGCCAATCCGGCATAGCACTGGGCCAACTCTTTCACAGTCATGGCTAGTGTTGGCAGACCATCGCCGTCGCGTGCGATGCGCTTAGGCTCAAAGCCTTCACCTAAATAACGGCGAACGATTTTAAGATATTCCATAAAAACTGGATGCGACGGCAACGTATATCCAGCTCTATTCCACCCCTTAAGTTTGCACCCTTTCAAAATGGCTGCATGATGCCCAGAGGAATTATTAAACCAACGCCTTGGTCTACGCACTTGCCGCCCGAACTGCACCAACGGCAGATCCAACGGTGTCTGCATGAGGCCCCATTCGTTTTCACTGAGTAAAGACTGCGACACTTCGACATGCTCAGCACTGCC
Source organism: Bdellovibrionales bacterium (assembly GCA_038144835.1). GTDB lineage: Bacteria > Bdellovibrionota > Bdellovibrionia > Bdellovibrionales > UBA1609 > JALHOQ01. The sequence continues at coordinate 21,894 of JAYQON010000004.1, forward strand.
ATTATGGGATGAAACTGAAATCGCTTTTTGTCGCCAATCGGTGTTTGCTAAGAGCTCTTGACTAAAAACCTTAATATAAAAAGGCTTCATCATTGAGCGACCATAGCAAAGTACATTTCCGCCAAATGAGTGCAGGAGATTATCGCCACTGAACCAAGCAATGGCCCCATGAATTGTATTTTCGCTTACACCATTTCGACGATAATCGACCAAGGGCTCCCATTCAACATCACGTCCAGTAGGTATTCCCTCCTTATTCTCTCCAAAGGGATCTTCAGGATAGACGTCTTTTTCATCAATAAATTTTGTGCTCATACATCTTCCTGTTCAACAACGCCCCCGATGTCCGCACTCAGGACCTCTCCACCACCTAAAACATTGCGCTCACCAGAAAAAAATTCGGGGTCACTTTCGTCAAATTCGAGATCTCGCGCGGCTCGCTCAGCAGGAGTTAAACCAACCACGGCCGCACCACTTCCATAGATAGGCTCGTAGGCCAAAATATCTCCCGTGTATAAGTTGGTTTGCCCCATAAAAGCCGCCAACCACCAAAACGGCTTGTAATTGGCAACTTTGTTTACTCGCGCCTCCTTGTGAAATTGACGAGACAACTGAGAGACATCTTCTAAACGTCCCGCTTGCAAGAACTCTAAAAATTTTAAGTTCCACTCTTGATCTTTAAGGGAGTGAATATGGTCATTTTTGGGATCCACTCTGCGCTCATGCAAACGATTAGACAAAGAAGTGATAATAATACCTATAGCTTTTTTTCCGGTTTTTTCGACGGCATCGCGAGCCGCTTTACCCAACACTAAGGTCTCAGCCCGGTCGGCATAAACATTCGAAGACACAATCACACAAGGAATTTTGTTATCAGGGTTAACAATCTTATTGACCACCACTGACCCGGTATCAATCGGAAATCCGTGGTAATTAATTAAACGCGCCTGCAGATGGCGCTCTCGCGCACTGTGCAAAAATGCCTCTGCCACTTGCGTATCGACCTTAAATTTATAGGAAATACTACCTAAATTATGAAAATCGTCATCCACATGAACCCACTCGGGTTCTGGATTGGCTTGGATCTGGTGACCAATGACACTGGGCCAATAGGTCGAATAAATCATCAAAACATCGGCCCCGGAATTTTCAATTTCAGCTCGCACACGTTCCATAGATTCACGTACGCGTCTCCACCCGGCATTCGCATCGGGAGACAGATAAAGATGCGGCAATCCAGGAAGAACATATCCCTTAATCACACTCATGACTGAACCTCCTGCCACTCAACCACCGCATTTCCAGTGCCTATAACAGTGCCATAACCGTGAACTTCCGCTGGAAGAGTAGGAAAATTCATCGCAGCTAACAGCCAAGTCAAACTACCGCCATCAGTTTCAGCCGTGGCCTGTTCAGTAAAGTCAGAGAGAATATCAATGATCTCGCGCGAACGACCTTTTTTCATCAGGTCAATCAACTTCATATCCCATAAGTACTGATTGTGATTGGCTATATGCTCATGACTCATATCTTCTGGAATTGCCGATTCAGTAGTGAAATGCCGATGGCTCAAAGAATTTGAAGCCAATAAAACCGCTTTGCGCCCACTCGCCTCAATGGCTTTGCGTGTAGCTTGGCCAAGTTTAAACATCATCGCCTGCATGACATCCATGTTGTAATACTTAGCAGTTCCCACACTTGAAATCGCAACAATCGGTTTATCCCAAACTGGATTCACCATGTGACAAGACACAATAGTCCCGTAGTCAATGCGAAAATCCGGATTGCGCATCATTTGGGTTTCAAGACCCAAGGTTGCAGCTTCCGCGCATATCGCTTCCGCTAAACCCACATCCACCTTCAAATCATAGTGGTAGCGAAACAAATTTGGAAAAACCGGATCCACAGACAAAGACTTAAACTGTGGTAAGCCCAGAAAATGCGTCCCTGTATTGGTACGCCAATGTGGAGAATGCACAATCAATACGTCGTAGTCCTTTTTACTGAGCGACTTCCTTAAACGCTCATACGCCCAACGAAGATTTTCCCAGCCACATTCGGCACGCGGCTCGTTCTGCGGCGGGTTCTCAGCGTAAACTAGATGTGGCGGATGGGGAGCTAAAGCTCCCGCTACTATTTTTCCGATGGCTTCACTCACTTCATCCCCCTATTGTAGAGCAATACAAACTGTTTTTGTCTCCGTGAAAAAATCTAAGCTGTAATTGCCGCCTTCACGCCCTATACCAGAGGCTTTCATACCTCCAAAGGGCAAGCGCAAGTCGCGCTTAAGCCAAGTGTTGACCCAAACCGTGCCTACATCCAAATCGGCAGCAATTTTATGCGCAAGATTAAGATTTTTTGTCCACACCGAAGCCGCCAAACCATACGGCGTGTTGTTGGCCCACTTCACTGCCTCATGCGGATATTTAAACGAGTCCACGGTAACAACCGGACCAAAAATCTCAGTTTGATGAATCTCACTGCACTGACTAAGATCAGCGATCAGTGTTGGTCGCAGAAAATATCCGTTAGCTAAATGGTGCGCAAGTTCAGGTCGCCGGCCTCCGGCCACAATCCTCCCACCGTCATTTTGCGCAACCTGCAAGAGCCCCATCACTTTGTCGTAATGAGTCTTTGAAACCAAGGGCCCCATAAAGGCGTTTTCGTCCATTGGATCAGTGACAATCAAGGATTCCACGTGCTGAATAAGTTTGGCTAAAAAATCTTTATAAATGCCTTCCTGCACAAGAATTTTTGATCCACAAAGACAAATCTGCCCCGAGTTTAAAAAACTACCGCGAACGATGTCGGGGATCACCTTGTCTAGATCGGCATCTTTTAAAACAATGGTTGCATTCTTTCCACCCAATTCAAGGCTTACCTTTTTTACGTGCGGTGCCGCTAAGGCTTGTATCTTTTCGCCCGTCGCCGTTCCGCCGGTGAACGAAATCAGCGGAACCCCAGGGTGTTTAACCAAAAAACTTCCCGCAGGATCACCTTTTCCAAAAACCATATTCACGACCCCCTTGGGGACACCCGCTTCATTTAAAAGTCGACACAAAAGAAAGGCAGACTTTGAAGTGAACTCGGAGGGCTTGCAGACTACAGTATTCCCGCAGGCAATCGCCGGCGCGATCTTCCAGGAGAGAAGATAGAGTGGTAAGTTCCACGGAGAAATTAAACCAGCAACTCCCACTGGGCGGCGCAAAACGTAATTGATCGCCTCGCCATCCATGTCCGTAGCCATTTCGTGTTTTTGCAGTATCGCTGAAGCAAAGAAGCGGAAGTTCCAGGCCGCGCGCGGAATGTCTAAAGTTTTAGAAAGACGCAAAGGTTTCCCAACATCTTGGGTTTCCGCTAACGCAAGTTCTTCGAGATTTTTTTCAATAAGATCGGCAACTCGATGCAAAATACGACTGCGCTCTACAGTCTTTGTTTTTGACCACTCACCGAAGGCAGATTGAGCCGCTTTGATCGCTAAAACCACATCGATTTCGCTCGAATCTGGTAACTCATAGATTTTAGCCGCTGTCATGGGACTCAGTTTATCTAAAAACCGTCCCTCTTGTGGGTCTTTAAATTCTGAATTAATGAAGTTTTTTAGCCGTTCCATAAGCCCCCTAAGAATCAGTTCAGTTTAGGCGCCACCTGCTCCATAAAGTCGATCATACTGCGCTGAACCTCGGCATTATCGTGGTTATTGAAATCAAACCACAACATCAGACGGTCGTCTTTATGGTATTTACAATTGATCTTCTCAGCCAGAACATCAGGGCTTCCTGCCAATGTGTTCTCCACCGCTTGATCGACTTTTCTTTGATCCAAGGTGCCTTCCATAGCCTTCCAGTAATTCACCCATGCTCTCTCAGCCCTTTCGATGGCTTTTGCGGTGCGAGCTTCATTAGACCAACCGGGAGTGGCATCCAAAAATACCATTGCTGTGCGTGGCATAAGCTCACGTCGCCACGCTCCCCCTGCCGGATGGTACTCCTGAGCCATACGGAGATGGGTCGCTTCAATCACCTCTGGCGGGGTAATTGAAAGATTAAAAACACCAACGGGCATAATTGAATTTGCCAATCGTTGAGCAACGGGATCATGTGAGCCTAAAGTCAAGTGCAAGAGTTGAAGAGGCGAATCAAAAGGAATTACCCCGATTTTTTCAAAATCCCACCATGGAGCCAGAGTGATCTCATCTTGGCCCGCAAGCTCTCGCACTTTCTCCCACTCTTCAGGCTTACGGAAGTCATTAGCCTTCAATGAATATAAGGGCACATCTTGACGAGAAATGCGCTCCCCTTTCAGTAGGCGAAGAAAGATCTCAATTGCCTCTAAAAGTATTTTTCCTTTGACCACTGGCCACGCGATTTTTTCAATTGCAGTGCGCGGACGAATGCCGTAAGGGCGATTGGAAAATTCAAAGCGACCACTGGCAAAACCAATGTTTATCGGACGCGACTCTTCACTTTGCCTACCGTGTAAACTTAAAAAAGTCCTCATGGCTTCGGCATGAGCTATGGGACCGCCATTGCATAAGATATTACGAATAGCAGAACCCACAGAAATTTTTTTTGTGCGCGCAAAGATCACATGTGCAAGCTGCAAAATATCCGTATTTAAACCAATTTCTCCCTTAAAGTGCGGAATCACAGGATCCGAACCATGTTTTTGAATCTCACAAGAAAGATGCGTCTCCGCCACCCAAGCCGTGCCGTATCCCAGCGCATCCGCCAAGCTCACTTGCTCAAAAAAATTGGCAAACATTGTTTTTTCGGAGGGCAAATAACCATCGACTTCGGTCTGACAGATCGAGAAAAAGACATCTAACTTCATAACGCTCCAGTTCTGCCGCCGTCGACAGGCAAGCTCACGCCGGAAATATAACCTGCCGATTTTGAAGCCAGAAAAACAATGGCCTCGGCAAGTTCCTCAGGCTCGGCCAAGCGTCGCAAAGGAACACTGTTCATCCATTCGGCGCGAATGACTTCCTCAGTTTTACCGGTTTTGCGAGCTGTGGAACCCATCAAGGATTCTAGACGTGGAGTCTGAGTGTAGCCAGGCAAAACATTATTCACCGTGATTCCCAAAGGGCCAAGTTCCAAGCTCAGAGTTTTAGCCCAACTAGCCATTGCCGACCGCACAAGGTTTGAGACACCTAGGTTAGGAATTGGCATTCGCACGGACGTGGACAACACGTTGATAATACGTCCAGAACCTAGAGTTTTCATTCCCGGAAGCAAGGACCGCAAAATAACCTGAGAAGCCAGAACATGGCCACGTAGCGCTTGCTCTATTTCATTTACATTGGCCTCTACGAGAGGCCCGGACGTAGGGCCTCCAGAGTTATTTACCCAAACACCGACCGGCCCCGTTTTGGCCAGCAATTGGGTGAGCGATAAAGAAAGGGTTTCAAGTTGTTCGAGGTCGACCGCCAATGTTTGGTGACTCTCTGAGTTTGGCAAGCTACCCCGAATCGATTCCAGAACTTCCCAGCGGCGCGCCATTAAGATGACACGCGCTCCACGTGCCGCTAAAAGCCGAGTGGTCGCCAAGCCAATTCCCTGAGATGCACCGCCCACAAGGGCCCATGTCCCTGCGAAGTCGTTCACGCTTCTCCTCCTCATCGTCAAGTCGAATGCCGCATTGTGGCCATGGGAGCAAATTGAGTCAATCTCTGGCAAGAAGCCCCATTGTCGCATTGTGACCATTAGTGCTATTCAGCCTAAGTTCTGACAAAAAAATTAATATGAGTCCAAAGCAACCCACTTTAGATTTACATGGTTATAAGTCCGATGAAGTCTTCGACGCCGTGGAGAGTTTTTTGCTGAAACATGCACAGCGCCAGCAAGTCCGAATTATGCCCGGCAAAGGATCGGGTAAAATCAAAGCTAAGGTCATTGAATACCTCAAACTCGGCAACTATCCTTGGAGCTTTGAGCGAACCAGCAACGGAACCCTCAATGACGGCGTAATGATCGTTTATATGGAGTGATTTATGGCAAAACACACAAAGCTCTTGTGGCTCGATATGGAAATGACCGGGCTCGATGTCGACAAGGAAGTTCCCATTGAGGTAGCTGCAATCATCACGGATCTGAAGTTTAATAACATCGCCGAATACCACACGGTGATTCGTCAACCCCAAGCCTATTTGGAAAGCATGGACGAATGGAACCAGCGCCAGCATAGACAAAGCGGACTTTTCGACTTGATTCCAAACGGTAAGGAGCCCTCAATCACCGACCAGGAACTTGCAAATTGGGTGAGACAACACTTTGGCTCTGAGCGAGCTATTTTGTGCGGAAATTCTATTGCACAAGATCGATCATTTATTCGCAAGCATATGCCGCAACTTGAATCGACCTTGCATTACCGCATGGTCGATGTCACCGCTTGGAAAGTGATATACAACGAAATTTTTGACCTAAAGATAAAAAAGAAAGACGCCCACCGTGCCCTGGATGATATCCATGAAAGCATCGGTGAGCTTAAATTTTACATGAGTTTTGTGAAGCCCTAGTAACGATAGTGCTCGGGTTTAAACGGCCCCTTTTGGCTCAAGCCCAAATACTTCGATTGTTTATCGGAGAGCTTTGTCAACTTAACGCCCAATTTATCGAGGTGCAAAGCGGCCACTTTTTCGTCAAGCTCTTTGGGTAAACGGTAAACACCAACATCCTGATACTTGGCACCATTGTTCCAAAGATCTATTTGCGCCAGAACTTGATTGGTAAATGAATTTGACATCACAAACGACGGATGTCCCGTGGCGCAACCAAGGTTCACCAATCGACCCTTAGCCAAAACGATAATTTCTCGACCATCTTTGAATCGGTGAATATCTACTTGCGGTTTAACCTCACGGACTTGCGTGTTTTTATTCAACCAAGCCATATCGATTTCAATATCGAAGTGACCGATGTTGCAAACAATAGCGCCGCTCTTCATTTTTTTAAAATGCTTATCAGTAATGATGTCACAGCAGCCCGTGGCGGTAACAAAGATGTCGGCTTTGTCCGCCGCTTCATCCATAGTCAACACCTCAAAGCCTTCCATCGCCGCTTGCAAAGCACAGATCGGATCAATCTCAGTAATCAAAACACGAGCGCCGTACGCACGCATACTGTGAGCAGAGCCCTTACCCACGTCACCGTATCCAGCGACAACCACGACCTTGCCCGCAACCATAGTGTCAGTGGCACGCTTGATGCCGTCAGCTAAAGATTCTCGACATCCATAAAGATTATCGAATTTGGATTTGGTTACACTGTCATTAATGTTGATGGCAGGGACTTTGAGCTTGCCTTCTTTATGTAGGCGCTCAAGGTTATGTACACCCGTCGTCGTCTCCTCAGAAATACCCACAATCTGCTTCATCAGCTTGGAATAACGATTCTCATGCATCATATTGGTGAGGTCGCCTCCATCATCGAGAATCAGGTCATAACCATCTGGCCCCCAACCTTCAATGGTCTGCTCAATACACCAGTTAAACTCTTCCTCGGTTTCACCCTTCCACGCAAAAACAGGAATTCCGGCGGCGGCCATCGCTACGGCAGCATGATCTTGAGTCGAAAAGATATTGCAAGAGCTCCAGCGAACCGTCGCACCCAACTCGATCAGGGTTTCAATCAAAACGGCAGTTTGAATGGTCATATGAAGGCAACCGGCAATCCGCGCTCCTTTAAGCGGCTTAGATTTCCGATACTCTTTACGTAGAGCCATTAATCCTGGCATTTCCGATTCAGCGATTTTTATTTCTTCTCGCCCCCAGCGTGCCATTTCGGCAAAGACTTTGGGATTTTCCATAGCCTCTTTGCACACTCGAAAATCTTTTTTAGCTATTTTCGGTAGAGTCTTGGCAGCCTTAGATTTCATAGTGGAAACCTCACGCATTGTTATCTCCTGAAGGTTGAAAGCGCCAGTATAGGCCGCACGGTGACCCTTGTCTATGGAAGGGTCATGATTTCGTAGCCCTGATCCGTAACCAACACGGTGTGCTCAAACTGAGCCGAAAGTGTTCTATCACCCGTGTGGTAGTACTTGATTTCAGAGTTTGGAATCGAAAACTCCTCGATCTCAGCATCCGTCTGATTGATCATTGGTTCAACTGTGATGCAGCACCACGGCACAAGCTTAGCTCCACGTCCTTTTTTTCCATAGGACGGCACAAAGGGATCATCATGAAAAACTTTGCCAATCCCATGTCCACCAATCTCGCGCACAACATGATAACCACGTTTGGTTACCAGCTTATTGATAGCAAAGCCGATATCTCCGGTGGTGACAAATGGACTAACTTCTTCAATCCCCCTCCACATAGCCTTCTCCGCGCAGTCCGTAAGATCTTTAGCTAGATCTGATACTTCGCCCACAAAAAAGGTTCGTGAAGTGTCTCCATAAAAGCCATCGAGAATACAAGTCACGTCGATATTAACGATATCCCCCAACTTAAGAACTGTACCGTCAGGTACGCCATGACAAATAACCGAGTTGACTGAGGTACAGCTTGATTTGGGAAAACCATGATACCCGAGAGGAGCCGGCAAGGCTCCAGCTGAGAGCGTATAGTCGTGAACAATCTTATCAATTTCATCCGTGGTGATTCCAGCGCGCACAAATTTGCCCGCATGTTCTAGAGTACGCGCGGCGAGCTTGCCGGCGGCACGCATCTTGACGATTTCATTTTTACTAAGTGGGGTCATGAAGAGAGTCGTAACAGAACTAGGGTTTGACCGCAACCGCGACCTTGCCCACGGAAATACCGAGTTGAGGACGAGGGTCCAGACCAGTCTTTAACGCCAAAGCCAGCTCTTTTGCGAGCCGCCAACCCAACCTATCCCTGTTCGTAGAGAAACCTCTCTAACACGGCTCTCGGAAACTTAGGCCTGGGAACCCTCTTCCCACTCAATTTTTTATGCATGCCCAACAGACTCATCTAAGAGCAATGGCTATGCCCACAATCTAAATAGGCGGTAATATTGAGGTTCAAATAGGGAGTTCCTCAGATTTGCTCGAACTTTGAGCGTTTTTTGATAGACAAGCCTGAAGCGTTTACAAGTCTTTTTATCTCCTACCATGCGCCTCTGAGCTCAAAAAAACAAAACCCACGGGGTGAGCCGTGGGTTTTGCCATTTTGGTCATCGACCAAAGTGATTAGCGCAGGTGTTTGCTGACCAACTTGGTCATTTCAAACATAGATACAGTGCCTTTACCAAAAACGCCTTTGAGCTTGGCATCAGCATTGATGTTGCGCTTGTTTTTTGTGTCTTGAAGTCCGTTCTTTTTGATGTAAGCCCAGAGCTTCTTTACAACCTGAGTGCGAGGCAGCGGCGAAGAGCCAACGATCTCCGCAAGAGCGGGGCTTGGAGTCAGCGGCTTCATGAAAGCTGCATTTGGCTTACGCTTACTGCCAGCTTTCTTAGCCACTTTCTTTGTAGCTTTTTTCGTGGCTTTCTTTACGGCTTTCTTAGTTCCAGCCGCTTTCTTAGTCGCCTTTTTGGTTGCTTTTTTAGTCGCCATTCTTTGTTCCCCTCCCAAATAAATTGGGTTGTTAATTGTTATGGCCTTCAAACCCGATGATACTGAAACGCTATCACTTGGCAAAAGAAAAATGCATAAAGCTGCATTTTCTCCTCTGAAAATTACCACTCACAAGCCATTTTCTCCTCTGAAAAGACTTTTTTCGCGAGAGCAATACCTCTCGCGAAAACCAGAAGAAGCCTTTCAACTGCATCCAATTTCCCTCTGAAAAATGGCTTTTGCGAAAAAGGCAGAGCTCGCCCAGAGGAGGCCAGATACCTCGAGGTTCGGCACCAGAAAAGGTCTGGCTCCCTTGAGAAATTGTCATCTTATTCCGAGACGCATGGTGATGGAAAAAGGCGAATTTCACAGTCTACTCAGACAGATGCTCGCGGAAAAAATCACCCCGCAGGGGCAAAAACGGCCTACTGAAGGTAACTCCGAGGTTCACGATCACTTAGCAGCCAATTTAAATTTTTATTGGCAAGCCCCTGAAACGCTCAATTTTTCGGGCCGCGGCTTACAGAAATACCCTCGAACACAAAGACCTACTAGACCAAAACAAAAGGTTAACAACTCGACCCTCACAGAGGTCCACAAGCTAAAGCCTATGAACAAAGAATCTCAGTGCATTTCACTGAGCCGTCTGGAGCCGAGGGAGAATAGCGCCGCTCAAACGCTTTTGCGTCTGGGTGCAAGTGAACTCAAAGACGGAGTCTCTCTCTTTTTGTTGAAAAAAGCGCATCGCCGACTAGCTAAACAATTGCATCCCGACGCTGGAACAAAGTCTCTAGCCGACCAGTTTATCGAACTGCAGGGCGCCTATGAAATTCTAAGGCGCGCACTGCCTAAATATATGTCTAGTGACTCAGTTTACGGTAATGGATCCGCTTCGGAACCAGCGTCTCAACGCCCAGACGCTGCTTGAGAGCTGCCTCGTATTCTGAATAGTTGCCATTAAAGAACTCGACCTTGCTATCACCCTCAAAGGCAATTATGTGAGTACAGATCCTATCCAAGAACCACCGATCGTGCGAAATGACCAAGGTGCAGCCACCAAATTCGAGCAAAGCTTCTTCCAGAGCCCGCATGGTGTTGACATCCAGATCATTGGTCGGCTCATCGAGCAAAAGTACGTTGCCACCTTGCTTGAGCATTTTAGCCATATAGAGACGATTCAACTCACCTCCGGAGAGATCCTTAATACGCTTTTGTTGAGATTCTCCACTGAAGGCAAACCAGGATGCGTAGGCTCTTGAACTCACCTCGCGAGCTCCTAGCTTGATCACATCTTCTCCACCAGAAATCTCCTGCCAAACCGACTTTTCCTTATCAATTTGCGATCTTGCTTGATCCAAATACGCCAACTTGACCGTTTCTCCCACCTTAAAACTGCCCGCATCCGGATTTTCTTGACCTGTAATCATGCGGAACAGAGTGGTTTTTCCCGCTCCATTGGGACCAATGATACCCACCGTGGCTCCGCGGGGGATCGCAAAACTTAAGTCATCGTAAAGCAATTTATCCCCGTAAGCCTTAGCGATATTCTGCGCCTCAATCACCACCTCACCCAAACGCGGACCCGGCGGGATGTAGATCTGCATTTCAGCTAATTTTTCTGGTGTGGGCTCTTTGAGCAAATTCTCATAGGCACTCACCCGCGATTTAGCTTTGGCCTGGCGTGCTCTTGGTGACATTCTCACCCATTCCAACTCGCGCTCCAGGGTCCGGTTACGTTTTGTCTCGGCTCGCTGTTCTTGCTGTAAACGCTTTTCTTTTTGCTCTAACCAAGACGTATAGTTGCCTTTCCAAGGAATACCTTCGCCACGATCAAGCTCCAAAATCCACCCTGCTACATTATCTAAGAAATAACGATCATGGGTCACAGCAATCACAGTCCCTGGAAACTTGTGCAAATAATTTTCTAACCACGCGACCGATTCAGCATCCAAGTGATTCGTAGGTTCATCCAAGAGAAGAATGTCTGGGTTTGAAAGCAGCAAGCGAGCTAAAGCGACACGCCGACGCTCTCCACCAGATAAATTTTTAACTTCCCAGTCTCCAGGTGGACAGCGCAAGGCCTCCATGGCCACCTCGACTTTTTGATCGATTTCCCATCCGTCTCGGGCTTCAATTTTTTCTTGAATCACCCCTTGACGTTCAATCAACCGATTCATTTCGTCAGGATCAAGTTCAGGGTCCTCGAATTTTTTTGAAATGGCATGGAACTCAAGTAGCAATTCATTGAGCTCACCGAGACCATCCATGACGTTTTCTTTGACCGTCTTATTGTCATCGAGTTTGGGATTTTGCTCCAAGTAGCCAACCTTGAAATCACGCGCAGGAAAGGCTTCACCTAAAAAATCCTGGTCTACTCCCGCCATAATTCTCAGCAAGGACGATTTACCGGCGCCATTAAGACCAAGAACACCGATCTTTGCCCCGTAAAAATAAGACAGATAAATATCTTTCAACACGTAGCGGTTCGGGGGATAGACTTTACTCACACCCTTCATGGTGTAAATGATTTCATTGGCCATATTCATCACCTCTGTAGTTAAACTCTGCTGTAACGAATGCTTTCTTCCTTGTCAAAAGACCAGGAATCTTTCTAACATAGACTTTAGGCTATGAAACAAAAGCACGGACGCACCACACTCGTACAGGACCTCTGCCGCAAGTTGAAGCTGCAATTGGACGAGCTGGCCATCGAAGTCGACCAGAGCCCGGCGATTGAAGAAAAAGACCGCCGCAATAAGATGATGGAACAGCTAAAGCAGCAATTGGCTGAGCTTTCGCGCTAAACGCGAAAGTCAAGCCACTCAAAGTGCCGAGAACCTATTCACCAGTCCCTTCCTTAGGGAAATCGTCGGGTTTATTCAAAAAATAAGCTTGCCGCCTTCTGCAGCAAACATTTCAGGTACTTTCAGGTGATAAGGGAGCAAAGGATTCGCGGGAAATCACTCACGCAGCCATAGGTTTTTGCCCCGCTAAAATTCTTCAAGCCCCATATAAACTCGTCATTCTAACTCGCAAATATGCCGGCATATAGCTCCATCTAATAAGGTTCCTGTCGGAGGTCATTTGTCATGATAAAAAGGATTACTATCTTGATTTTATCCCTAACAGCTACCCACGTGCACGCTGTCAACGGTGATTCCGCCATTGTCGAGGTGTTGGGTGTCGCTCCATCTAACAACGCACAAGGAAAAACCATTCAAGTCTACGGAGGACAAACTCGCCATCTTTACGAAATGCTTCCAGATACCGGAATGGGCAGCTACGAACGCAAGGTGACCATGTTGAGTCGCGCCTGGGCTGTAGAGTTTTACTGTCATAGAGAGTATGAGCGGCCCACAACCGGCGAAACTCGCTACGATTACATGTGCGAGATCTCTCTTAACCGGCGCAGCAGCGTACATCAAGAAGGTTGGGAAGCATACCCAGAGGATTTTAGCGCTTACTACGGCAATAACCCGGGACAAGTCTTGGGCATCAATCCAGGAGATGCCGATGACGGGGATTTCCTAAGCTTTTACGGAGGCAACACTTACATTCTAGCATCGTCATTGCCCGAGCGACTCATTCTTCGCAGCCGAGCTTACACTCTCACCTTTAGCTGCTGGCAAGACTATCAACGCCCCACCACGGGTGAATGGCGCTCCGATTATATGTGCACCGTCACTCTAAATTAAAAAACCTGGCCCCGGAGCGCCAGCGAGGGGGCCGCGTTTTAGTGACCTCGACAATTCGGTGAAGCATGGGTTTGGCCTTCCCGAGCACGCCACTCCTCAGGAGTAAACGCTTGGACTGAAAGTGCATGAATTTGATCTTTTAGTTCTTCACTTAGGATTTCGTGTACACGACGATGTCTCTCTAGACGACTCAGGCCAATAAAGAATTCACTAACAGCAACCACACGAAAGTGCTTTTCAGCCTCCAACGGCAAACCATGTTTGGGGCTCTCATTGTCGATATCCAACACCATTGGCGCCAACAAGCCACTCAGTTTTTCACGAATCACTTTTTCCATTGGTCCCATGCATTTACATCCTAACCTATTTCTAATTCTGCACACACACCAAAATGGTCTGAAGGAGCAAAACCTTGCGCATCTGGATGACCTACAAGCTCCACATTTACCACCTTCATCCTGCTAGAGCCGCGATACCAAATATAATCGATGCGCCGCGGACGCGTCTCTTGACGCCGTAAAAAAGCCACCAATGAATCTCTGACCTCGGGAGAAAATGAAAGATCCTCAACTTTAACTGACAATGGAAATTGTGATTGAAAAACATGATTGGCTTGGTTGTTTTCGCAATCAAAAGTTAAACCACCACCTTTTGGATAATGATCTGCCCATGCATCGCTAAAACCAAGCTCACGCAGTTTAACAAAAAGTTCACTCTCTGGCTGGGCGTTGAAATCACCAGCCAAGACCACCACTTCATACCTTCCCTGCAATTGACTTAAAGTGCGCAGCACTTCATTGAGCTCCTGACGACGGCGCGCCACTCCAGCAGCCAGTCGTGTTTTCAACTCAGAAACGAGCGTTGGGGACAACTCTAGATTCTTTGCCAGAGCATCCAACTCCGAACAAAATTCGGGAGTGGGCTCTAAACCATGATGTAAATGAGTATTAACCAGTAGTACTCGCCCCCAACCTGGAACCATAGTCTCGCAAAACAATGCGAAGCGCTCCTCACTCAATTGATAACTGCCCCATTGGCGCACCCAACGGGTTCCTGGTCGAGACAGCGACACCGCTTTGACCCATTTCAACCCCAGAGTTGAACTGGCCATTGTCACTAATCCTGAATTAAGATTCAGTGGCAATCCAAAGCCAAAAATTTTGGTGCCAACTAAATCAGGCTGGTACTCCGCATCCTTCGCCAATGCACAAGAGAGCTCCTGCGAACGTCTGCCAACCGGATTGACTTCCTGAAAAAAACAAACGTCGGCCCCGACGGCCTTAATAACATCAATCTGCAACTGTTCTCTCAACAGTCTGCGGCCCTCAGGTTCTAATGCCTCAAAAGCAACTGCACCCGAAGGCTTAAGTCCATGCCAAAGATTGAAGGTTAAAAAACGCATTGATAGTGAGTAAAACCCTAACCAAAAAATTTACGAGCGACCATGAACAAGTGCACGCTCGGCATCCTCAAAAACAACCTGCATTGTTTGACCGCTCACCATGGTGACAAACCCTAAACCAAATTTGGGGTGTTCAAGCGCGGCCCCAGCATTAAAGGCGGTTTTCATGTTGTAAGGCGTTGGAGAACCACTAGATTTTTCGCGCAATTCTTGCCAACGAGCCACATGGGCAGCTCCCCGAGACGTGGTTTTACGTGGCGCTCCCGCGCGGGCTGGCTTATCACTTTCAAGCTTGAGGGTGTTTTTAGTTTTACAAACTTCACATTCCAGCTTGGCCGAGCGGCTATTCACGTGAGCCATAACCACTTGATAACGATCTATTCCACACTTCTTGCACGGGTAAAAAACTTTTTTTGCGACTGCCGGTAGCTCTTTCATTAAAACTATCCTTTGCTGGCTTTGCGTTTATAAACTTTAAAAATAGCGTCCAATGGCTGTGTGCGGATCTGGTTGGCATTTAAATAAAAGCGGCCTTCTCCACTTTCTATGCGCCGCTGAAATGCCTTTAAACTATCCTCCACTTTGGGATCCACATCGAACCCTGCTTCTTCATACTTAGCATAAAAATCCTCCGCCTGCCCGCGTGAGAAGAAGCGTTTCCATTCTTTGGTATCTGTAACCATGCGGTACGTTAACGTTCGAGCATAGGAGTGAACGGGAGTATAAGCTGTTAATACCTCAAAATCACCATAATGGGTGTGTAAGCGAACCGCAGGACTGGCCCACTGTGTAACTCCACAACAAACCTCGACATTGGCATACCAAAGGCCAAAGGCTTTGGTCAAAAAACCAAGACCATAAACACTCTGCTCAGCAGGAACCAACGAGTTGATTGAACACAAATTATGCGCAACCCACTCTTGCGGTGCCATTGTGGGTATGATGATAAACAAAGATATGGGCAACCATTCTGTGTTGGCCTGCGGCTTGAGCACTTCAATCATCTCCGGGGTCGCCTTGGAGTGATGAATGGCAAACCCCGCGACAAATCCGGGAACAATCGCACAGTCGTAAAACACCCACCTCGGCATCGGCATATTGCTCGCCGCAAATGCCCGGGATTCCAGACGCAAGATTTGATCGGCAAAATCCACCTCATCCATGCGCAACGGGTTTTTAAACAATGGTTCCATCGGAAACCAGTTTAAGGAATAACGCTGACCGGGATTAGGAATGCGGTTTTCAGGGCGTACATAGACATATGGCCGCAGGTCTTGACTGCTCAGCCAGTTCAATTTTGGGTAATGTAAAAGATCCGAGGTCATCACTTTAAATGCTCGCGCAACTGCTCAGGTTTGTCCAACACACACAGAATCTCATCCAGACTTTGGCGTATCAGACGCTGCTGGACCAAAATCTCAAGTGCCTCCAAGAAGGGTGTCCAAACACCTAGATAGTTATAAAAAATCAGTGGCTTGCGCAAATTTCCGATACTTTTCAGAGCCATAACTTCCAAGGCCTCATCAAGAGTACCCAGACCCCCCGGAAAAATCACAAACGCATCGGCTTTTTCGATCATAACAGTTTTGCGATCAGAAAGTGTTGGCACGACATGACTTTCACTAAGGCCAGGCTGGATCATGCCATCGACTAAAAAATCCATACTGGGAATAACGCCAATCAAGCGTCCCTGACGAGAGAGCACCCCTCGCGCCAAACTCCCCATACAACCCACCGCTGCACCACCGTAAACTATCACATGACCAGCCTCGGATAAAATCTGTCCGATCAACTCAGCCTCGGCAAGAAAACTGGGGCTGATATTCTCAGTGGCGCTACAAAAAACGGCGACGTTCATCCTATTCCTTCAGGGCCAATCATTTTTTCGGGACGTACAACGGCATCAAATTTATCAGCATCCAAAAGGCCGAGACGCAAGGCCTCTTCTTTCAAAGTGGTCCCTCGCTCCCATGCCGCCTTGGCTATTTTAGCCGCATTGTCATAGCCAATGTGCGGATTCAAGGCAGTCACCAACATGAGGCTGTTTTCAAGGTGCTTTTTTATTTGCGCCGTGTTGGCGACAGTACCCTCCACACAGTGCTCACGGAAAGACTCACAGGCATCGCCCAGCAAACGAATAGAATTCAAAACGTTAAACACAATCAATGGTTTAAATACGTTCAATTCGAAATGGCCTGTAGCTCCACCCACGGCCACAGCCATATCGTTACCAATCACTTGGGCGCAGACCATGGTCATAGCCTCACTCTGAGTGGGATTTACCTTGCCCGGCATGATTGAACTTCCAGGCTCATTGGCAGGAAGAATCAATTCGCCAATGCCACATCGCGGTCCACTTCCCAAAAGCCGAAAGTCGTTGGCAATTTTCATAAGGCTACACGCCAAAGTTTTTAAAGTTCCCGAGACCTGCACCAAAGCGTCATGAGCCGCCAGAGCTTCAAACTTATTGGGCGCACTGACGAAAGACAGCTTGGTTTCCTCGGCGATCCTCTGAGCTGCCAGCTCCGCAAATTGGGGATGGGTGTTTAGGCCCGTACCTACGGCCGTGCCTCCCAAGGCTAGCTGATAGACATGTTTCAATACCCCTTGGGCTCGTTCTAGGCCGTGGCGAATCTGGGTCACATAGCCCGAAAACTCTTGCCCTAAAGTGAGGGGGGTCGCGTCCATCAGATGGGTTCGACCAATTTTAACAATGTCGTTAAACTCCTTTTCCTTTTTTTCTAGAGCCTTCGCTAACAGCTCCAGTTGAGGAATTAAATGATGATTCAAGCGCTCGGCAACAGCAATGTGCATGGCTGTTGGGAAGGTATCATTTGAGGACTGAGCTTTATTTACATCATCATTGGGATGAATCGACTTCTCACCCAACTTTCCACCTTTGAGTTGAATAGCTCGATTGGCAATGACCTCATTGGCATTCATATTGGTTTGCGTACCACTGCCGGTTTGCCAAACGACAAGTGGAAATTCACTATCCCAACGCCCTTCAATGACTTCATCGGCAGCCTGAATAATGTATTGAGCTTTGTCGTCCGATAAAAGCTTGAGTTCCTGATTTGCACGCGCCGCACTTTTTTTAAGAATACCTAAAGCACGTATCATTTCCCGCGGAAAACGATCCCCACCAATTTTGAAGTTCTGGATGGAGCGCTGGGTTTGTGCTCCCCATAGGCGCTCGGCGGGAACCTGGATTTCTCCCATGCTATCTTTTTCAATACGATAACTCACTGGACAATCTCCTAGCTGCGTAAATAGCCTCGAAAAATAGCGACTTTACGAGCGAAAGGCATCCAAAAGTTGGACTTGCGCACTGCCTTAAGTTAGGTTCTTGGGATGCAATATTGGCTTATGAAATCAGAACCCGAGGTCTTCTCTATTGACGACTTGCGATCCAAAGGATCGTCTCTGTGGGATGGAGTTCGCAACTATCAAGCAAGAAATTTCATGATGAAAGATATGCGCCTCGGAGATCAGGTTCTGTTTTATCACTCAAACTCAGAGCCCCCAGGGGTGGCTGGCTTGGCTGAAGTCATTGGTCTGGCCGAGCCCGATCCCACCCAATGGAATCGAAAGTCAGAATACTTTGATCTCAAAGCAAATATGGAAAAACCCATCTGGTACTGCGTGCGAGTAGGATTTAAAGCTAAATTTTCTCGACTTATTTCATTGACCGAGATTCGCCAACATAAAGAGTTGGCCGATATGCTACTCTTGCGCAAAGGCCAACGACTATCCATTCAACCGGTTCACAAAAAGGACTTCCAATTTCTTTGTCGCTTAGGTTTCGACGATTAGGTTGATGGTAATATGCCCTTAAACTTAACTCCACTTCCTCTCATTCAACTGGCCCCCATGGAGGGGGTTCTGGATTGGATTCTGCGCGAGCAGCTCTCTGAAGTGGGCGGCGTCGATCGTATGGTGACCGAATTTATTCGCGTCACTGACAAACTTTTACCCGATCACATTTTCTTTAAGTATTCGCCCGAACTTAATCAAGGGGGACGCACGCGCTGCGGAGTTCCCGTGTTCTTGCAGCTTTTAGGTGGACAAGCCCAACCCATGGCCGAAAACGCCGCTCGAGCGATAGCCTTAGGAGCGCCCGGCATTGATTTGAATTTTGGCTGTCCCGCAAAAACTGTCAACCGTCACGACGGCGGAGCCATCTTGCTCAAGTCTCCACAGCGTTTATTTACAATCACCCAAGCGGTGCGCGCGGCTGTCCCCGCCCATATTCCAGTGACCGCAAAGGTGCGTTTGGGCTTTGACCATAAAGATCTACACCGCGAGATCGCCCAAGCTGTAGAAGAGGCTGGGGCTAACCACATTGTAGTGCATGCGCGCACTAGAACTGAAATGTACACTCCCCCTGCGCACTGGCACATCATCGCTTCGATGCGGACTTCTCGCAAGATTCCCTTCTTGGCCAATGGTGAAATTTGGAACACGCAAGATTACCAAAACTGTGTGACGGCCTCCGGAGTACAAAGAGTAGCCCTCGGAAGAGGGCTTGTGCGTTCTCCCATGCTCGCCTGGCAAATCAAACACAGTTTGGGACTGATTAAAAAAGTTCCCCACTTTGATGCTGGATTGTTTTTGGAGAGATTTTTTTCACAAAGCCAGTCTTACCGGGGAGACGCTTATGCCGTGGCCCGCATGAAACAAATGCTCCGCTACTGGTCTTCGGCAACACCTCTTTTTTTCTCTTGGTTCCAACGCTGTAAAACTTTATCAACCGCAGTGTCTATGCGCGATATACTGACTGAATATCGCAAAGAGCTGCATCTTTCCAAGGAGGCCACATGTCCGTCTCAGTTCGCGTCTACACTTGGTCAAACTGCCCCTACTGTGTTCGTGCCATAGCACTGCTCGAGTCCAAGGGTATCGCTTTTGAGGAAATCAATCTCGATGGTAAAGACGAAGAGCTTCATGCCTTACGAACGCGTACCGGCTGGAGAACTGTTCCGCAAATTTTTATCGGCGAAGAGATGATCGGAGGATATACCGACCTGGCCGCACTTGAGGCTTCTGGCAAGCTGGAAAAAATGCTGCATCCGGGACCTACAAAGGCGCCTTAAGCAAGGCGGCTTTTGGTTTATAAAATCTTCGCAAAAACTTGGAATTCAATTTGCTCACTCTCTACCTAGAGTCATTTCAAACTCGGGAGGTAGGCTTATATGGGTTCTCAGCGTTTTTTTGCGACAAAGATTGTCTTTGTCATGACATCCTTCGCACTTTTACCAGCCTGTGGACACAAGGAGGTAAGAGTCGATACCGCTCAAGATGCCAATCCAGCTCTATACGGAGCTTATACATCAAGTTTTGGAATCCAAACTGAAGCCAGCTTAGAAAACACCTATCAGCCCATCAAAAAGAAAAACTCTGTGAAGAAAAAAAAGAGGACCCTGGTCAATCGCACCCAGCTCAAGAGCATCAAAAAATCTAATGCAACCCTGCAAACAGCCACCCTCAAACCAACTCAGACGCAAGCTGAAACCTCACAGCCTTTAACCGTCATTGACCCCTCCGAACTCCCTCTAAGTGTAGGGGCCATGGACAACACTCAAAACCCAAAACCACCTTCTTCCCCTCCGTTTTATGAAGGGGTGAAAGCAAACCGTCTTGCTTTTGGGCTCATTTCCACTTTTGTCCTTGGACTGTTGACGGCCATTGTTTTTATTGTTCGCCGTCGCAGAAACCGACATGACCTTATTCTTAATTAGTTGTTTTATACGGAGTTCGTATCTCGCCCGCAAAAAGAAAGCCCTCAAGAGCCAAGCGATTGTCTGTTGAGGTCTTTTTTACCAGCTCATTCGCCATAGAAAAAATTTCTTCAGCACGAGCAACAGCTTGGCGCGATCCATAATCGCTCTCCGCAAAATCTTTGTCGGCTTGACCCATCGTATCCATAAGACGACTTTCGAGCTCATCAACCGACAGTAAGGAATACTTACACGCCAAGTTTTCTCGTAAATCAACAAGAGCCGCACGCGTCTGCGCCTGCTTTTGCATGCGCTTCATATCTTTAGCTTGCGCGAAAGCAAAGTTACAACTTACCACCAAACCGAAAATCAATACCAACACCGACATTTAGCCTCCTGGAAGAGCTCCTTTTGCCATATTCTTGGCTTTCTGCCAAATTTGGGCCTTTATTATTTGTCTGTGTAGATCTTTTTTTCATTGAAACCGCGTGCATAGGCAACTTCAATAAACTTTACGAACTCCTGAGTCTGGGAGTCGAGATTTTGAAATTTTATTTCTGACCCAGGTTGCTCATCAAACAGCCCATCTAGAGCCAAACCGACTTCATTAAAAAATGTAGCCAACTCAAGCACCTTATTTTCTTCCTCCACAAACAGTTGCAAAAAAATAGAGGACCGACTCTGAAATCCATTAAAAATCGCACTTTCGCTACTAAAAAAATCATGCAATCCCTTAAAGAGGGAGCGCAAATTTTGGCGCGCCTGAGTTGTCGAACAGCTGCGTTGCCTCAATTCTTTTAAAACCATACGTACTTGTTCAATCACTACGGTCAGATAATTCGAACGGTAGCCACGGCGACTTTCCAGCAGGGCGCGCGCCCTCTGCAAGCGCGTACTCTCAGATTGATTGAAAAGCGGTTTTGATCGAACCCACTGACGCAACTCCAATTCACGTGTGCGCAGCCGTCCTCGTTGAAAATTCAAGCGTGGCCAGTGCAGTCCACCGGTGATCGAGTCATAGAGTTCATGCGGTAGGCTGGTAGCGACCAGATAGGCTCCCAGTCCCAGTATAAAACCTACGACTGTCCCCCCACCGGGAAGAAGCATGGTGCCGATTCCCGCTGCGGCCAACGCGGCTGTAATTACAGCAAACTCTCCCGTCATGATGCGGGTACGTACAGTAATGTCAATCCAGCGCGAAGAAGCTTCTTGATCAATGAGCGCTACATACAAGAGGTTTCGCGCCATTTTACCCACGAGCTTAAGATCGCGAGCGTCTGTATGATCCCGGGATCCAAAAAGATGCCTGAATGCGCCACTGGCCATACCAAAAAGTGAACGCACTCGCGCGTATTCCTCGGGAGTGTCTAACATAAAAGTTGCTTCCGTCCAGAGTTGCGATCCCCACTCCCAGCCAAAATTGGCAACAATCATCATAATACTGATACGGATTCGTTCATGCATGATGGGGCGCGAGTCCGCATTGGCAAGCAGAGCTGTTAAGGCAGAGACCGGATAATACGAAGCAAGACCAACTCCTGCCGCACCCAAAATCGAGAGATAAACCGCACCATTATCGACAATTTGTGTGGCCGCATCCGAGGCTGCCTTAGCCAGACTCTCGCCAGAGGGATGACTCTGATGTTGAGCTTCAAAGCGAGTCTTAATTAGGTCAATTCCAGCCGCCGCTAAGAGAAACAACATGGTTTGACCTACATGGGCCGCCATTTCCGCAGGTCGTGACTCTGAGACGGATTTGAGACGTGCTCCAATTTTATCAGCGCTTAATCCTAAAGTCCTAAGATTTTGAAAGGCGCGGGGCTGCCCCTCCCAGATGATTTTTTTAGCGATCTGCAAAGCCCATGGACGTGTATCCGTTAGTGGATTTGTCAGGTCAGATCTTGCGACCGCGGGCCGAGCCGGAAGAATGAGAGCCAGACTCAAAAGTAGTCGCAACACAACCCGCAAGCTCATCTTATTTACGTCCGGCTTTTCCACCTGGCTTCTCAGATCCTTCACGCAATAAGCTGCCGGGCTCGACCAACGATCGCTTAGCGGCCGTGTCGCCATTAATTTCCATAATGCGGTCGAGAGCCTTTTCTTTGTCACCTTTGACAGGGTTAGATTTTTCAAGCTCGATGGAATGAAGTTTCACATCCAACTTAAAGTCGATGCGATCCAAGATTTCCGCAACCTCGGCTTTAAATTCCTTATGCAAATAATTAAGCGAATGATTGTTCAACATTTCGTTGTAGATTTTTTGAGCTCCACGCAAAGTTTCGGCGTACATGGCATCATGCAGAAATTGTACAGCTAAGACCGTGGCTGCTTGCCTTTTAAAAATAAAAGCCTTGCGATAATTTTCAAAAATTCTGTTAATCTGCTCGGCCGTGGCGCCTAATCTCGCCAACTCGGCTTTACCCTCAGCGATGGCTTCAGAAAACTCGGCCACTCGCTCTGGCGCGTTACGTTCTGCTTCAATCTGCTTTTGAGCGAGCTCTAAGAGCGACTCACTGACCGCTTGCAATGCCGATGCGTTTGCCGGTTGAATCATGATCAGTCGATCCACGATACTCTCCGCACCTTGCCGATGCACTTCAGCGGCATTGAGAGAGTTGGTGGCTGATTGAGCAAAATCTTTGGGCCTCATGATGGTCAAATAACCCAGAAGATCTCTTCCTCCTCGGTACGCATCAGGCACTAAACTAAAGAGATAGCCCAAGTGATTCCACACCTTATACAAGCGACGCATATTTAATGACCAATTTTCACCTGAAATCTTATACGATTCGCCTTCTAGGATGGAGCGCATGCCATTTACCGCTTCTTTGGCTTTCTCCATTTCGGCCGCTTCCTTTTTCGCAGCCCCATCGAATAGCCATGAATTGAGCACCATACCGACCCGCCCCAAATATTTGTTTCCGATCACTGCCAACTTCTGATTGATTGGGGTAACAAGAGGATTCAAAGCGGAATTGACAGCTCCAGCCGCTGGTCCCGCGATGAGTGCGCCAGAAGCTACTCCTTTGACGAAAAGATAAACGCCTACGATTGCAGCCCAGGTTTTCCATGAGGCCCACTCAACATAGGGGTTGCTCACTACCTTACTGATCCATTCAATAAACTTGCGCGGATATTGGGTAGCTTGAGTTTTCTCTATCTTATATTGGGTGTAGGCCTGCGCCATGAAGATCTGCCAATTGAGCGGTTTTTGACCAGCCAAAGGGAGATTTTTTAGATACTGATCCTTATGTTTACGAAAATGCTCTAGAAACTCTTTGGGATCATCCACAAACTGGGTGACCGCATTCGCCTCAACCAGAGCTGCAAAATCAAGTTCGTCTTGCGGGCTCAAGAGGCCTTTCATTAGCCGAGCCTCGGCCGCTTCTATTACAGCTTTGGCCCGCTTCAATGCCTCAGACTCGATCCTAGGTGCGGCTTTGGGTGAGCCTGAATTTAATGGCGGCAGCTCTGAGGCAGGAAGAGATTGCGCCCATAAAACCGAGGGAGCAAGAGCCATCTGCAAACAGAGAAGGCCTATAAACGAACGCCTAAAAAGGTCGGAGACACACATTTTATTGATCATGTCTTTCAACAGATCAAAAACCGTGCGAGCCATTAAGAAATTAAATATTGTTAAACAGCGATCACATTGAAAATCTTGACGTAAATTGCTCTTTCAGCCTTTTTTGGGCTACGAATTTAAAATCGATAAGGTCCGATTAATGCTTTTGTAACTTTCGGACCGCCCGAGTAAGAGAACCAAGAACTTTAGTGACGGTCAACGCGCCACCGGCGGCATCAAAGTTCACATATCTAGGCGTATTTACGTTGGCATTAAACAACGAGGCGTAGTTGCTTTTAACGCCTTCTGAAATTGATGGCTGCGCCAACTCCAGCTCCTGCAGACCAAAAAAACCAGCAACTGATTGCGGTGAAAGTCCCAACGAATTCAAGACACCCGCTCGCAGTCCCCATTCGTAAGTTGTAAGCCCCAAGGAGTTCAGATTCTCTTCGAAAAGAAAACGTAAGCGCTGCATATTGTCTGTGGTTAAGGGAAACTGTTCTGAGGAATTTATTGTGCACTTTTCAAAGCGGGAACCCGCCATTGAACAAATAGCGAAGGCAGCCATTTGGTTACGAACGTTGACTAGGCCAACCAACGCCTCATTAGTGTCCGGCAAAAGCATAACTGAAAGCAACTGACGAGTTGCAAGATCCACCGTCTTGAGCTCTCCAGCCGAAGCCATAGAGCTCACCAACCCAACCACCAAAGCCAAAATTGATTTCATCATAACTGACCAGAACGTATGCAATCGTGCCAATTTCTGTCACATTTTTCGCTAAAGATATTTTCAGCGTAAAATCATAGATTTATAAAAACCAATAAACCCTTTACCAGCCTCCGGCAACGCTCATTACATTGACTAGGGTAAAAAAAATTCAAGCAAATCTCGGGTTCGCCCCTCTACTCCCTGAGAGCTGTCCGCTTGTTCATCTTTTGGTCCGCAGAGAAAAACGTGGTCACAGCCTCGTGCAGATCACGATAGTTTTGCGCTCGTGCGCAGGATGCACTCAAGTGATGCCCAAACTCAAGCCATCCGGAAGTCATACGCAGATGGAATTTAAAACGCGTATAGCCAGAGGCAAAAGGATAATAAGCTTCAAGTAGATTTAAAAATAGAAGACAGGCCCGCCCGTACTCGCAACCCTCTTCGTTAGGTGTGCTGGGCGCCAGCCTATTTTCATGTCCGCGCGGGGGCAAAAAACCCAGCCGTTCTCCCACTTGCCACATCAGCCAAGGTCGAGCCGCCAAAGCCCGACCCACCATGACCGCATCACAGCCACTCACCTCCGCCATGGCAAACACATCATCCACGCATTGAACGTCGCCATTGCCTACAACCGGAATATTTAGATATTCTCTTACATCGCGTATCTGCGACCAGTCGGCGCTTCCTCTACGTTTCATGAAGCCCAAACGCGGATGCAGGGTAATCCATGCCACACCAGCCTCTTGCAGCCCCCGCACAAATCTCAGCAGGTAGTCTTTATCGTTTTGTAGCCCTGCCCGTAGCTTGACCGAAACCGGCACCCGAGAGTGTTTAACGGTCATGCGCACAACCTCGCTGGCATAATCAGGATCACCCATTAAAGCCACGCCATAGTTATGCCTTAAAGCCTTTTTGACCGGACATCCCATATTGATGTCGACGGCAATAGCCCCCCAATCGACGAGCTTACGCACCGACTCGGCAATGGGTTGCTCTTCATTTCCCAAAATCTGGGGAACAAGGTCTGATTCCTCCGCACCCTTTAGGGTTTCCGGAGTCGCCCCCATTTCCTCCCTCGGCAAACGCCACGTCGATAACATTTCCGTTGGCCACCCTACCACTGCATCTGGAGGCGTGTAGTGTCTCACGAGAAGGCGCAAAGCCACGTGCGACATTCCGACCATCGGCGCAAGCCAGACTGGAAAATTGGCTTTGCCTTGAAGCAAAGGACGTCTAAGAAACTGAGAAGCAGAGGACATCAAACTTAGGTACACCAATTTTTTACAGGTGCCATCTGTCTTTTTTTAGTTTGTCTAAGGCCAACAACCGTTAGTAAGAACATTTCAAGCCAAGAGAGACTTGGCGATAGGAGATTTTAACTGCGAATATTTTTACTGCTGTTGATAATTTTTTCTACAGCACAAATCGATCAAGCACACTCGAAGCCTTTAACGACGCAAGAATGCACGGTAGAGTGCGAGCCAGCGGTTTTAAAGAGCGCAGAAGGTATGCAAAAAATCTTGCAGCGAGGCGTCTGTGACCCCTGGCATTCGGACCCTGTTTTTTCACTACTCAACCGCAATTTGTCTGAAAACTGGGCTTTGGAATATACGGGGGCAGACCTCATTAAAGAAGAGTTTCTCTCTGAAATGTCCATACCTCCGGGTCTTATTGCTCTAGTCGACACGGACACGCGAGCTTTCAATAACCATGGTCGACACGTGCACAACATTATGTCTGGCTCGAGTCACTTTTCAATTCTTCCTGAAACGCAAACTTTGAATCGCTACGAACTCCTTGGCGGCCAAGGCAAAGTTGATTCAGATTTTGAACTTGACGCCCGCAAGCTCGGTCAAAGAGGCCATCAACCGAAGTATCTCAATCTATCGATCAAACTTGATGGGCATTGGCCAATTTCATTGGCGCACATGATACGTAGTTCAAACGACGACCAGCGATTTATTTTTGCCGCCGGAAATGAGGCGCGCAGGATTGACCAAGACCTTTCTGAATTAGCCTCGGGTAATAACAAGGTTTTAATCGTAGGCTCACTGACTCCCTTTGGATCCCCGACAATCACATCCAACTTTGGCGACCTTGTGATCTCCGCACCCTCAGATCATCATCTAGTTGCTAAAGATAAATCCAAAATCCATATTTTCGGGGAGACCAGTGGTGCCGCTCCTCAGGTCACAGCGGCGCTAGCTGCTTTTGATTTGATTGCCGACTACCATCCGACGCCCGAAGAGATCCGCAGATTACTGGCCAACAGTGTAACTCCGTTCCCATTTAGCCATGGTGATCAATATGGCAAAGGGATACTCAATACCTATCGACTTACCGCTATCGCCAAAAGAATCAAAGACAAATGCCGAGGCAATACCTACTGCAGCAAGGCCATGATCGCTTCAGACGATATTTACCATTTCACCCACAACAAAGATCTTGAGCACAAGCTCGCAACAAGCTTTCCGTACTGCGTTCAAACAGCATCTCGACTAACGAAACTCAAAAGAGTTGCTTTCGATTGTCGCGATCTTCGAAACACATTTAAAGCCCTGAGGCAAAGGGCCCTACTTAACCCCGAAGATAAAAACCTATGGCGCATTCTTGCCTGCGTACATGCTGCACATGGTTTGCATGCAAATGCGATTTTTTATGCGAAACTAGCCCACGATTCAGCGCAAATCGTGCAGTCGCAAGCCGCCTTGGTTGCACAATTTCAAAAGCAAAACCCTACCGAATCGAAAAATTCTCTAGTTCAGCGCAAAAGCGAAATTTTTCACGATGATCTGTTCAATCAAAATCCAAGTCTAAAAAACTTAACCGGTTGGTTTACCCCTACAATCCAGATCAGCCGACGTCTCATCCAACGGCTCGATAAAGATATCAACGAAACCTTAACTCAAATCGAGAGCTTGAGCGAGAACCAGCAGCTAGGACTACTCAGCCAACTCGGCTACAAAGAAGAAACCAATGCTTGGATGCGTTCCCGACCAACGCCACCTTGGTTGATCGCACTGTTTAAGTCGCGGACAGTCTCTGAGCGAACGGCGGCTGCGGCATTTGAGTTAATAACTTCGTGGAAAGAGCCAGCTGAAAAAATACACTTTATCCAAGCCGGACTTGATAACCCTAGTCCCGAAGTGCGCAAAAGTGCTGCTCTCAGTGTAGCCCGAGCACTCGCGCGCGAACCGTATGCAAAAAATAAAATTTCCCAGAAATTGCAGCGTCGCTGGCATGAATTATTGCAGATCATAATCGCCCGCGAAGATCCAACAATGGTAGAAGTGGCGCTTTCTGGCCTACAAGCAAGCCATATCGCGCACGCTCAAATCCTTGAATCTTTGAGCCAACACCACTCGCCGTCGCTGCGAGCAGCCGCGAACAAGCAGATATGCAAATGGCTACCAGAGAAGTGCAAATAGATTCTTTAACATTGTGCTTCTTGAACAAACCCTAACTTGAGCATTCTCCAGGTCCCCGCTATCTTCCCAGAGTGATTTCAGGACATATCGGCATCTTGGGCGGAGGACAACTGGCACGCATGCTCGCGTTGGCAGGATACCCGCTTGGCCTTAAAATATCGGTACTGACCAGCCATAGCGATGATCCCGCCGCGCAGGTCTGCGGCTCCACTCATCTGGGTTCTATCAATAAAGAAAAAGACCTACGCAAGTTCTTAGAAGATTTAAAAGCTGTGACTTTCGAAAGCGAATTTGTCGACATCGCCAAAGTCGCTCATCAATTATCGCCCTCGACTTATGTTTTTCCCAACTTGAAAGCCATTGAAACCATTCAAGACCGAGAGACACAAAAGCGTCTTCTGGATCAGTTTAAAATTGCCACAAGCTCTTGGCTCTCAGTCAAAAAACAAAGCGACCTTGAGCAGGCCAAAATTGTTTTTCCCAAGGGTTTTGTTTTAAAACAAAGACGGTTTGGCTACGACGGTTATGGAACTTTTGTGTTTAAAAATGGTGCGGGTGATGAGTCCGTTTTAAATGCTTCCACCAACGGATTTATCGCTGAAAAATTTATAGCTTTTAAACGTGAGCTCGCGATTTCGTTTGTACGCTCACGTTCAGGCTCTTTTTTAACTCTTCCCTTAGTTGAAAGCGTGCAAATCAACTCGCGCTGCTTTAGCGTTAAAGGACCCATACAACACCCAGGAATAAAAAAGCTTGAGCGATCCTTTAAAAAAATGATGACGGCCATAGACTATGTGGGAGTTCTGGCCGTTGAACTCTTCGACACTGGCAAAGAACTTTTGGTGAATGAGCTTGCTCCTCGCGTGCACAATTCGGCTCATTACTCAGTTGACGCGCTTACTTGCTCGCAGTTCGAATATCATTGGCGCGCAGGGTTGGATTTTCCTTTACCCAAGGTTGAGTTAAAAAGACCGGCATTTGCCATGGTCAACCTTCTTGGTGAGGGCGGGGACATCCGCTTATCCTATAAGCCCTGGGGGCATCTGCATTGGTACGGAAAAAATGAAAATCGTCCAGGTCGTAAATTAGGCCATATTAACACCCTCGCCCTTACCCCAAGCCGCGCGCTCGCAGTGGCGCTAAAATGGAGAAAGGACTTTAGGTTATGAAAACAAAAGTCGGAATCATCATGGGCAGTCAATCTGACGCTCGCATTATGAAAGACGCTGCCGAAGTACTTAAAGATTTCGGCGTGAGTTTTGAAATGAAAGTGGTTTCCGCTCACCGTACCCCAGAACTCATGTACAAGTACGCGAGTGAAGCTTATGAACGAGGGTTAAAAGTGATTATCGCCGGCGCTGGCGGTGCCGCACATCTTCCAGGCATGGTGGCTTCTCTGACTATACTGCCCGTCATTGGCGTACCTGTATCGATCAATAAACTCAATGGACTCGACAGTCTGTTATCAATCGCCCAGATGCCCAAAGGGGTCCCCGTCGCTTCCACGGCAATCGATAATGCCCACAACGCCGCCCTTTTGGCGATTCGAATATTAGCGAGTGAAGATAAAAAGCTTGCTGCCAAATTGTTGCAGCATCAAAAAGGCATGAACCGAAAAGTTCGCAAAAGCCAAGTGTCGCTCAGAAAAGTACTTCATGCGCCATCAGTAAAGTAAATAAGGGCGACGCTCCTCTGCCCAGGCTTTTTCATCTTTCGACAAAGATTCATCCCAAGCCTCAACCAGAGGTTTTGCTTCTGCCACCCATGCACGCAACTGATCATTTCCAGTCAAGATATCGATAGGCAATAGCTTTTCTTCATACTCGTAGGGCGGTTGGCGCCAGAGTTCTATATTTGGATGCACACGCTGAGTGGCTTTTAAAAACAGGGTTACCAAGCGATAAGGTTTGAATTTTTGAGGACTATAAAAGGGCTCATCTACATGCACCTGAATTGCTGAAACTAATTGTCCCTTAAATTTATGAAAAGTGGGCTCAAAAAATGCCGGCCGCAAAATGCAGCCTTGCAACCACTGTGGCGCCAGTTCATTCATCTCACGCAAGATCGACGCGATATTTAAACCAGGAGCGCCGAATATTTCCAATGGAATCGTGGTCCCCCGACCCTCGGACAGATTAGTGCCCTCAATTAAGACTGAGCCAGGATAAATACGGGTACATGTTAAGCGTGGCATATTGGGAGAGGGATTGACCCACGCCAACTCTGGCCAACCATAATGTGGCCCGCTTTCAGGACGATACCCACGCATTTCAATGACTGTTAGATTGGCTTTCAACTTTTTATGATCACGGTACCAAAGAGCCGCTTCTCCTAAAGTGAGACCATGGCGCATGGGCACTGGCGCAGCGCCAACAAAGCTTTCATAGCGCATATCTAGAAGATGGCCTTCAATTTCTCGGCCCGCAGGATTGGGCCGATCGAGAACCCATATTTCCTTATCAGTCCCATGAACAGCATCAAGCATATAAAAAAGCGTCGTCAGAAAAGTATAGATACGACAACCCACGTCTTGTAGATCGACAAGCAGAACATCCCAATCTTGCATCATCTCTGGCGAAGGCCGGCGCACCCGACCATAAAGGCTGTAAACTGGAATTTGGTGAACAGGGTCGACATAGTCGTCGCTCTCAATCATGTTGTCTTGCTTTTCACCACGCATACCGTGCTGAGGTCCAAACGCCGCCGCGAACTTTATTGGAGTCTCTGCGCAAAGAGCATCTAGGGAATATTTAAGACCAGAGGTGACTGAAGCCGGGTGTCCAAGAAAAGCTAATCGCTTGCCAATAAGACGGCTTTGCAAATCCTTCTCATTCAACAATCGTTCAATACCCAGTTGGAACATACTACCCCCTAAACCATAAGCTTAGGGGGTCTGACCTCTTGCGGGCAAGCTGGGAATCACCGTTAATCTAGATGAAAATATTGATGAGCAGTATGACCACTCCGGTCAAAGCAAAACCAGAAGTGACTACTCCCTTGATCGTCGTCATCGGCCCAGTTTTACCAAAAAGAGCATTGGCTTGCAGAGCACCTATTAAAATAAACGCCACAATCCAGTATGCCAATACATTCGAACCTTCATTCACAGCGTAAAGAAGGTGTGAGGCAGACAACATAAAGAAAAGCATAGGAATGGAGAAAAGCGTGTTGGTTCGAGAAGCCACCAATGCTCGTGCGGCCGCTGCAGCTGCGGCTGGGTTGGCTGGCTGCCCCTGTGCCACGGCAATTGCGTTGGCAATCACAATTTTTTGCTTTGGCCAAATCACCAACCATACATTCAAAAACATAAGGGTACCTAAAAGCGCCCCAGTTAATATGTTAATCCAATAAGAAGAGCTCACAAGCACGGCCAAACCAGCATTTGCAGCTTCCTGGTGACCACGCAACCCCAACATCACCGCGCCAGTGACAAAGGTCCACATTGCGCCCCAACGAAACCACCACAAAGCTCT
This sequence comes from Bdellovibrionales bacterium, assembly GCA_038144835.1. Classification (GTDB taxonomy): domain Bacteria; phylum Bdellovibrionota; class Bdellovibrionia; order Bdellovibrionales; family UBA1609; genus JALHOQ01. The sequence goes on from JAYQON010000004.1 coordinate 53,408, forward strand.
CGGAGCCAGCTTTTGTAAAACCTGGGATTTGGCTCCCGCATCGGTTTCATTCATAAAAGCGCCTTGAACAAAATTGAAGTAGTAGAGATGGCCAATCCAAATCACACCGAAAAAAACATGCAACCAGCGCATGATGAAATGAAGACCGGTAAAGGCATCGCCAAGCAAAGAATCCAGCATGAGGTGCTCCTTTGAATGTTTAAAACTGAAGGGATTACGTTTGAACTTTATAAATAGACGTAACCAAAACGTCTAGCTCTTATCAGGTGAGTCTTAAGCGCTTAAGAGTTTACCTTTTCTTTGCTTTTCTCTTCTTGCTTTTGCTCAGCCTTGGCAGGCTCAACGATTTGCTCGACCGGAGTGACGGGCTTGATCTCTTCCTCACTACCATCGATTCCGCGCTTGAAACCGCGAATGGCGTCACCCAAAGACCGCCCTAAACCTGGCAAACGCGAGGGACCAAAAAACAAAAGCGCAATACCCAGAATTATGACCAGCTCCATTGGGCCAAGACTCATAAAATCCTCCGAACCAAAAGCCTCACTCTAACCGAATTTTAACCAGAAGAAAGTCATAGTTGCTGAGAATTACCTTTATGACGCATGGAATCTTTCACCATAAAAAAGCGTGTAGCTTTGTGCTCCAGCGAATTCAGTTGGCGTGAATATCATGCCCCAGACTCAAGAGAACAAGAACAACTACTCCCAACGCCATTCGATAATAACCGAAATATTTAAGACCGTAGCGAGCCACCAAAGCCACGAAATATTTGATCGCAAACGCACCCACAACAAAAGAAACTAAATTGCCCCAAAGAATCATTTGAATTTGCTCCGCTTCAAGTTGAGGCCAAACTTTAAGGAGTTTTAAAAAGCTAGCTCCCGTTAGTGTTGGGACAGCCAAAAAAAATGAGAACTCGGTCGCTAACGAAAGACTCATTCCCTGATAGAGTCCACCCCAGATACTCGCGGCAGCCCGCGAAACTCCCGGAAAAAAAGCCAAGGTTTGAAATAATCCAATTTTTAAAGCGGAGCTTTTAGGCAGATCCTCAATTTTATGCACTCGCACCTTTAACAGGCGAATCCAACGATCCGTTAAAACTAACAGCACTCCGCCCACCAACAGGGCCCACCCCACCAACCACACACTGCCAAGCAAGATATCGATGTGCTTTTTGACCGCCAACCCAATCACCGCCGCCGGCAAAAAAGCGATAAAAACCTGCGGATATACTCTTACGTTCAGTAAAAAACGCCGCCAATAGAGCACCAAAACCGAAACAATCGCTCCAAACTGCACCATCACCGTATAATCTTTAACAAACTGCTCTTGGCTTATACCCATACCCCAAGAAGCTAAAATGATATGCCCAGTGGAGGATATCGGAAGGTATTCGGTAATACCCTCAACAACGGCTAACAATAAAGATTGGTTAAAGTTCACGCCCCTTAGGATCGAAAAATTGATCCCACAAGGCAACTGAAAATTTTTAAACTAGGTTACCGAGGCTTCGCCACGACCGTATATTTTATCGGGCCATTGACCTGCATACGCTTGTAATAATCGTTCGGATTTTGAAAGAAACTGCGCTGATAATTGCTATCCAAAACACCCAGAACTCGATTGGTGTTTGGGTCTACAAACTCAATCCAAGCATGGGCACCACCATTTGCCCCACCCACCCAACCACGGGCCACACGGGTTGAGAACCCCGACTCTGCTAAAGCCACGCTCCCAATGAGACTCAACGCACGACAAACAGCTCCTCGGCAAGCTGGAATTTCGCCTAAATCACCTGAGCCGTTATTTTTTCTTATTATTTCATTTCGCAGCCGATCATAATTTGCACCGCTTTCGGGACTTTCAAATTTTTTGACTTGCGACAACCAGGCGTCCGAAGCCGTGCGCATCTCTGTTACGTTGGGCGGCCCCCTCGGATTATGCACACCCACACCCTTGGCATCAAAGCCGTCCATAACCTCTCGCATCGTTTGCTTGAAAGCGGGAGAGTCGTAATCCACTTTTACGATCGAGCCGCTACCGGTGACATAATCACCGACTTTGCTCGACTTAAAAGCGTAAGAACGCGTGAGTTGATCTGGAGCGATATCTTTAAAGGCAAGCCGACCAAGGTCATCTTTAAATTCAACTCTAACACGGCCATCAGCCCACTTTTGAGTCACTCGACCTTCCGAAGTTGAGCCATCCGAGCGGGGAACAGTTACGTCATCCCCAATTTTAACTAGAGGTGGGCCTCGCGGCATCTCCGCAAAATCAAGCCCTCGATTGGGAGCATAAAGATTTTCATTAGATACACTCTTGACTAACAAACGACCGTCTTCGACCTCGCCAATTTGAACTATGGCACGGCCCTCTTTATCAAACCCGATCACCTTACCTTCTGAAAACGCACCACTCGAGCGAGGCACCACAACACTTTCGCCGACTCCAGGAGGACGATTTAACTTTTCAAGGCCCACTCCCATACGAGAAGGCACGGCCTGCATAGCCGCAATATCACTTGCAGCGGTGAAACGACCATGAGTTCTGAGGTCGTTAACTAGCGCTCGCGCTCGCGGATCTAGAGCGACTTTTAGCGCCGCTGACGGGAGTGCTACGCTTGCGGCAATTTGACAAGCGATCTTGGCCTTGTGCTGATTGGTATAACAAGCGTACAGCTGTTCCACTTTCTTGATAATATCTGGCATAACGTCATGCGCACGTTTGCGATGAAATGCGCTTTCAAGATATTTTTTCTCACTTGCGCTAAGCTCACGCTCAGCTTTAGGGAATTTTTGCTCCGCCTCCGACTGCTTGTCAGAATTCGCACGAATAAATTCATCGTATTTTTTTTGATTGGCCTGTTTACGACTGACTTCTTCGTCTTTTCGTCGCGCCACTTGCTCCACAAAGGAGCGTAATCGGTCACACGGCCACTTGATCATGGCCGCACTCGCACCCTCACTCTGAAATTCTTTAATCGGCTCAATCAGGGCTCGTTTATATTCGAAATTTGAGTGGCATTTTTCGTCTTCTCGCCACGAGGCCGCCAATGCTCCGGGTGCTCCCGCCGCGCCCTTGGCCAAACTGTACGGCAAAGTCACAAGCCCCTTTGCCGTATCCCAAACAAACGCACCCACGCCATTCGCACAGCCCATAGCGATTTGCGCCGGAAGAAAATGCTCCGATTGCGAACAATCGATAATGTCTTTTTGCTGCTCTTGAGGGAGTGAATCACGCACTTGCCCGCATTTATTCTGTGCGTAGGTTTTATTGCAAGCTGCTAAATTTGAGCGTATCGCCGTCGAACTCTTATCGACGGCTAGTGTTTCAATTCCACTTGGGTCAGCAACCTCCAACGCGCGTGCGATCAACACGTTAGAAAAAAGCTTTACGCTAAGTAAAACCAATAAAACTTTTAATTGAGCGCCAAACCCTTTCCCATCCATATAAAGTTAACGGAAGTGCAAAATTCGACGCTAAATGGACAATTTTAGGTGTAGATAGCTTATTAAAATTGATTAAAGATTGTACACCTGCCAAGTTTAAAAACATCGACGTATCAAAATGAAACTGGCCCACCTGCCTGTTGGGTCAGATCTCAGTTTTATCGCCTACGGCACTCAAACTTATAGACCTGATTTACTATAACCTGTGAAATCTGCATACGTCCGGTGGAATCAAAACTTCCAGTGGCATTAATACCTTCGGTATAGTTCTCGCCCCAAGACTGGGTCAGCATGAAATCCCCACGACTCAGATTCGCAGAAAAAGAGAAAGCTCGCGAACCCAGATCAACCGACTCAGACGCAAACTCACTCGCATCCGCTTTTATAACGAAGCGCTTTTCTTGCTGATTTTTGTTTCCTTGGTGAGTGACCTCAAACTGCCGCGCAACGCAATGGATTTCTTGAGCAAAAGCTCGACCACCTAAAACTAAAAGAACCAACGCAAGTCCGATTTTTTTTTTGCTCATTGCGAACACCCCCTATTTATCCACAAAAAATTAGACGCTTCGCCACCGGGTTTCAAGCATGGATGCAGCCGCAGCGGAAGCAAAAATCAAAGCGGCACCCACGGATTCTAAAAAGCCCAAAGATTCACCTAAAAAGTATATAGAAAGCAACATGGCAAAAGGAGATTCTAACAAAAACAGAAGGCTGCTTACTGTGGGCGAAAGCTTTGCTTGCGCCCTTACTTGCAGATAAAAAGCGATGACCGTGGATCCAATAGCCAGAGAAAACATTCCCACCCAAACCTTGATCGGTGCCTCTATTAACAGTTCTGGCTGAGTCCAGAATTTAGAATTAAGCACCAATGGCAGCAACAAGACCGTTCCCCACAGTGATTGAGTGATATTGAAAAAAAATGGCTGACGAACTCGCGGACTAATTAATCCCAGAGAATAAATCTGAGCGGTTGCAAAAAGTGCACACACAAAAGTGAGTAAATCACCGACATTGATAGTGCTAAAGCCCAGGTCAACAATCAAGATAGTCCCGATCAAAGCCCCCGCCACGCACAGCCAAAGCCCCAAGGGCAAACCTCTCTTCAGCAAGACTGATTCGAGAATGGGAACAAAAACTACGTACAAGGTGGTAATAAAACCACTCTTTGTTGCCGTCGTGTACTTTAAACCCCACGACTGAAAGAAAAGAGTTCCGATCAAACAGACCGCGGGCCAAAAACTTAAAGTTAAAGTCTCTCGCCAATGTTTCATGCCACCGATCAAAACAAGCGGTAGACCAATCGCAAAGGCTATCGCGAAGCGCATCCAGGTAATCTCTGAAGCGGTCATCGCCTCCAATGCCCAGACCACCGCCACAAAACCAAAACCCCAAAACAGCGCGGCGATGATTAATTCAAAAATAGCCGTGGTGGTTTTTACTTGCGGCATACAACAGACATTTAATGAAAACCTTGAAAGACAAACCTTAAATCTGTCATAACTCATTCTAATAAGGTGGGGAAGGTTATGAAGTTTATTCTGACGCTTTGGCTCGCAAGCCTAGGCATGGCGACCACTGCAAACCGCGAAGCCATTTGGGACACTCGGCAAAAAACTTGGCTACAATTGCAGGATGTTCGCGCCAAACAAGGTGAAATATTTATTTTAGGCGAGGAGCATGCAACTCCCGAAAGCATCAGTGATCCCAAAAGTCGCATTCACCATACCAACCAAGTTCGCTGGTTAAAGCATTTGAAAACTCTTTATCGAATTTCCGTGGGCATGGAATTCATTGCTTACCCGTTTCAATCCGCAACGGATGCGTTCGTCGCGGGAAGTCTCGCAGAGAATGACTTTTTGCGTGAAATCGGCTGGGGCGGCAATCCATTTTCCGCCTACCGTGAGCAAATACTCGCTTCTCGCGATCACGCAGGCACTTTGGCTCTTAACGCCCCCCGCGCTCTAGGCAGAAAAGTGGCACAACTGGGGCCCGCAGGGCTTACGCCATCCGACCAACAACAACTCCCTCCCATTTGGGAGCGCGGATCAGCCGATTACTTTTCACGCTTTCAAGAAATAATGCAAAATCATATACCCGCACACAAACTTGAAAATTATTTTTGGGCTCAATCCCTATGGGACGACACCATGGCCTGGAAGGCTCTACAAAGACCCCAAGACACCGTTCTCACGGTTATTGTTGGCGCTTTTCATTCTGAATTTGGCCATGGGCTTCCCGCCAGAATCAAGCGCTATGGTCATCAGCAAGTCACGACGGTTTTACAAATTCCCGTCGAGCAATGGGACTCTTCTCACTTGAATGCCGCCATTGCTCCAGACCCACGTTACGGCGAACATGCGGATCTGCTTTGGCTTTATTTCTTGCCTGGAACAATCAAGACCGACTCGCAACCTTGATCGGTTTTTTGCTTCGATCCAGAATCCACCGACTTGACACGCACAAATCGGCGCCAATCACGCGTCGCATCTCCCTCCGCGTAGAAATCGAACTGCTTTTTGAATTTATGCAATGAAAACCTTGAGGGAGTGAGAACATCTTTTAACGGCAAGATATAAATATCTAAGACTCCATCCACCAAAGGAGCCCCCGTCGCCGGACTTAAAAGGGGAATAACTTCACCCGAAGATCGACTTAAATAGTTGGCCTTGTAAACATGCAAAACCACAAAGGGCTTGTTGGCATTGGCCTTGAGCGCCTGTTTAAGATCAAATAGCGTTCGCACGGGAAGCTGATCGCCGCCAAAACTCACCGCCGCAATAACACTCCCTGGAGGAGGGAATCGGCTGCTGTCGAAATTGACTTCGGGAGAATCCACCAATTGAGTCACGGCAACCCGTGAGGTAAGTCCGGGTCGAATTCGGCGAGGCATATCCATACCCATCTCTTGAAGCAGTAAACCTGATAGGTAAACGTAATCCACTTCTTGCCGGCGCGAATGATAACCCTCACTCGGAAAATGAACTTCCAAGTTCATGACTTTACCCGCACGCAGAATCTGCATCTTGACCGACCCCTGCACTCGCTGCAGGCGGCGAGTAAAATCGTACGGAAAACCTCCGATCACCTGACCATTCATGCGCAGTAAAATGTCTCCATAGCGTAAGCGTCCGTCGGCAGAGTCGGTCACCATCAAGACTGAATTGTAATTTTCAAAATAGCCGGGAACCGCCTTTTCAATGGCCGAGTAAAGTTGCATCTGCTGCAAAGTTCCCTCATGCATCAAGCTCATTGAAAAGCGCACCTGGCGAGGATCAGCAATGGTGGGAGCAAGCTTGCTCTTTTTTTGTTTCCGCCATTCTCCAAACTCTTGCATCAAAATGCCAATGGGTATGGCCCAATGGGTTCCATCTGCTCCACTCATGGTCATGGTATTGATACCAATCACTTCACCTGTCTGTAGCGAAATTAAAGGACCACCCGAGTTACCGGGGTTAATGGGCGTTTGCGTCTGAATAAATGGCCCCATCGAGGGATCAAAATGTAGCCCTGTAATCTGCCCATAGGTGGTCACATTACTACCCTCGAACGGGTTGCCGATCGCCATAACTTCTAGTCCACGCAAATTTCTTTCATTGCCTTGAAAATCAAAAAATGGACTTTTCTTTTTAGGCAAGCGCAGAGGAGAACTTAAATTTGCCCGTTTCAAAGCTTTTAAATCAAAATCCAAGACCGCGAAATCATGCAGCAGACTCGAGTAAACGAGGCGAGCCATGATGCGCTCCCCGCGACGCTGATTGGTATTAAATTCCAGCATCAACCGCTGCGCATGATGCGCATCGGTTTCAATCACATGCTTGTTGGTGAAAATCAAACCGCGCTTGGTTTCAGAATCTAGACCAATAAAAAAACCAGTACCATGACTGCTCTGAGTGTCGGCCGTAAAAATGTCTGCGGACTCATTGGTGATTTTAACTACTGAAAAAATCAAAGATTGAGGGTCAATAAATTCGCTTGCATCTTCAGCATGTGCCAGCGAAGACACACTAAGAGAAAGCGCCAATCCCATGGTGAACAGTATTTGCAACATTAAACCCCTCACTTGTTGTGCAGAACAGAAGGGCTACCATACCGATTTTGGCACTGGGTACTGTAAAAGCTTCCCAGCGCCAAATAACTAGAGCAACGATCCCGACAAAAGAATGTTGGCGACACTAAAGTAGATCACAAGACCAGTCACATCCACTAAGGTAGCAACGAGAGGCGCTGAAGCACTGGCCGGATCAAACCCTACCTTACGCAGAGCAAAGGGCAACATAGCACCGCTTAATGTCCCCCATAAGACAACGCCTATAAGACTGACCGCAACCGTACAACCTAGCATAAAGTAATGATCACCCATTGGCCAAAAATGATGACCAACAACCACGCGCAAAAGTCCGATACCACCGAGCAATCCACCTAAAACTAGACCTGCTGCCAACTCGCGCGCAAACACACGCCACCAATCACGCAAGCGAATTTCACTTAACGCCAGAGAACGAATGATCAAGGTTGAAGCCTGCGACCCCGAGTTACCGCCAGAGCTGATAATCAATGGGATAAACAACGCCAAAATCACTGCCCGCGCGATTTCCTCTTCATAACGAGCCATCGCTGAGGCCGTAAACATCTCACCCAAGAACAATACTAAGAGCCATCCCCCGCGCTTTTTGATCATTTCCAAAAAGCTAGTTTTAAAATAGGGCGCATCCAAAGCCTGCATACCACCCAATTTTTGAATATCTTCGGTCGCCTCTTTTTGCACCACATCGACGATATCATCATAGGTAACAATACCCATCATGCGTCCAAGGTCGTCGATCACAGGCAAAGCCATAAGCGTGTACTTGCGAAACAGTTCTGACACGTGTTCGCGGTCCATTTCCTCCGGCACGGTCACAACATCGGTTTTCATAATCTCGCGCACTTTTTTGTCAGTTGCCGTTAGCAGCAACTCGCGAAACGAAACTACCCCCAAAAGTCTTTGGTCATAATCCAAGACGTAGGCGTAATAAATAGTCTCCACCGGAGTTCGCGCTTGCGCCCGCATATAGCGGATCGCTTCTTCAACCGACATATCTGGGCGCAGCCGAATATAGCGCGGATTCATCACTCCACCGGCCTCATCTTCGGCATAGGCCATCAAACCCATAACCTCTTGGCGAGAAACCTCGTCCAAGAGCATCAAGGCCTCTTGCCGAACTTCATCCGGAAGACGCTGAATGAAGTCAGCCGCATCATCTAACGCCAATAAACGCAACCAAGAGCGCAGCTTGGGCATTGACAAGTCTGCCATGAGCTCCACCTGCTCATCTGGCCCCAAGGCCAAAAACAAATCCTCGGCATCTGTGCGCGGCAAATTGGCAAACTTCTCTTTACGCATAGATAGGTCCAACTCAGACCAATGCGCGATCAGAGTGTTTAGATCAGACCAATCCAACTCTGTGGTTTCATTTTCCATGTTGATTCTTTCCGTCTTGGCTACGGGCGACAATTACGAGTACCGCTGGGTCACGATAAGATCAAGCAATTCTGGCGCCAAGAAGAACGCAGACTGGGTTTTCTTTAGGGCACGCAATCGCGCAAACGTCCCTCGTTGCAGCGAGTACGAAAGATACGCGTGATACGGTTCCAGATGTTGGAATCTTTAGATTGAATTTCAACTCTCGGTCCACCGACCTCTAAGCCCGCCACCTTGCGAGTTGGATCACGCTTGCCACCCGGCAAGAATTGCCGGAGATCGAGACCCTCATAACCTGAGCCACCTGAATCGCGCCCGCCGCCATAGGAGTAACCGCCACCCCCGCCTCCTGTTTGCATATTCATGGAAGCATTGGTCTGCGAAGCTCCACCGCTACGCTCTCCATGCAAAATATCAGTATTGGTGCCGCGACCACCAGCGTAAGAAGAACCTCCGCCACTGGATCCCAAGGATGCCGGCGATCCACCGCCACCACCGCCGGGCATTCCACCGCCACCATTGGGCACGGTATTTACCGTCGCCGGCTGAAACTTAGGCGGCTCATCACTACCATAAGGGGAGGGCGATGGGTTGCCTAATGGGTTGTCGAGATTAAAATTTCCCGGGCCTTCAGGCGAAGAGCTTGGCTGCAATTCACCCAAAGGTTGCGGCTTGGTTTCTTCCTTTTCGGCCTGCGTCTGACAACCCGCCAACCACGGATTTTCAGTACAAGCTTGCGGCGGCTGCACCTGTGGCGGCTGTTCAGTCTCTTTTGGTTTATTAAGAGCGTTCATTAAAGAGGATGGATCAAACCCACCACCTTTTGAATCTTTGTTGTCTTTCTTGGCATCTTTTTTGGCATCGCCTTTATTGCCAGTTCCATCTTTGTCACCCGTAGGACCTGTATTGTCAGGATTACCCTTTGGGTCTGCGGACGTATTTTTAAGAGTTTCGATGTTTTTCTTTATTGCCTTGTCATGCTCATTGGCCGCACTCTCCAGTGCTATGGCTTGGCGTTCGAAATTATCACAGACCGGGGTTGCCGCTATGGCTATCGGAAAAAATAGATCAAAAGCTTTTCGAGCTGCGGTCTGACCTCCTGAACCCGATTGTGCGCATGATTGTCTACAAGCTTGAGCCACGCCTTTACAAAAAGCAGCCATTGCTTTTTTTTGCTGGCTTTGCTTTTTCAACGCCTTTGTTTGAGTAAGAGTTTGCGTTTGACCGTTACTTGGAATGGACTCTGATTGCGGAGCATCTTCTTCGCCTGTAGCGATTTTCATTTCCCGTTCGGCCAAATCGGAAAGGCAAGCCCTTACTGTCACTTCGTCTAAGGAGCGCCCAGAACAGCAAGCAAAGATACCAGGGTGAGTATACTCACATCTTTGACCCCCGCGATCCCTAAACCTAGTGTTTATAACTGCGCCATCTGCACTAGCTCCAAACCTAACTTTACTCCCAGCGGATTCTGCATCGCTCAACCAATCCGCAGCGCAAGGCGGATGATAAATAAACAAAAGACTGCAAAGATATAGAAATGCGGTTGTTGCATTAGGAGTCCGAGACATAACCTATATGGTATCCTACACTTAGGTAAAAGCTAAAGTGAGACGGTTTTCTTGTCTCAGTCTGAAACGCATTTTTTAATTTAATCGGCTTGGTCGCTGGCGCCACCTTGCCCGGCACCGGGACTGGCACCCTGACCCGCACGTCCATTCTGATTCATGCCACCACCGCCGGCGCCACCACCTCGACGTTGGCCGGGCGGCAGGCGACCTCGACCAGCACCATTGCCACGAAATTGCCTTCTAAAAAACGGAGCCCCAGCTGTTCCCCTTTGGCCACCCGGACCCAAGCGCGCTCCCCGCAAACGGCCCGGCGCGGGATTGGCGACTGCGGAGCCATTGAGGGAGTCATTTGCTGAGTCCGCAAGGTCTCCATAAAGATTCGCCTCAGTCAGCGCAATACCTCGCTCAACCAAAGTCAAAACCCGCCCAGCAAAGGTCGGATCGCTTTTGATTTCGCAGCATAATTGTTTGAGTTCAGTTCTGGCTTGCGTCAGCCAAGCTGAATTTTCATAAGGGTTCACAGTGAAGACACCGGATTCTAAGTCGTGCTTACGCTTACTCAACTCAGAGTCACGTGTATTGAGATCCAAAATCGCACGACTAATAATGCCAGACATCGGCATTATTTTTTTTTCGAGGGCAAAAATTCTTTGCTCCAATCCCTGACTGATTTGACCAATGACTGGAGCCGACATCTGTCGCATGTGTGAACGCTCTTTAATGAACTGATCCAAAGATTGCTTTTGAAGATCGCTCAACTGAGCACCAACCGAGACGCTCATCAGCAGCAAAAAAAGGCTAGCGATTGACTGAGCCATTACCACTTGCACCAGGGTCTACGCCCTTACGAAACTGGTTTTGCCTGTTCAAAGGCGCCTGTGGCCGGTTTTGCCCGGGATTGATTGAGCCTCGAGAACCACTGGGCACAATAGTAATTCCCGCACACATCGTGGCAATCTCAGAGCGAAGTCTGTTCACTTCGGCCTCACGAAATGTTGAAAGGAAGTTCTGATGGTTATTGCGCTGCTCTTTGAGAGCCGTCTCAAGGTTAACCCGCCGTTCTTCAACCTGCTCGCGAAGTTGACGAAACTTTTCGAGTTCACCCATTTTACCCTCAAGCTCTGAAACGCGCCCAACGACCTTGGGTAAGTCTCCGCACTGACCACCTTCACCTGATGTGATTTTGCCATCAATATAGGCTTTTACCTCATCGCTTAAAGGCACTGGCGAGCACGCCCGCTGCTGACCGCCCGGCAGATACTGCAAAGCCATCCACCCACTACCCACCAGTAAAAAGACAATCAGTAAAAGCTCGATTCGCCCTAGTCTCAATAGCAACCCCCATACTAAAATTAACGCATAGAGGAAGCCAGGTGACAATCCTTAATAACTGGAAGGGGGAGGATTATCACCACCACCACCAGGCGGCGGAGCTGGGGTCGGCGGAGCTGGGGTCGGCGGAGCTGGGGTCGGCGGAGCCGCAGTCGGCCGACAACTCACTCGACAAGCACAACGAGGGTCACCAGCACTTGTGACTTTAGTTAAGTAGTAGACCACCTCGCAGCTCATCCAAGTCGAGGCAAAACTTTGGGCTGTTTGGGCGGCAGTGATGCACTCTTGCGGCGTATTTGGCTCAGGAGCACTTTGATCGTAATATTTGACCACATCAGGATTGCTGGGATTACTTCCTGGATCACATTGCAAATCAGCAAGGCTGTACTCAAATGCTGGACAATCTCGAATTGTGTTGTCGGCAGCGCGTACACCGACTTTAGTTGTAACTTTGCGGCGCTGAAAGCTACCCCCTAAAGTCACCTGATTTGTAGCCAAATTGGTATCCCCAAAGGTCAAATTAAGTTCAACCGTGTAACTGTTAAAGTTCTCTTGAGGACTTGTACCGGTTGGCCATGGTTTTTTGTAAGCTACTGGACCGTCTTTTCTCTCCATTGTGATTGTACGCAGACCAAAGTTGGTGTCGGCTAATACAAGGCCTACTTTTGC